>NZ_JBWJAR010000008.1:0-210238 GCF_056389225.1 Pseudarthrobacter sp. rb | reverse complement strand
CGCGCCCCCCGGCCGCGGCGGGCCGCGCGCCCCCCCCCCCCCCCCCCCCCCCCCCCCCCCCCCCCCCCCCCCCCCCCCCCCCCCCCCCCACGGCCGGGTAGTGCGGCCCCGCATGGCGTGGCCGCGGCTACGGAAAGACGTTGCGCTTCGCTCCGCCGACGTGGAAGCAAACGGTTTACGTGGCCGCATCTTCTGGGCTGACGGGACGCCCCCTCCCGGGCCGGACGCTGCCGGAGCCCCCGCAGGGCCCGCCTATGTCCTCATTCACGGCATCGGCGTCTCCCACCGCTACCTTCGGCGCCTCCACGGCGAACTCGCCGCCGTTGCCCCAACTTATTCGCTGGACCTGCCGGGCTTCGCCGGGACGCCCAGGCCGGAGCGGCAGCTGTCCGTTGCCGACCATGGCGCCTTCATCGCCCAGGCCCTGAAAGCAAGCGGCATTGGTTCCTACATCCTGGTGGGACATTCCATGGGCGTGCAGTTCGCCATCGAAGCCGCCCTCTACGCCCCGGGGCAGGCACACCGGTTGGTACTCATGGGGCCGGTGGTGGAATCCCGGTACCGAAGCGTGCGGCGGCAGGGGCTGGCGCTTTTCCTGGACGCCCTCCTCCGCGAAAACGCGTCCTCCAACTGGCTCGTCTTCTCGGACTACTTCCGCTGCGGGCCGCGTTGGTACTTCACCGAGCTCCCCGTGATGATGGCCTACCCCACGGAACGGCGGCTGGCCGGCATCAATGTGCCCGTCCTGGTGCTGCGCGGTAACCACGACCAGGTGGCAGGCGCCGACTGGTCGCTCCGGCTTTCCGAGGTGGTGCCGGAGGGAAGCTTCGTGGAGATTCCCCGGGCGGGCCACGTGGTCCAGCACGTGCGCCCGCGGCAGGTGGCGGCGGCCATCAAATCCTGGGCCGCGCCGCCCACCGCCGCATCTTGAGGGCGGCGTGCAGTTCCAGCCGGGGCATCCCCTTCAGCGGATCCACCCCCAGCAGCTGCCGGATCCGCCCCAGCCTGTTGTAGATGCTGCTGCGGTGCAGGTGGAGCTTGGTCGCTACATCCTGGACTGAGCCGTCATTGTCGTAGAGCAGCTCCAGGACGGGAATGAGCTCGCCGTTGCGGTCGTGGTCCTCGAGCATCCGGAAGTACACCGAGCCCGAGTCGGCCCAGGCACCCACCCCTCCCCCGGCGGACGCGAGCAGCTGGTACACGCCGGTGGCCCTGCAGTCCACCAGCTCGCCCAATTGGGGATCCACCGCGGCGGCCTGGGCCGCCATCCGTGACTGCCGGTATGCCTCGGAGAGCTGGCGCGTCTTGGCGAAGCCTTCGCTGATCCCCAGGATGATCCGGTGCACCGGGCGGCCGGAGCGCTTGGCCAGCTCCAGCTGGTAGTGCACCAGGACCTGGGCATGGTTGGCCCGGCCGGTCGATTCGCGGAACAGCACCACCGAATGTGTCTCCGTGCCGGCACTGAAGAGGGCGGCGTCCACCCCCACCGTGGCCTGGAGTGCGGTGGACCGGTGGATCAGGGTGGAGGCGATGGGGTCCGGTCCGCTGGCCCAGCCGTCCGCATCGAGTACCGTGACCATCTGCCACGGGCCGCGGCCCTGGACTTCCTTCCACCCGGCCACAGCCGCCACGGCATTGGGTTCTCCGGCACAGGCGGCCAGGAATTCCCGCTCACGGCCCCGCCGGAATTCCGATTCGGCCGTGTTCGAGTCGAGCAGGAGCCCGGACAGCAGCTCCAGCTCGTGGTTGACGCCGGGCAGTTGGGTGAGGATCGCCGTCGGGCTTTCCTCCGCCGAATCCTGCTGCACCCAGAGGTAACCCACCCGGAAGCCGCGCACCATCAGCGGGACGCACACCCGGCCCAGCATGCCCAGGTCCGGGTTGGCCGGAACCACCACGGGCCGCACCGCGGTGGCAATCCCATGGGAGAGCTGCCACGCGCTCACGTCCGCCGGAACCTTCTTGCTCAACAGGAAGTTCACTCGCACGCGGTCGGCATGGGATTGGTTGGAGCTGTAGGCAAGCAACAGTCCGTCCAGGTCCTCAAGCGACAAGCCACGGCCCAGCTTCTGCGCCACCTGCTCGACGAGCTGTTCCACACCCTGCTGCTGCATGGGCCAACAGTACTGCCCCGGCGGCCCCGCGGACGAACGGACACGAGGCGACACCTGACGCTTCAGGACTCGACACGTGTCGAGGTAGAGGATCCAAAATCCGCGGAATTGTGCGGTTTTGGCGCACCGGTCCTTGCCGCTTCATGTCGTCTGGCTCACAGCGGGATTTATCGTTGAAACACGAAAATCCTTCCGCCTTTTCGGCCTACCGGCCCCAAAAACTGGAGCAGACGATGATCATCGGCGTCCCCAAAGAAATCAAGAACAACGAATTCCGCGTGGCCATCACCGCGGCAGGCGTCCACGAGTTCCTTACCCACGGACACACCGTGCTGGTGGAGCGCGGGGCCGGCCTGGGCTCGGGCATCACCGACGAGGAATACTCGATCGCCGGTGCCGAGATCGTCAACGAGGCCGATGACGTCTGGGCCCGCGCGGACATGGTGATGAAGGTCAAGGAACCCATCAAGGCCGAATACCACCGCTTCCGCAAGGGCCTGATCCTCTTCACCTACCTGCACCTGGCCGCCGAGCCGGAGCTCACCACGGAGCTCATCAACTCCGGCGTCACCGCCATCGCCTACGAAACCGTCCAGGAAGGCCGGTCGCTGCCGCTGCTGGCACCGATGTCCGAAGTTGCCGGCCGCCTGTCCGTCCAGGTCGGCGCCACCTCCCTGATGGCGCCCGCCGGCGGCAAGGGTGTCCTGATGGGCGGCGTGCCCGGCGTCCGCCCCGCCAAGGTGGTTGTCCTGGGCGCCGGCGTGGCCGGCACCAACGCCGCGGCCATGGCCTTGGGCCTGGGCGCCGACGTCACCATCCTGGACATCAACATCAACCGCCTGCGCGAACTGGACGCCCAGTACCAGGGCCGGTTGAAGACCGTTGCCTCCAACACGTACGAAATCGAAAAGTCCGTGGTGGACGCCGACCTGGTGATCGGTTCCGTCCTCATCCCCGGTGCCAAGGCCCCCAAGCTGGTCACCAACGACCTCGTGGCCCGGATGAAGCCCGGCTCCGTCCTGGTGGACATCGCCGTGGACCAGGGCGGCTGCTTCGAGGACACCCACCCCACCACGCACCAGGAACCCACGTACAAGGTGCACAACACCATCTTCTACTGCGTGGCCAACATGCCCGGAGCCGTACCCAACACCTCCACGTACGCACTGACCAACGTCACCCTGCGCTACGCGGTGGCCTTGGCAAACCTGGGCGTCAAGGCCGCCTTCGACCGCGACCCGGCCCTGGCTGCCGGCCTCAACATCGCTGCGGGCCACGTGGCACACCACTCCGTGTCCGAGGCCCACAACCTGCCCCTCGTGGCTGACTGGCACGAGCTCGTCTCGGCCTAAGGCCCCTTCATCGATTGCTCCGTAATCGTCCTTTTGAACCCTCAGAACGGCACTTACGGAGCAATCGATGAGTCATTTAACCCAGCTCCCTTGCCCTTTCTATGATTTTGAGCACCTCGACGGCGTCCTCCGGGTTCACGGGGAGGGGCAGGGATGACTGTGCGCCGCCGTCGAGGATCTTGCCTGCCAGCAGGCGGTAGAACTCCGGGTAGTTCCCGCGTTCGGTGGGCAGGCGGTCCAGATGGCCGTCGCGGCCCAGGAGCCCGGCCCACTCCGGTGCCTCCACGCCGTAGTCCCCGTCCAGGGGGCTGCCACCTGCCACAATGTAGGGCTCCTGCGGGTCCACCCCGTTCTTGGTGAAGCCGCCGATCGATCCCAGCACCCGGAAGCGTGGCCCCTGCTGGGCGCACAGCACGTTCATGGCCAGGTGGCTGATCACTCCCGACTCGTGCCGCAGGACCAGGAAGACGTCGTCGTCAGCCCGCTCGTCGGACCGCCGCGCCTGCAGTTCCGCGTGGAGGACGGTGGCCGGGCCGAACAGCTGCAGGGCCTGGTCGATCAGGTGGCTGCCCAGGTCGAACAGGACACCTCCGCCGTCGGCAGCGGTGGCCCGCGCCTTCCAGGCTTTGGCGATGGCAGGGGACCACCGCTCGAACCGCGACTCGAACCGGGTCACTTTGCCCAGGGCCTGGGCCGCCAGCAGCTTCCGGAGGGTCAGGAAGTCCCCGTCCCACCGGCGGTTCTGGAACACGGTCAGCACCCGGCCCAGTTCACCCGCCAACGCAATGAGTTCCTGTCCCTGTGCGCTGGTGACCGCGAACGGCTTGTCCACCACCACGTCCAGCCCCGCCTCCAACGCAGCCTTCGCCAGGGGGTAGTGGGTCATGGGCGGCGTCGCCAGGACCACGAGGTCAAGGTCCGCTGCCCGCCTGACAACGTCGGCGCCGTCGCGCACCACCTCCACGCCCGGAAGCCGGGACGAGGCACTTGCCTGCCGCCCGGCGTCGGACGTTGCAATGACGTCCAGCGAGTAGCTGGTGTTGGCTGCCAGCAGCGGTGCGTGGAAGACGCTGCCGGCAAGCCCGTAGCCGACGACGGCGGTGCGGATGGTGCGGGGGTCGCCTTCAGTTCCGGTCATGGAAGCAACGCTACCCCCGGTCCCGCGTGGTTAAAACGCCTGGTTAAAAGAAGCCGGCACCCCTGGAAGACCTGGGGTGCCGGCTTTTCGATCGGGCTGCGGGTGGTTACTTCTTAACCCAGCCGATGGTGGTCCAGTCCGGGACCTGCGAGGTGCTCTGGAAGAGCGACGGGCCGTAGTTGGCCAGTCCGGTGCGGACGAAGGAGATCTGCGGGCCGTTGAAGACCACGCCCATGGAGTAGTACTTGGCCATGTGCTCCTTCTCCACGTCCATGGCTGCCTTGTTGCGGGCTGCGTTGTCCTCGATGGAGGCGAGGTCGGCGATCTTCTTGTCCAGCTCGGCGTCGCCCAGCTTGTTCTCGTTGACCTTGGAGTCGTAGTACTGCTTGACGGCGTCCGTGGCATCCGGGCCCACGGTGTAGCCGGAGATGCTCAGGTCGAACTCGCGGCTGCCCAGCACCTTGCCGAAGTCGGCGGAGGCGCGCTGGTCGATGCCCACATCCATGCCGCCGGCCTGGAGCTGCTTCTGCAGGGTCTGTGCCACGGCCAGGGTGGTGGGGTCGTCGCCGAAGTTGCTGATCTTGAAGGCGGCGGGCTTGCCGTCTTTCTCCATGATGCCGTTGGCGTTGGCCGTGTAGCCGGCGTCGGTGAGGACCTTCTTGGCGGCATCGGCACCGGTTTCCTTGACCGGGTAGTTGTCCTGGTAGTACTCGGAGAACGGCAGCAGCATCATGGAACCGCTGCTGGGCTCTTCCCAGTTCAGGCCGTTGAAGCGGACCTTGCGGAGGGCTTCGCGGTCCACGGCGGCGAAGATGGCCTTGCGGACGTTGACGTCGGTGATGCGCTGGGCGTTCAGGTTCAGGCCACCGGCGAAGAGGCGCTGGCCGCGGCGGATGTCCGCATCCTTCGTGCCGTCCAGCTGCTTGTACAGCGAGATGGTGTTGGCGGACATGGCGTCGATTTCACCGTTCTTGAAGGCGGCGATCTGTGCGCTGGTTTCCAGCTGGCGGAACGTTACGTTGGCCAGGACCGGCTTCTGGCCCCACCACTTGTCGTTCGGAACCATGGTGACCGTCTTGGCTGCGGTGTCGTACTGGTCGAGCTTGAAGGGGCCTGCCATCCACTCCGGGTGCATGTTGCCGTTGAAGCCCTCGTTGAAGATCTCGGGGGTGTTGACGGCGGGGTGGATGAGTCCGAAGAAGAGCGAATCCACGGGGAAGACCGGGCGGCTGGTCTTGACGATGACTTCCTTGTCGCTGCTGCCGGCCTCGACGGAGTCAACGAACTCATAGGCGCCCGAGCTGACGATGTCGTAGCCGGCGTCGGGGCTCTTGAGGATGTTCCAGGTGTTCTTGAAGGCCTTGACGTCGATTGGCGTGCCGTCGTTGTACGTGGCCTTGGGGTTCACCTTGATGGTGATGGTCTGCTTGCCGTCCTTGACCACGCTGTCCACTGACTCGCAGAAGTCGGGGTTGGGCGTGACCTTGCCCTTGAAGTCCACCTTCCAGCAGCCGCCGATGCCGCCGCTGTTCATGGCGACCGGGTTCATGGGGATCTGCAGGGCGGAGTTGTCCGCGCTGTTGCCGTTGTTGGAGAACCCGTTGAAGTCCGGGCCGATGTTGCCCAGCGGAAGGGTGACCTTGCCGCCCTGCTGGAGGTCGGCTGCCGGCTTCTCGTTGATGCTGATCAGCTTGGACAGGTCGCTTCCGGATTCCTGTCCTTTGGCTGTTTCGGGGCCGCTGGCACCGCCACCGCCGCAGGCCGTCAGCGCCAGGGCCGCAGCAACGGCTGCAGCTCCGCCGATCCTGTTCAGTTTCCTCATGGTTTTCCCTTCATTGGTGCGAGTGGTGGTGCTTTGGGGTCGAAAAATCTCAGGGCGCATGGTTGTCTACCGGTTCGTGGACCACCAGCATGTCCTCATCCAGCTCCCCGTCCGGGAAGAAGCAGGCGAACTGCTGGTCAGTGGCGGAGGACGCCGATTCCAGGGGCGGCTCAAGGGTGAGGCACTTCTCCTGCTTGGCCGGCGGGAGTGCGGCGAAGACCGGACAGCGGGTGGCAAAATTGCAGCCCTTCGGTGCCTGCAACGGCGAGGGCAGGTCGCCCTGGAGGATGATGCGTTCGCGGGTGCGTTCCAGCTGGGGGTCCGGCACGGGGATCGCGGAGAGGAGGGCGCGGGTGTAGGGATGGCGGGGACTGTCGAACACCCGTTCCACGGCGCCGATCTCCACGATCTTCCCCAGGTACATAACAGCCACGCGGTTGGAGATGTGGCGGACCACCGAGAGATCGTGCGCCACGAGCAGGTAGCTCAGGCCCAGTTCGGCGCGCAGGTGGTCCAGCAGGTTGATGACACCGGCCTGGACGGAGACGTCGAGGGCCGAGACGGGCTCGTCCAGGACCACCAGCTTGGGGTTCACCGCCAGTGCGCGGGCTATCCCGATCCGCTGGCGCTGGCCGCCGGAGAACTGGTTGGGGAAGCGGTTGACGTGGTCCGGCTGCAGGCCCACGAGCTTCATCAGCTCCATGATCCGCTTCCTGACCGCTGCCCGGTCCATCCCCGCGTTCTGCAGGGGCTCGGCAAGGACTTCGTACACCGTGAACCGCGGATCCAGTGCGCCCGTGGGGTCCTGGAACACCATCTGGAGTTCGCGCCGCATTTTGGCTTTGGTCCTGGCATCGGCTGCCTGCTTGTTGCTCAGGCCGCCAATCACCACCTCACCGTCCTGGTCTGGATGGAACTCCATGATTTCCAGAAGCGTGGTGGTCTTTCCCGATCCCGATTCGCCCACGATGGAGAAGCATTCGCCTTCGCGGATATCGAAGCTCAGGCCGTCCACGGCCTTAACAGTGCCGATCCTTCGCTTGATCAGGGCACCCCTGGTCAGCGGGAAGTGTTTCCGCACGTCCGTTAGCTGCAGGACGGTGGACCGTTCCTCCCTGGGAATGGCGTCGAAGCGGGACACCGGCACGGGCGGGGCGGCGAATACGTCGTGCACATCCACGGTTCCGCCGAGTGAGCCGGACTTGATGCAGGCCGCGCGGTGTTGGGCGCCGTCGTCAACGGGTGCCAGTGCGGGCTCGCCGTCCAGGCAGGCCTCCGAGGCCAGGGGGCAGCGGGGAGCGAACGAGCAGCCTGTGGGGGCGTGCAACAGGTTGGGCGGCATGCCCTCGATGGGAACGAGGGAGGATTTCTCTGCCACATCCACGCGGGGAACGGCGCCCAGCAGGCCCAGGGTGTAGGGCATCCGCGGGTTGTAGTAGATGTCATCCACGGCACCGGTTTCCACCGGCCTGCCTGCGTACATGACCATGATGTCGTCTGCCATCCCGGCTACCACGCCAAGATCGTGCGTGATCATGACGACGGCGGCGCCGGTCTCCTCCTGCGCCGTGTGGAGCACCTCCAGGACCTGGGCCTGGATGGTGACGTCCAGGGCCGTGGTGGGCTCATCGGCAATCAGGACGCGGGGGTTGTTGGCGATGGCGATAGCGATCATCACGCGCTGGCGCATGCCGCCGGAAAATTCGTGCGGGAAGGCCTTGAGCCTGTCCTTGGGGCTGGGAATCCCCACCATGGCCAGAAGTTCGACGGCGCGGGCTTCCTTGGCGGTCCGGCTCATGGTGGGGTGGTGGATAGTGAGCGCTTCGATGATCTGGGTGCCCACGGTGAACACCGGGGTGAGGGATGACAGCGGGTCCTGGAAGACCATGGCGAGGTCGTTGCCGCGGTACTTGCACATGTCCTTGTCGCTGAGCCCCAGCAGCTCCCGGCCCTTGAGCCGGACGGAGCCGGAGACCTGGGCCGTGGGCGGGAGCAGCCCCATGATGGCCAGGGAAGTCACGGACTTGCCGGACCCCGATTCGCCGACGATCCCGAGCGTCTTGCCCGGCATCAGGTCGAAGTCGACGCCACGGACGGCGTGCACGACACCGTTCTCCGTGTTGAAGCGGACGTTCAGGTCGCGGACGGACAGGACGGCGTCGCCGGGGGCGTGCAGCCCTGCCACGTGCAGGCGCTCCACGGTTGGACGTGATGAATCCGTGGCTCCGGTGGTGGTTTCGCTGCTCATGCCGCCTTCTTTTCCGCGGTGATCTTCCGGGTTTTGGCTTTCTGTGCTTTGCCGCTGGACGTGGAGCTGGGATCAAAGGCGTCGCGCAGGCCATCGTTCATCATGGCCAGGGAGCCGGTCAGCAGGAACATCACGGCGAGCGGCACCCAGAACATCCAGGGGAAAGTCTGCACCTGGGAGGTGGCCTGGCCGATCAGCACGCCCAGGCTCACGTCCGGGACCTTGATGCCGATGCCGATGAAGGAGAAGGCGACCTCGGCCAGGATGGCCGCGGTGACGCCGCGGGTGATGTCCAGGATCAGCAGCGAGCCGATGTTCGGCACCAGGTGCCGCCAGACGATCCGGCGCGGCGGGACACCCATGTACTGGGCCGCCTTGACGAAGTCACGCTGCATCAGCGACATGGACATGGAGCGGATCAGGCGGGCGGTGCCCATCCAGCTGAACACCAGCAGGACGATGATGAGCAGAAGCCACGAGGGAAGGTCGCGTTTCAGGCCGGCACCGCCGCCGCTGGTGGCTACAGCAACCACCAGGAGCGCCGGCATCATGATCAGCGCTTCGAGGATGAACAGCATGACCTTGTCCACCTTGCCGCCGAAGTAGGCCATGGTGCAGCCGTAGACCGCGGCGATCAGGACCGACACCAGGCCCACCACCAGGCCGATCAGGATGGAGATCCTGGTGCCTTCCACGGTCATGGCGTACAGGTCGATCCCTGCCTGCGACGTCCCGAGGTAGTGGTCGGCCGACGGGGGCATGCCGATGTTGAAGGGGTCGATGGTTTCCTTGTCCCACTGGGTGAAAAAACCGCCGATGAACGAGAAAACGGTCAGGGCCAGGAAGATGGCCAGGCCGGCCACTGCGGTCTTGTTGCGCAGGAAGCGGCGGAAGATGATGGTGGTTTTGCCAATGACGACGTCGGCGCTTTCCAGGTGCGCATCCTGCGCCACTGCTGCCGGGTCAACGGCGTTCAGGTTGGTCATGGCTACTGCACCCGCACTCTCGGGTCGACAAGCGTGGTGGCGAAGTCCGCGAGGATGGCGCCCAGCGCGAAGATCACGGAGCCGTATGCCAGGGTGGCCGTGGCCGCGTTGACGTCCTGCAGCGAGATGGCGTCGATGCTCCAGGACCCCACGCCTGGCCAGGCGAAGATCTTTTCGGCGAAGAAGCCGCCGGCGAAGATGGCCGGGATGGTGAAGGCGATGCTCTGGGCCACCGGAATGAACGAAACGCGCAGTGCGTGCCGGGCAATGGCCTGGTTGCGGGTCAGCCCCTTGGCGCGTGCAGTGCGGACAAAGTCGGCGTTCACGTTGTCCAGCAGGTATTGCCGCTGGGCAATCTGGTACGCGCCCCACCCCACAAGGGTGATGGCCACCGTGGGGACTGCATAGTGGGCCAGCATGTCCACGAACTGGGCCCAGCCCGGCGCGATGCCGGGGGTGGAGATGCCGGTGACGAAGAAGATCCGGTCGCCCACGGATTCGTTGATGTTGATGGCGCCCAGCTGCACCAGGAAGTAGGCGATGGGTGCCGGCACGATGTAGGCGAGGTAGCTGTAGGACGTGATGACCCGGTCCTGGAACTTGTACTGGCGTGCCGCCGAATAGACGCCGAGCGCGACGCCGATGACCAGGGTCAGGATGATGGACGCCAGGAAGAGCCGGGTGGAAATCCAGACCCGGTCCCCGAACTCGGCGTTGATGTAGGCGCCGTTGGGGCTGCGGCCCCAGTCCCAGCGGGTGACGATTCCGGTGAGCCAGTCAACGTAGCGCTCCCACGGGCTGAGGTCCGGGTCCAGGCCTTTCAGCCGCATGGAATTGGCCACCTGCTCCGGGGTGGGCCGGGGGATCCGTTCCTGCTCGAGCAGCGCCGGCTTGAGCGAGCTGACGGCCAGGAAGTAGCCGGCGGATGTGGTGAGGAAGATCATCACCACATAGGTGATGCCGCGCTTGGCGAGGTACTTGAGCATGGGCGCTGCTGGATCCTTCCGTCTTCCCCGGACAAGCACGGGTTGTGCCGCCTTACCGGGTCCTGCACCAGCGGGTAGCTGGCCTCCCGCAGCCCTTAGGGCAGGTCCTGGTGGACTATGTCGCGGGTCACATTCCAGAGGAAACTATCACAAGCCCCAAGCCGAAAAGTGCCGGAATCCCCGGAAATTGGACGCGCCGTATCAGATCGTTATGAATAGTTCTGTGAAGCCCGCGTGACTGGACGCGGGAGCATTCCATCACGTAACCTTCGCGCCCGTGACAACCCGTGTCACATGGTCACGCCATGATGTTGCCAGCCGTTGGAGTGTCACGCCATGTTCACGGATAAGGTGCAGGAGACGCTCGGGGTCGAGGGTGGCGTTGAGGGATCCGGCCATCAGCCAGGGTTCCGGGGAGTCGATTCCACCTTCGCGCAGCAGCATCTCCACATGCCGGTCCCAGAGGGCGGCGGCGGGTACTTCGAACTTTCCCCTGGAAGCATTTCCGGCAGCAAGCACCAGGTCCCCATATTCCACCACGTAGGCGATGCGCTCGGTACCGAAGGCGATCAGCCGGTCGAGCGGCGGAGCACCGGGCCCCAGTGGCGGCGGTCCGAACAGGAACCGGGCTTGAAACGCGGCCTCGGAGTCGTTCAGTAAGGAGAGCATCAACCCGGCCCGGCTGCCAAAGCGGCGGAAGACGGTGCCCTTGCCCACGCCGGCCTGCTCGGCCAGGCGGTCCATGGTGAGCGCAGCGGCTCCGCCCTGCTCGATCAGTTCCCGGGCAGCCAGCAGGAGGCGCTCCCGGTTCCGGGCAGCATCGCTGCGTTCCGCGGCCGTTGCCGGGGCCATACCTGGCCGCACTGGGATGGAACTCACACAGACAGTGTAAGCATGGGGAATACAACCGGACTACGGTCCGTTTAGTCTGGTGAAGGCTCCGCGAGCCTGAAGTTTGACCGATAGCGGCCCCCGCCGCTCCCCTAGCCAGGAGTTCCCATGACCAAGAGCACCGTTCTTACCCTTGTCGGCAGCCTCCGCGCCGAGTCCACCAACCAGAAGCTGGCCGAAGCCATCCAGCTCAACGCCCCGGAGCAGGTGGACGTGGTGATCCACGAGAGCCTGGGCAACATCCCGTTCTACAACGAGGACATCGACGTCGAGGGCCAGGTCCCTGCCGCCGCCGCAGCCCTGCGCGCCGCAGCCGAAGAAGCCGACACCGTCCTGCTGGTCACCCCCGAGCACAACGGCACGGTTCCCGCCGCCCTGAAGAACGCCATCGACTGGCTGTCCCGCCCCTTCGGCGCCGGCGCCCTGGCAGGCAAGCCCACCGCCGTCGTCGGCACCGCTTTTGGCCAGTACGGCGGCGTCTGGGCCCAGGATGAGGCCCGCAAGGCCGCCGGCATTGCAGGGGCCCGGATCCTGGAGGACGTCAAGCTCGCCGTCCCGGGTTCCATGGTGCGCTTCGCCGAAGTCCACCCCAAGGACGACGCCGAGGTTGTAGAGCAGATCAAGGGCATCTTCGACACCCTTGCCGCAGCAGCTCCCGCCGCCTAGTCCCCCGGGGCCCCGCCCCCGCCCCCCCCCCGGGGGGCCGGGCGCTGCTGCATCCGGCGTTGCGGCGTTGCCGTGACCAACTCTTGTCCCAACCGGTACCGTGCGGACATCTCCGCCGGCAGGCGCGGCCGTAGCGTTAATCCCCTGGACCTACCGGATCGGATTGCGGTGCCGCATGGCAAAAAGATGGAGCGGGGACGGGCGTGGGCGCGGCGCCCTGGCTGCGGTGGCCGGCTGCCTGGCGCTTCTGCTCTCCGGCTGCACAGCCATCGGGGGCAGCGCCGGATCCAGCGAGGCCCCGCTGGCCCTCCTTCCCGCCACGGTGCCGGCTACCCCTTCCACCGGTACGGCCGGAGCAGCAGGGGAAAGACCGGACAGTCCGTCGGCCCCTCGGGACCCCGGCACCAATGCCGGGCCAACGGCTCCCCCGGTGACGGCGTATTTCGTGATGGTGGACGACGGCGGCAGGCACGGCGTCCGCTTCGGCTGCAATGACAGCCTGGTTGGCTCAGCCCAACCGGGAGGCTCCGGGGACGCCCGGCTCAAGGCGGCAATCGGCGCCCTGCTGGGTGGCGGCCGGCTGCCCGTGAACGCCTACAACGCACTGGGCTCTTCCCGGCTGACGTTCCTCTCCGGGAGCTTCGACGGAACCACTGTCAGGGTCTACCTTTCGGGAACGCTGAACCAGGGCGGAACATGCGACCTTCCCAGGATCGAGGCCCAGCTTACCCAGACCGCCCTCGAAGCCGTGGGTGCCATCAGGGCCGACCTCTACATCAATGGGGAAACGCTGGCGGACTATCTGAGCCTGGATTAGCGCTTCGCATGCCGTGCATTCCCTTGAAACAGATGTTGCCCTGGAAGCAACACCGGGCTGTATCCTGACCTTGTGACCCACGAAACACTTGACGCCTCCGCCGGAACGCTGCCCGCCGAAGCCATCGATGCGATCGAGCGCGCGGCCACGTCCGCCCACCGCCACGAGGGACTGTTTTCCGAGCGGGCGGCCAACATCCGCCAGTCGGCCGTCCGGGATGTTTTCGACATCTCGATGCGGCCGGGACTGGTTTCCCTGGCGGGAGGAAGCCCGTACCTGCAGTCACTTCCCCTGGACCGCCTCGCAGCGACGGCGGCGAAAATCATTGCCGACGACGGACTCACGGCCCTTCAATATGGCGCCGGGCAGGGAACCGAGGAGCTCAGGGCACAGATTTGCGAGGTCATGGCCGCCGAGGGCATCCTGGATGCCCTGCCGCAGAACGTGGTGATCACCGCCGGCTCACAGTCGGCCCAGGACGTGGCCACCAAGCTCTTCTGCAATCCGGGAGACGTGGTCCTGGTGGAGGATCCCACCTACGTCGGCGCACTGAACACCTTTGAGGCCTACCAGGTGCGGGTGGAGACCGTGGAGATGGACCAGTACGGCCTGGTCCCGGAGCTTCTGGAGGCGCGGATCGCGGCGCTGCAGCTCGCGGGCCAGAGCATCAAGTTCCTCTACACCATCCCCAACTTCAACAATCCCTCAGGGATCACGTTGGCCAGGGAACGGCGCCAGCAGGTGGTCGATATATGCCGCAGGGCGAATATTCTGGTTCTTGAGGACAACCCCTACGGACTGCTGCGCTTTGAAGGTGAACCCTTGCCTCCCCTGCGCGCAGCCAACCCGGACGACGTCATCTACCTCGGTTCCTTTTCCAAGATCTTCGCCCCCGGCCTCCGCATCGGCTGGGCCCTGGTGCCTGAGCACCTGCAGCGCCGGTACTACCTCGCCGCGGAATCGGTGACGCTCTGCCCGCCGGCCCTGAACCAGATGCTGGTGTCCGCCTACCTGCGCGACTACGACTGGAAAGGCCAGATCGAAACCTACCGCGGGCTGTATGCCGAATGCTGCCGCGCCATGCTGGCAGCGCTCAAGGAGTACATGCCGGCGGGGACCACCTGGACCAGCCCGCAGGGGGGCTTCTTCGTCTGGGTGACCCTGCCCGAAGGTGTTGACACCTACCCGCTGCTGCACAAGGCGATCGATGCCGGCGTCGTGTTTATCCCCGGCGCCGCCTTCACGCCGTCGGACGAGCCGTCCAACAAGCTGCGGCTCGCGTTCAGCGCCGTTCCCCCCGACGCTATCGCCGAGGGGGTGCGCCGATTGGCGCCGGTGCTGCATGAAGCCATGGCGGCGCTGTAGCGTAAGCCACACGAACGCCGAAAACCGAGCAAAGGAGCATGCATATGGGTGGAATCATCGTTGTAGGGGTTGACGGCAGCGAGACCGCGAAGAGGGCGGCGGAGTCGGCCCGGAACCTGGCTGCAGGACTGGGCGCTTCACTGCACGTCGTGTCAGCCTTCGACAGCGACCGGACCGAGGTCTTCGGCAGCGGCAGCGACCGGTGGATCGTGTCCGACGCCGACGCCGCAGAGCAGGTGGCACGGACCGTGGCTGAGTCGCTGGGCCGGGACGTCACGGTTACGTATTCGGCAGCCCGCGGACGGCCCGCAGACGCCCTCATCAAGGAAGCCGTCCGCATGGATGCCCGCGTGATCGTCGTGGGAAACCGGCGCATGCACGGCATCGGCCGGGTCCTTGGCAGCGTGGCCAACAGCGTGGCCCACAACGCCCCGTGCGACGTGTACATCGCCAACACCTACGACGCCGACTAACGCGCGGAAGCCCTCCTGGGGTAACGCAGGACACCCCCCGTGGTGGCGGATATCGCTGCGGGGGGTGTCCGTTCTCACCGCCATATCACCGTTTCAGCTGCTGGCGCAACGATAAAATTGAATGGGCCCCCAAAGGCGTGGACACTGCCGAATCCACCTCCAGCGAAGGGCTCCCCTTGATCACCTTGCAGCGCCGCCAGCTTGTTGGCCACGACATCCTCCTGGCCCGCCACGGCAACCACATCAGCTCCATGCGGGTGGACCGCAGCAATGACCGGGTGGTTGCGCTCCTTGATGACGGCAGCCTGGACAGCGCACCGAACCTCATCACCCCCGGGCTCCAGCTTCCGCAGACCGTGCGCAGCGTCCTGCGCGAGGACTGGAAGCTCCCGAGCGCTTGGGCCGGCATGGCCGCGCTCATGGGCGGCCTGATGACCGCAGCCGCTGTTGTGCTGGGAACCACCGCGGATCCGGCCATGCTCGAGGCTTTCACGGCATACGCCGCCTACTAGGCCCGTTTCGGCGCGTGGACGTTCAGGCCACCAGCCAGCCCTGCAGCAGCCACCAGATCCCGGCCATTACCAGGCCGCCGAAGAGCGATCCGGCCACCACCTGGGCCAGGGAGTGGGCCCGCAGCACCACCCGTGACCAGCTGACTGCCGGGATCAGGAGCAGTAGCGGTGCCCACGCGGCGCCGAGCATCAGCACGGATACGACGGCGGCGCAGGACACGGCAGCGGCGTGACCGCTCATCTTCCAGAACGGACTGACCACGGCCAGTACCGCCACGCCCCCCACCACCGCCAGGACCATCGCAAAGACGCTCTCCGGCGCATCCACGGCGCCCAGCACAAGCAGCCCCACAGCGATGCAGCCCAGCGCCATCAGCAGCACGGGTGCACGCTGCTTCCGGTCGCTTACATGGTGGTCCGTGACCTTGCCCAGCCTGACCAGGACCAGCAGCACCATCAGCGGAAGCACGCACACGAAGAGGGCCGCCAGCGCGCCGTAGCCGATGGTTTCCGGGAAACCCGGCTGGGCCAGCGGGCTGATCAGCAGCTGCAGGGAAACCACCACGGGAGGCTGGAAGACCTCCGTCAGCCACCTGGCTGTACGGTTCCTGGCCCGGATTAGGTCGTTGTTTACTGCCACGTCCTGACCCGGCGCCCTAGTCCAGGAGGAGCGCGGGCTCCTCCAGGATGGCTGCGACGTCGGCCATGAAACGGGCGGACAGGTCACCATCCACCACGCGGTGGTCGAAGGATCCCCCTAGTGTGGTGATCCAGCGGGGAATCACCTCTCCGTCCAGGACCCAGGGCTTCTGCTTGATGGTTCCGAAGGCAACGATGGCTACCTCGCCCGGATTGATGATCGGCGTACCGGTGTCGATGCCCAGGGCGCCGATGTTGGTGATAGTCAGTGTCCCGCCCTGCATCTGCGCCGGCTGCGTCTTCCCGGCCCTGGCCGTGGTGGCCAGGTCGTTCAGCGCCAGGGCCAGCTCCTTCAAGGACAGGTCCTGCGCGTTCTTGATGTTGGGCACCATGAGGCCGCGCGGAGTGGCCGCGGCAATGCCCAGGTTCATGAAGTGCTTGACCTGGATCTCGGCGCTGCCGTCCTCGTTGTCCACCCAGGCTGCGTTCACGCTGGGGTTCCTTGCGGCGGCCCAGATGACGGCCTTGGCCAGGATGAGCAGCGGCGAGACCTTGATGCCCTCGAAGTCCCGGGAGGCCTTGAGCCGCTTGACGAATTCCATGGTGCGGCTGGCGTCGACGTCCACGAAGATGCTCACATGCGGTGCTGCGAACGCCGATTCCACCATCGCCTTTGCCGTGGCCTTGCGGACGCCCTTGACCGGAATGCTTTCCACGCGCTGGTCCTGCGGCTTCCCGGCCTTGCCCCAGAAACCGTCCGCCTTGTCCAGTTCGGCGTCGCGCTGCGCCTGGTAGCTCACCAGGTCCTCGCGCGTCACCTCGCCGCGGGAACCGGTGGCCACGACGTCAGCGAGGTCGATGCCCAGGTCGCGGGCAATTTTGCGGACCGGGGGCTTGGCCAGCACCCGGTTGACCAGGCCCGTGATGGTGCCGCCAAGGGTTGGCCGGGTGTCGACGGCGGCAGGTTCGGCGGCGGAAACTTCGGCGGGCGTGCGGGGCTGGACAGGTTCAACTTCGGGGGCGTTTAAGGTCACGGCAGCAGCCGGTGCAGTCTTCCGGGGACGCCGCTTGACGGCGTCGGCCTTGGGTCCTGAACCCACCAAGGGAGCGGCGGACGGGGTTCCTTCACTCCCGGTCTCCCCCGCGTCCCCTGACAGCTTGCCGTAGAGCGGCTGGGCAGGAAATTCAGCGGGAGTACCGGCGGCGGGGACGGCCTGGGGCGCGCGGACATCGGCGGGAGTGGGGTCGCCGGAAACTTCGTCGCTGACGCTGATGATGGCGGTCCCGACGTCGACAGTCACCCCTTCCTCCACCAGCAGTTCGATGACTGTTCCGGCAAAGGGGGACGGCAGCTCCACGATCGACTTTGCGGTTTCGATCTCGCAGATGACGTCATTGACGGCGACGGTATCGCCGGGCTTGACCTTCCAGGAGACGACTTCCGCCTCGGTGAGGCCCTCGCCGACGTCGGGCAGGTTGAACTTGTTCAGGGTCATGGTGTCCTCAGTAGGAGAGGGCGCGGTCCAGCGCCTCCAGGATGCGGTCGATGTCCGGAAGGTAGTCTTCCTCCACCTTGGCAACGGGGTAGGGCATGTGGAACCCGCCGACGCGGATCACGGGCGCCTCAAGGGAGTGGAACGCCCGCTCGCTGATCCGGGCTGCGATCTCGCCGCCGATGCCGCCGAACGTGGGAGCCTCGTGCGTGACGATCAGCCGCCCGGTCTTTTGGACGGAGGCGGTGACGGTGTCGAAATCGATCGGGGAGATTGACCGGAGGTCGATGACCTCGACACTCCTGCCGTCCTCCTCCGCTGCGTTCGCGGCTGCCAGCGCCACGGGCACCAGGGGGCCGTAGGCCACCACGGTGGCGTCGGTGCCCTCTCGAAGGACGTGGGCCTTGAACGGATCCTCCGACGGCCCGGGTGCCTCGACATCAACGTCGCCTTTGAGCCAGTAGCGGCGCTTGGGTTCGAAAACGATGACGGGGTCCTGGCATTCCACGGCCTGCTGGATCATCCAGTAGGCGTCATGCGGGTTGGACGGGGTGATGATGCGCAGGCCCGCGGTGTGGGCGAACAGCGCCTCCGGGGATTCGGAATGGTGTTCAATGGAGCCGATGCCCCCGCCGTACGGAATCCGGATGACCACGGGCACGCTGAGGTTGCCGTTGCTGCGCGAATGGATTTTGGCGAGCTGGGTGGTGATCTGGTTGAAGCCGGGGAAGACGAAGCCGTCGAACTGGATCTCACAGACCGGGCTGTACCCCCGGAGAGCCAGGCCGATGGCGGTGCCGATGATCCCGGACTCGGCCAGCGGCGTGTCCACCACGCGGTCCGGGCCAAACTCGCCGATCAGCCCGTCCGTGACCCGGTAGACGCCGCCCAGCGGCCCGATGTCCTCGCCCATCAGCAGCGATTTGGGGTGTGCGGCCAAAGTGGCGCGAAGGCCTTCGTTGATGGCCTTCGCGATGGTCATGGTGGTCATCAGTGGCCTGCCTTTGCTGCCTGCCCGGCGGACTCTTCCTCGCCGGCGAATCCTGCGCTGTATTCCTCGAACCACGCCAGTTCCTCGGCGACCAGCGGGTGGGCCTCCCTGTAGACGTTGGCGAAGGCCTGCCGGATATCCGGGTTTTCAAGGTCGTGGGCGGTACGCCGGACGTACGCGGCCAGTTCGTCGCCGTCGGCCTTGACCTTGGCGAAGTAGGCGTCGTCTGCAAGGCCTTCGGCACGCAGGTACTTCTCCAGGCGCGCCAGCGGGTCCTTGGCGCGCCATGCGTCTTCCTCCGCCGACTGCCGGTACTTGGTGGGATCGTCCGCCGTGGTATGCGCCCCGACCCTGTAGGTGAAGGCTTCGATGAGGACCGGCCCCTTGCCCTGGCGGGCGTGCTCCAGCGCCCACTCGGTGACGGCGTGCACGGCGATCACGTCATTTCCGTCGACCCGGATGCCGGGGAACCCGTAGCCCTTGGCCCGGTTGGACAGCGGAACCCGGGTCTGGACGTTGGTGGGCACGGAGATGGCCCAGTGGTTGTTCTGGCAGAAGAACACCACGGGGGCTTTGTAGGAGGAGGCGAACACCATTGACTCATGGACGTCGCCTTCCGAGCTGGCGCCATCGCCGAAGTACGCGATGACGGCCGCATCCGGCTCCCTGCCTGCCGGGTTCGATGCGGCGGCGAGCTTCTGGTCGCGCTGGATCCCCATCGCGTAGCCCACGGCGTGGAGGGTCTGTGCAGCCAGGACCAGCGTGTACAGGTGGAAGTTGGTGTCCTTGGGGTTCCAGCCGCCGTTGGAAACACCGCGGAACTGGCGCAGGAGTTCGGCCAGGTCCACGTTGCGCGTAAGGGCCACGCCGTGCTCGCGGTAGGTGGGGAAGATGTAGTCCTGCGGCTGGCTGGCCCTGCCCGATCCGATCTGTGCTGCCTCCTGGCCCGTCAGCGGGACCCAGAGCGCCAGTTGGCCCTGACGCTGGAGGGCGGTCGCTTCGACGTCGAACCGGCGGATCGCGGCCATGTCCGCGTACAGGCCGCGGAGATCCTCAGGGGTGAGTTTGTCGGCGTAGTCGCTGAAGACCGGATCGGTGCCCAGTTTCCCGTCGGGACCGAGCAGCTGCACCATCTGGGCCGCGGGCTCGCCCATCACGGCTTCAGCATCGGCTTCCCGCTGGTCGTCTACCGCTGTTCCGTCGAACTCGGTGGAAGGCAGATGAGTGCCCATACCGTCTCCTTGCTTGCCGCATCCGGATGCAATGCAATGTCGCTGGGATATATGCCGCACGGGGAATACATTCCCGGCACGGCATATACATTGGCTTACTGATCCTAACTTTATCTTCGGTAAGTAGCGGGAGGGCTACTTGTTAAGTGCTAGGAAGTTGCGGGTGCCTTTGTATAGTCGGCACACAACTGGAGGAATCGGGTGTTCGCCTCGGGTTCTCCGATACTCACCCTCACGCCCTCTCCGGCGAATGCCCGGACGGACAGGGCGCGTGTCCCTGCCATCTCTGCGAAAGCGGTACTTTCGGCGCCAAGCGCGAGCCACACAAAGTTTCCCTGGGCATCCGGGACCGCCCAGCCGAGGTCCCGGAGACCCTCGGTGACCCGCGTCCGCTCATCCACGAGTTTTTGTACCCTTTCCACAACCTGGGCATGGTTCTCGAGGGAAACGATTGCTGCCTTTTCAGCTATCTGGGAGACCGCAAAGGGTGTTGCGGCGACCCTTAAGTACTGGGTCAGTCCGGGGTTGGAGACGCTGTAGCCAACGCGTAGCCCGGCCAGGCCGTGCGCTTTGGAGAAAGTACGGAGCACCACCACGTTGGGATATTTCCGGTAAAGGTCGATCCCGTCCACGGCGTCCTCCGCCCTGACAAACTCCTGGTAAGCCTCATCGATGACCACCACAACGTCTGCCGGGATGGAGCGGATAAACGCCTCGGTTTCGGCTGCAGTAAGGGCCGGTCCGGTGGGGTTGTTGGGCGTGCACAGCAGGATGACTTTGGTGCGGGCACTCACCGCGGCCGCCATGGCCTCCAGGTCATGCCGTCCCTCGGCGGTCACCGGGATGCGTACGCTCTCCGCCCCTGCCAGGCCCACGCTGATGGGGTACGCCTCAAAGGACCGCCACGCATAGATGACCTCGTCCGCTTTACCGTCCTCGTTCTGCCCGGCAAAAGCAGCCAGGATCTGGTTCAGGGCGCCCAGGCTTCCCGCTCCTGTGACGATGTCATCCGCCGGTACGCCCAGGAAATCCGCGAGCGCCGCGCGGAGCTTGCTGCTCAGCGGGTCCGGGTACCGGTTGAAGTCCGTCTGGCCGGCGATGGCCTCGAGGACGGCCGGGATGGGCGGCAGCGGGTTTTCGTTGGAGGACAGCTTGTAGCTGGCAAGACCGCTGACGGCGGCCGGCGGTTTTCCTGCCGCGTAGCGCGGCAGCCGGTCCAGCACCGGGCGCGGTGCGATGCCGCCCGCCCTGGTATCAGATGAAGTCATGGCTCCTAGCCTACGTCCAACGTCCCGGGGGAATCCGGGGAGCCAGCCCCGAAAAATCGGGGCACGCCGCCGTCCTCCCCCAAGGAGCGGTATGGAAGCATGGTGCCATGGCTTCATTCATCCTTCGGGTCACCGTCAATGCCGCAGCCCTGTGGGTGGCCAGCTGGCTGCTGCCGGGAATGGACATCTCCAGCACAGCGGCATCTGATGCCGTAGCCAGGACCGGCATTTCACAGGACACCGGGACGATCGGCATTGTCCTGGCCTACCTGTTCATCGGCCTTATCTTCGGCGTGGTCAACGCCTTCGTGCGGCCGCTGGTGCGGCTCCTCGCGCTTCCGATCACTATCCTGACGCTTGGCTTGTTCGCCATCGTCATCAATGCCGCCATGCTGTACCTGACGGCCTGGATCAGCAGTTACACGCCGGTGCACCTCACGATCGATTCCTTCTTCTGGACTGCGCTGCTGGCCGCGGTCATCATCTCCCTGGTGTCCCTGGTGGCGGGTTTGCTGCCGGGCGGCAGGCGCTGACCCCGGCAGATCGCCCCTCTTTCGAAGCCCCCCGGGAAGCCTGCCCTACCAAGTAGGAGGACGGCGGAGAGCAGGTACCCATTAGGTACGGCTCCCCGGAACAGCAGGAAAAACTCCAGTACCTGCCACCCATGACCCCCACGGGACCAGCCGCTTAGGCTTCAAACCGGGCCCAAAGAGGCCCGTTGCTGTCAGTTCCGGAAAACGGGGGCCACAATGAAGCCCATAAGGTTGGTGCTCGCGGCCTGCCTGCTTATGACATGGCAGGCCGGCCCCGCCCATGCAGAATCAGACCCCGCCCTGCAGGGCGGGGTCCCTTTGGGCAATGACATCTCCTGGCCGCAGTGCGGCGCTGATCTTCCGGCGCCCCCGGCATTCGCGATAGTGGGCGTGAACGGCGGCCGCCCGGACACTGTCAACCCGTGCCTGGATGCCCAGCTGGCGTGGGCGGACCAGAGCGCGGAGTCGGCCGGAGGAACGCCGGCGGCGGTGTATGTGAACACCGCCGCGACCGGGCCCGCGGAGTGGTTGTGGTGGCCGGCGGACAACACCTACGGGGGCGGCGCGGTCAGCAACCCGTATGGATTGTGTGACGGCACCGCGTCCCCGGCCTGCGCTTACGTTCACGGCTACGCCATGGCTGCCACTGATGCCGCAATCCTGAAGGGAGTGGACGGCGGCGGGGCACGCCGGATGTGGTGGCTGGACGTTGAAACCGGAAACAACTGGTTATGGGACAAGGCAGCAAATGCAGCTGAGCTGGAAGGCATGACCGCCTACCTGCAGGGGACCGGGGCGGAAGTGGGCATCTATTCCACTTCCTACCAGTTCGGCGAAATTGTGGGCGGGGTAAGTCCTGGCAGCAACCTGTACGCCCTCCGGAACTGGTTGGCCGGCCCCGACTCGGCCTGGTCCGCCAAAGAGTATTGCGCGTCCGACCCCCTGACACCGGGCGGGACCGTCACCACAACCCAGTTCACCGAGAACAACCTGGACTACAACTACCGGTGCCCGGCCGCCGCTCCGCCACCCACTCCGACGCCCGTTCCAGTGTCCCCTCCACAGCCTGCCCCGCAGCCCTCCCCACCTGCCCCGCAACCCGAACAGCCCAGGTCCACCCGGTACGTGGAACTGCACGCCGCCCAGATTGCGTAAGGGCGGCGATAGCCGGGACAAACAAGACCTACCGGGCACCCGGCTGCGGCCGCCCGGAAAAGGGATCCCTGCGGTCCATGGGTGGAGCGGGCGGCGGGGGTTTCGACAAGGAGAAACGGGTGGCAGTGGCAGCCCCGCCGGCGCCCAGGACCCCGCCCAGTACAGCGGTGGACTGGACCAACGACGGATCCTTGCTGGCGCCCACAAGCTCTGCCGCCTCCTCGTAGCCGGTCAGGCGGTGCCCGGGTCCCAGGCCGGCGTCTTCTCCGCCGCGCAAGTACAGGTCATTGGTCACGGTCACGGTGACCTGGTTCCGGGCGTCCCGGTTCGGCAGCCCATCAGTGCCCGGCACCCAGTCCGTGCGGTGTTCCAGGTGAAGAGTGCTGACCTCCGGCGCGGGCGTGATGCGGGCAACGGGAGATCCGGCCGTCAGGACGTACTTCAGGCGGTACTCCCTGAGGACGTCCTCATCCGCCGCCAGGTTCATGGCATGGATGCCGCCCTGGCTGTATCCCACCGCCACCACCTCAGCTCCCGGTTCCGCACCGGCGGCCCGAAGTGCCTGGAGGACAGCGGCATTCACCTGCTCCGAATTGCTGCCCATCCCGTCGACGATGCCGGAAAGATCGAAAGGATTGGTGCCGTGGTCGGCGTCGTTCATCTGTGTCCCGGGAACCACCACGACGTAGGCCTTTCCGCCGCCGGTATCCACCTCGATAACTTCGATGTAGCCGCTGCCGCGCTCCTCAATCAGCCTGACCCGCTCAAGCAGCCCGGCGGGCGTGGCGTCGAGGTCGATGCGCAGGCGCTCCTCCTGCCTGACCGTCACAGGGCCCGAACGCAGCGACGGGACCAGCCAGCCAACCGCCGGTTTGATCCCGGGAAGGACCGTAACGGCATTCGCCAGCACTGATTCAGTGGCATCACCGTTCAGGAAGCCTGTGCGCCAGAAATCCACGTGCTTCTGCAGTTCCACGCCCGGTTCCGACAGACCCAGCATCCACTGCATGTGGGCAGTGGATTCGGCCATTTCGTAATCCCACCTGCAGCTGCGCACCTGTCCACTGATCCGCTGCAGTTCCAGGCGGACTTTCTGGACCGCATCCCGCGCCTCCCCCACCGCGATGAGCGCCGCGGAGCCTGTGGCGCCGGGTTGGTCCTGGTAGGGACAAAGCTCCTGCCAGGCCCCAAAAAGCTCCGCCTCAACGGCGGTGAGCCCCCTGGCGAGCCCATCCAGCTTCACGGCTCCCGCCTCCAGTTCCTCCAGCTGCACCGTGATGCCACCCACGCCTCCGGATATTGTCAGGATTCCGTCCGGAGGAGGCGGCGAAACATGAAGGGGGCCGCCTGATCCGGAGGGAGTTGCGTCCGCCATCAGAACCCTCCGTCAGCTGGACAATCGGCTGTCAACGCTGCACGGGCATGGACGGCCACTGCGGCAGAAGCCTCCCGGATCCGGTCCAGGGCCCGCCGTACTGCCACCGCCTGCAGGCTCACGGAATCGCGGTATGCCTGTCCGGCCGGCGACTGCCAGTCCTCCAGCTGGATCTGGTGGAATCCCGCCAGCACCTCTTCAGTCCGGTCCGATGACCGGGCCACCTTCCTGCCCACCTCCTGGACTGCGAGGCTGATGCCCGGCCCGCCACCCCATATCCCGTCCATCAAACCGTCCCCCCGTCCCAGCTTCCTGCCCGGCTTACGTCCCGGCCTCCCCGGCCGGACAACCGCCCCAACCGTGCCGCTCCCAACGCTAGGCACGCGCCGCTGCCCCCGTAAGCGCCGCCGTCGGCTATGTGGACAAGTAACGTGAACGATCCGCTTAAGGCGGTGCCGGACTTCATGAAAGAATCAGCACATGCCTGAAACTGCCGCCACAGCTGATACCCGTACGCCCTCAGGACGCCTGGCCCTCGCCGCGTCATCGGAAAAAATCGCTCTTGGACCCCTGGACGGCCGTTACCAGTCCGCCGTCGCGCCCCTCGTGGACTACCTGTCCGAGGCCGCCCTGAACCGGGACCGCGTGGCCGTGGAAGTTGAGTGGCTTATCCACCTGACCAGCAACAACGTCCTTCCCGGCGCCGGACCCCTGAGCGCCGGGCAGCAGGACCGGCTCCGCGCCATCGTCACCGAATTCGATGCAGCGTCGGTGCAGGAGCTCGCCGACATCGAAGCCGTGACCGTGCACGACGTGAAGGCTGTGGAGTACTACATCGGCCGCCGCCTCCCCGCAATCGGCATTGAAAACCTGACCGCCATGGTCCACTTCGGCTGCACCTCCGAGGACATCAACAACCTCTCCTACGCTTTGGGCGTCAAGGGCGCTGTGGAGGACGTGTGGCTCCCGGCAGCCCGGGCCCTGGTGGCCCAGATCAGCAGGATGGCGGAGGACAACCGGGCGGTTCCCATGCTGTCCCGCACCCATGGCCAGCCGGCCACCCCCACCACGCTGGGCAAGGAACTGGCCGTCATCGCGCACCGCCTGACCCGCCAGCTGGACCGGATCGCGAAGACCGAGTACCTGGGCAAGATCAACGGTGCCACCGGCACCTACGCCGCCCATGTGGCCTCCGTCCCGGGCGCCGACTGGCAGCAGGTCTCCAAGTCGTTCGTCGAAGGCCTGGGCCTCACCTGGAACCCGCTCACCACGCAGATCGAAAGCCACGACTGGCAGGCCGAGCTCTACGCCGACGTGGCCCGCTTCAACCGCATCCTGCACAACGTCTGCACCGACGTCTGGAGCTACATCTCCATTGGCTACTTCGCGCAGATCCCGGTGGCCGGGGCAACCGGCTCGTCCACCATGCCGCACAAGGTCAACCCCATCCGCTTCGAGAACGCCGAGGCCAACCTGGAGATCTCCAACGGCCTGCTGGACACCCTGGCCGCCACCCTGGTGACCTCGCGCTGGCAGCGCGACCTCACCGACTCCTCCAGCCAGCGCAACATTGGCGTCGCATTCGGGCACTCCCTCCTGGCCATCTCCAACGTGGCCAAGGGCCTGGAGCGCCTGGATGTTGCCGAGGACGTCCTGGCAGCGGACCTGGACACCAACTGGGAGGTCCTGGGTGAGGCAATCCAGATGGTGATGCGGGCCGAGGCAATCGCCGGCGTCGAAGGCATGGAAAACCCCTACGAGCGCCTCAAGGACCTCACCCGCGGCCAGCGCGTGGATGCCGCCCGCATGCAGGAATTCGTGCAGGGCCTGGGCCTTTCCCCGGAGGCCGAGGCACGCCTCCTGGCCCTCACCCCCGGTCGGTACACCGGCATCGCGGACCAGCTGGTGGACCACCTGAAGTAGGCACTGCGCCGGCAGGCCTGTTGGCAGGGCAGGAAGCACGACGGCGGCGCCGGGCTCACGTGGGCCCGGCGCCTTCGTTTTGGAGCGGCACCGTGACGGACAGTTCCGCTGTGCGCCCGCAACCAGCGAGGGGTGGGAAACTGGGAACATGAAGTTGCTCCTGATCCGCCACGGCGAAACCCCCGGCAACGTACTGGGCCAGTTGGACACCGACCATCCCGGCCCCGGGTTGACCGAACTTGGCGAACGGCAGGCAGAAGCCATGGCGCGGGCGCTTGCCAACGAACGCATCGAGGCGCTGTACGCGTCCACGTTGATCAGGACCCAGATAACGGCCGCACCGTTGGCACGGCTGCACACCCTTGACGTTGAGGTGCTCGAGGGGCTGCATGAAATCGAGGCCGGATCACTGGAGAAGCTCACAGACCACGAATCCCATAAGCGCTACATGGGCACCGTGATCTCCTGGGCTGCCGGCGACCTGGACCGGCGCATGCCCGCGGGGCCCGACGGATACGCCTTCTTTGACAGGTTCGATGCTGCCATCGCACTGGTGGCCGGGCGGGCGGAACGGGAGCAGCACGGCACCGTTGCAGTGGTCAGCCACGGCGCCGCCATCCGTACTTGGGCGGGGCTGCGGGCCGAGGGTGCAGACCACGACTTCGCTGCACGCCATGTCCTGGCCAACACCGGAATCGTGGCGCTCGAGGGCAGCCTGACGACCGGCTGGACCCTGATCCACTGGGACGGAAGCCCGGTGGGCGGCCTTGCCCTGGCAGACCCGACCGCGGAGGACCCGACAGGTCGGGACGTAGCCGCCCCCTAGGCCTGCTGCCGGTGGCGCCGGGAGGGAAGTGCCCGCTGCGCGGGACACGGACGGGCGACGATCCCGCCGGGCCTGCTCCCGCGGACCCCTTGAAAGCCTTCACTGCGGGACGGTACCCCGGGTATCAGCCGCGCTGCCATCGCTGCGGCAGCTGCCGCCGTCGGCCGTTCCCGGGGATCCATGGCCGTAACGGACCGCAGCAGGGGAACCCAGGCGCCAAGGTGGCCGGGGATGTCCGGGGACCGCAGGGTCCGGGCCACGAGGGATTCGATGGCGGTGCCGGGAAACGCTTTGGTGCCCGTGAGGAGCTCCAGCAGGACCAGCCCCATGGCGTACACATCCCAGGACGGCGCAGCTGTCCCGCCGGATGCCTGCTCGGGGCTCATATAGTGCACTGTGCCGGACGAGATTCCTGGCTCGGGCGCCGAGCCGGTTGCGGTGGCAATCCCAAAATCGATGATCCGGACCGGACTTCTCCGCAGGCCGCTCAGCATCAGGTTTGCGGGCTTGATGTCACGGTGCACCAGCCCGTTGGAGTGAAGGTACGCGAGCGCACCGAACAGGCCGCGGGCCCAGAGGGCCACATCAGCGGGGGCGGGATTTTCCAGCCGGATGGTTTCGGCCAGGGTCGCCCCCAGGGCCAGCTCCTCCACAAGATAGGGCCGTCCCGCATGGCTCCCGCCGCCGCCCACCACGCCCTGGCCCAGCAGCTTCACGATGGATGGGTGGGTGAGGCCGGCAAGGACGGAAGCTTCGTTCCGGATCCGCTGGTGCTGCTTCCGGCCGCTGGCTGCCGCGATCTTCACGGCCACCTCCGGACCGCCCTCCAGGTCCACCGCCCGAAAGACTTCGGCAGCTGCTCCCCTGCCGAGGCGCTCCCTCAGCTGGTAGCGGCCTGCCAGCGGCGCAGCGGCATTCAGCGACGAATGCGTGGGCGCCGGCGCTGCCGTTCCCGCGGCACTCATGCGGGAAAGGCTGCGGTATGGTGTGCGCCGCTGGAATCAGTCGTCCATGCATCGAGCTGGAACCCGCAGGCGCAACGCCACACAGGCGGAAGTTCGGTGCTTCCGGCATCGGTCGGGGCAAAGGTGTAGCTGGCGCGCTCCCACCCGAGCGCCGGCGTCACCAGCTGCATCGGTGAACCGCAATGGACAGCGGTCTTTCCCTGCGGCGCTGTGGTGCCGTCCAGGGTGGATCGCGTCAGGTCCAGGTGCCCATCCGGGATGGTCGCACCCATGCGGGGCTCACGCGGTGAAACTTCGGTGAAAGAAACCAACACACTCACGACTCCGTTGTGAAGCAACTTCAGGAACAATCGTAAGCTTACATATAACTAGCCGAACTAGCTAGTCAGGCTAGTGAACTTTTGATTCCGCGCCTTCGCCCGCCTGGAGCGATTCGGTCATGCGCTGGAGGAAGTCGACCACAGTCCGGGCCTCCTCTGCGGTCAGGCCTTCAGCAACCGCCATCATCCGGCGATGCATGGCACCGAGGGTCTCCCGGACCTCCTTGTCCGACTCCCCGGTGGGGACCACCACCACGGAGCGGCGGTCGGAGGGGTGCGCCTCCCGGCGGACATGCCCGCTGGCTACGAGGCGGTCAATCAGCGAGGTGGTGGAAGCGCTAGTAATATTGAGGAACCGGCTGAGATCCTTGGGGACAACCTGCTTGCCGGACGCCTGGACCCTCAGCAGGTACCGCAGGGCAAGGATGTCCGTCTCGCCCATGCCCATGGAATCCCTGGTGCTGCGGCGGATTTCGGTCTCGGCCGCCCGGTAGTCCCGGAGGGCCTTTAGTACCGCCGCACTGTAGTCCAGTTGCCCGTCGGGTCCGTACCAGTAGCCGGATCCCTCGTTGCCCATAGAAGCCATGGCATCATTTTAGACCAACTGGTAACTAGACCGCCAAGTAACTTCCTTTCCCGGCCGCCGGAGGCGTTATCCAGGTGCTAACCGCGAGGAAACACCTGCGTAACTCCCCGCGCCTAGCCTTATCAGGCATACCCCTCCGGCGAATCGAGGAAGATATGCAGACCAACCCCAGGCTCAACATCCGGCAGGTCTCCTGGTCCAATCCCGTTGGCGCGGACCTTCGCCGCGCGCAGCAGGCCGAACTCGACGCCCGCTTTGGCCGGCCCGACCACGAGCCCGGGCCGCCGCCGTCGGGCGCAGACTGCGCTGTCTTCCTGGTGGCATACGACAAAGGATCGGGGCAACCGGTGGGCTGCGGTGGGCTCCGGCTCCTGGATGGAACAACCGCCGAAATCAAGCGGCTCTACGTGCTGCCGTACACCCGGGGCTCCGGCGTCGCCAGCTCCATCCTCGCGGCACTGGAAGCAGAAGCGTTCAGCCAGGGCATCACCAGGATCAAGGCCGAAGCCGGATCGGCCCAGCCTGACGGCCGGAACTTCTACGAGAATTCCGGATTCGACCCCATCCCGAACTTCGGGCCCTACATCGGCGTGGAGCACTCGCACTGCTACGCCAAGCGCATCAACGCCCACAGCGCCGCCCAGACCGCCATGGCCTAGCACCAGCTCCGTCACACTCGGATCGCGGGCAGCAGCTTCGGCTAATCTCGGCCTATGGAAACAGCAGACATCACCTTCCGGACCCGCAAATGGGTCCGGCCTGAGGACCTCAACGCCAACGGGACCCTCTTTGGCGGCAGCCTGCTGAAATGGATTGACGAAGAAGCCGCCATCTACGCCATCCTCCAGCTGGGAAACGGCCGCGCAGTCACCAAGTACATTTCGGAGATCAACTTCGTCAGCTCCGCGGTCCAGGGCGACCTGATCGAAATGGGACTGACAGCCACGCGGTTTGGCCGGACCTCGCTGACGATGCGTGCCGAGGTCCGCAACATGATCACCCGGCAGAGCATCCTCACCATCGAGGAGATCGTTTTCGTGAACCTGAACCAGGACGGGAAGCCCGAGCCGCACGGCTACACGGAAATCACCTACGACAGGGACAGGATCCCCACCCACCACCTCAGCGGGACCGCCGTCAAGGACTGACGCCGCCCACGACAAAGGTTTTCCCCGGGTTTACGCCGAGGGCCCCAGCCGTTTCCCCAACTGGTCCAAAGTGAGCAGCCGGGTTGTTTATCGAATCGATAGCTATAACAGCCCGTTTTTCGTCATGCCCGGCTATAGGCTGTGCGGACATGCTCCGATTCCAGTCCAGAAATGAGTCCTGATCGTGCGTACATTGAAGACTTTGGTTGCCGCCGCCGTTGCCGCCACCCTGCTCGCCGGCTGCGGCGGGGCTTCCACCCCGCCGGCTTCGACCGGTGAGGCCTCCGGCGCTCCGGCAGGAGCCTCCGGGGACACCCTGGTGATCTACACCAACTCCAACGGCGAAGGCCGGGGCGACTGGTTGGCCGCCAAGGCGGCCGAGGCCGGATTCAAGATCGAAATCGTGGGGGCCGGGGGCGCCGATGCCACCAACAAGCTCATTGCGGAGAAGAACAACCCCATCGCCGACGTCGCCTTCGGCCTGAACAACATGTACTTCTCGCAGGTCAAGAACGAAGGCGCGCTGGAGGCCTACCAGCCCGCATGGGCCGGCGATGTGGACAAGGGCCTGGGCGACGGCGAGACCTACTGGCCCCTGGTGAAGCAGGCGATCCTCCTGGGCTACAACTCGGACAAGATCAGCAAGGACGCCGCACCAAAGGACTGGACGGACTTGTGGACCAAGGACGAGTTCAAGAGCCGCTACGAGCGGGTCACCGGCCTGGGCACGGCCACGGCGCAGCTGGTCTTCGCCGGCATCCTCTCCCGGTACCGGGACGACTCCGGGGATCTGGGGATTTCCGACGACGGATGGAAGCAGGTTGAGCAGTACTTCAAGAACGGCAGCCCCGCAGTGGCCAAAACCGACCTGTTTGCCCGCATCGCCTCCGGCGAAGTGGACATGGGCCAGATGCCGTCCTCGATCATTGCCGACCGCGAAAAGTCCTTCAAAGTGAACGTGGACACGGTCATCCCTTCTGTGGGGGTCCCCCTTGCCGTGGAGCAGATCGCCCTGGTGAAGGGAACCAAGAAGAAGGAGCAGGCGCAGAAGTTCATCGACTGGTTCGGCAGCGCAGACGTCCAGGGTGAATTCGCGCAGAAGTTCAACTCCATGCCGGTCAACAAGGCCGCCCAGGCAAAGGCCAATCCCGAGGTGGTGGACTTCTTTGCCGGCCTTAAGCAGCAGGACATCGACTGGGACTTCGTCCAGAAGAACATGGGCGCCTGGGTGGAGAAGATCGAACTCGAGTACATGACGTAACCCCGCACTGCCAGCCGCCGTTCCCGCGTTCCATCAGACAGGGTTGCCATGATCCGCTTGGAAGACATTGAAGTTACCTTTGGCGGTTTCACCGCCATTCCGCATCTGGACCTGCATGTCCAACCGGGCGAATTCTTCACCCTGCTGGGGCCCTCCGGCTGTGGAAAGACGACGGCGCTGCGCACCCTGGCCGGCTTCATCCAGCCGGCCAGGGGTACCGTCCGGGTGGACGGGAAGGACGTGACCCGCCTTCCAAGCGACAAGCGGCAGGTGGGCATGGTGTTCCAGAACTATGCGCTGTTCCCGAGCATGAGCGTATGGGAGAACATCGCCTTCGGGCTCCGGGTCCGGAAGGAAAAACCTGCCGACAGCGACCGCCTGGTGCGGGACATTGCACGGCGCGTGGAACTCAGCGACGAGCAGCTGGCGAAGAACGTGGCCGAGCTGTCCGGCGGCCAGCAGCAGCGCGTGGCTGTTGCCCGCGCCCTGGTGCTGCGGCCCAAGATCCTGCTGCTGGACGAGCCACTGTCCAACCTCGACGCCAAGCTCCGGCACCAGCTGCGCCAGCAGCTCAAGGACCTGCAGAGCGAATTCGGCATCACCACCGTGTACGTCACCCACGACCAGGACGAGGCCCTTGCCATGAGTGACCGGGTGGCGGTCTTCAACAAGGGGGTGGTGGAACAGGTTGGGACGCCCCAGGAAATCTACGACCATGCCGCTACGGAGTTCGTCTGCAACTTCATTGGTGACAGCTCATCCCTGACGCCGGACTTCGTGGCGGAGGTCAACCGGCTCTCCGGTGCCGGCCTCAGCACGGATGCCAAGTCCTACCTGCGCGTGGAAAAGGCCTCCCTGGACCGGCCCGCGGACGGGGGCACCGCCGTCGGGCTTGCCGCCACCGTGGTCTCCCGGACCTACCACGGCCTGCACAGCCGGTATGTGGTCCGCAGCCATGGCGCGGACATCCGCCTCCTGGTCCGGGAAGACGGCGCCGCACACCCTGAGGCCGGGACGGCTACAACGGTCTACGTCCAGCCCGGGCACATCCTCCAGTACCATCCGGGAACAGGCGCCGCCCTTGCACAGGACCAGGCGGTCGCCCTGCCATGAGCAGCACCAACGCGGTGCGCAGCATGGCCCGCTCCCCGTTCGTCCTGGTGGTGGGGGTTATCCTCACCTGGTTCATAGCCGCGTTCCTGGTGTGGCCCAACGTGAACATCCTGATGGCCACATTCTTCCCCGACGGCAGCTTTTCGGGGCGCGCTGCGGAGAAGCTGTTCTCTTCCCAGCGGGCCATGAAGGCACTGGGCAACAGCTTCCTGCTGGCCGTGGCGCTGTCCGTCACCGTCAACCTGGTGGGCGTCTTCATCGTCCTGGTGACGCATTACTTCAGGATCCGCGGTTCGAGGATCCTGTTCCTGGGCTATGCCTCCACCTTCATCTATGGCGGCATCGTGCTGGCGGCGGGGTACAAATTCATCTACGGGGACAAAGGCATCGTCACGTCGCTGCTGGTCCGGGTTTTCCCCGGAATGGATCCCGGCTGGTTTTCCGGGTTCTTTGCCGTGCTGGCGGTCATGACCTTTGCCACCACCACCAACCACATGCTGTTCGTTGCCAATGCCCTCAAAGGCATCGACTACCAGACCATCGAGGCCGCGCGGAACCTTGGCGCCTCCACATGGACCATCCTGCGGCGCATCGTCCTGCCGATGCTCAAGCCCACGCTGTTCGCCGTCACCATCCTGTCCTTCCTCACCGGCCTGGGCGCCCTGAGCGCCCCGCAGGTGCTGGGCGGCCGCGATTTCCAGACCATCACACCGATGATCCTGACATTCACCAACAGCCCCACCTCGCGTGACCTGGCGGCGCTGCTGGCCGTGATCCTGGGCCTGGCCACCATGGTGATGCTCGCCGTGATGTCCCGGCTGGAGAAGGGCGGCACCTACTTTTCGGTGTCAAAGGTGTCTTCCGAGCTGCAGAAACAGGACATTGCCAACCCCGTGGCCAACGTGGCCGTGCACGCCGTGGCCTATCTCCTCTTTGCCGTCTACACGCTTCCCGTGGTGCTGATCGTGCTTTATTCGTTTGCCGACGGCGCAGCCATCCAGACCGGACAGCTCTCGTTTTCCAACCTGACGCTGGACAACTACGTCCGCGTCCTCACCCAACAGTCCGGGCTGCGGCCGTTCATCGTCAGTGTGGTGTACAGCGCCCTGGCGGCGGTCATCGCCGTGGGCGGCCTGCTCTTCGTGGCGCGGCTACTGCAGAAGTACAAAAACTGGGTGGCCTCAGCCTTCGAGTACCTGCTGCACATCCCGTGGATCCTGCCCTCCGCGCTGCTGGCCCTGGGACTGATCGTCAGCTACGACCACCCCAATCCCCTGGTGGGCGGCGCCGTCCTCACCGGAACAACGGTGATCCTGCTCATCGCCTTCGTCACGGTAAAGATCCCGTTCACGCTCCGGATGCTCAAGGCGTCCTTTGCCGCCGTCAACTCTTCCCTGGAAGAGGCCGCCGCCATCATGGGCGCCAAGACGCTGTATGTCTTCCGGCGCATCCTCCTGCCGCTGGTACTCCCGGCGGCAGCAGCCATCACGGCCCTGAACTTCAACAGCCTGCTGGACGACTACGACACGGCGATCTTCCTGGCCCATCCGCTGGTGCAGCCGCTGGGCCTGGTGATCAAAGCCAACACCGACGGGGCCGAAGGCACCGAGGGGATCGCGAACACCTTCGTCTACACGGTGCTCCTCATGGTCATCACCGGGGTGACGATGTATCTCGTGTACGGCAGGTCCGGGCGGCGGAAGAACAGGAAGCAACTGCCCGCAGCTCCGGCCGGCCCGCAGGTCTCCGGCGCCGGACTTCCCGCCGCCCAGGCGCCGGGTGAGGACGACGCCACGCGCCCGGCAGCTGCCGTCCGCTGACTATCTCCCCGAACCGCTCCCGACGGCGGTCCGTGCGTTACGCCGTCGGGCCAGGTTGAGCATGCGGTCACGCAGCGGCTGGGCACGGTCTGCCAGGGCGACTCGTCCGAGTGCCGAGGAGGCCACGCTCACGGCGCGGGTGCGGAGCCTCCGCTGCCGGTTGTAGGCACTCAGCGCCTGGTCCTGGTCCTGGCCGTCAGGCGCGTTGTTGAGGAGGTCGGCCAGTGTCACGGCGTCCACCAGCGATTCGCAGGCGCCGCGGCCAAGGGTGGGCATCATGGCGTGCGCGGCATCGCCGATGAGCACCATCCGGCCGCTGACGTAGGAGCGCAGATGCGGCACTGTCCACAGGCGCTGGACGAGGCATTCCTCCGGCGTGGCTGTGGCGAGGGCGCGACGGATAGCAGGTGCGTGGTCCGCAAAGCGCTCCCGGGCCTGTTCCAGGGCTGACGGAACATCGATTCCGTAGGGGCCCAGTCCTGACCGGTAACTGGCGTACCAGAAGGACCCGCCCCGGGCGGCGGCCATGCCGAACAGGTCGCCGCGGCCCCAGTACTCGCCCACCTCGTCCGGAGCGACCGGCGTCGGGAGGGTTCCCCGGAGGGCAAGGTAAGGCGTCAGGCGGGCCACGGTGGCGCTGCCCCATCCCGCACGGCGAACCATGCTGTGGACGCCATCGGCGCCCACGACCAGGCTGCCGTCCGCGGGGACTGACTGCACGGTGTCGGTGATCCGGCGAACGGCGGCGGGCACGGCGCCATCCAACAGCCGGACCAGGTCGATCCGGGAAATGCCGAACATCTCCCCGGCATCGACGGTGATCCACGGTTCACCCTGGGCGTTCCGGACCGATCCGCTCCCCAGCACCGGGCTCACGGCCCGCGCCTGGTCCAGTATTCCCAGCCGGGCCAGGGCGCGTTGGGCGTTGGGCCACATGCCGAGGGCGTTGCCGACGGTGGGCAGTTCCGGCCGTTTCTCGTGCACCGTCACGCGGAAGCGGTTGGGGTCCAGGGCTGCCGCAAGGGCCAGTCCGGCGATGCCGCCGCCAACGATCGTGATCGTTTCCATGCGCCCCATTTTACTACTTTTGTAGTGAACCGGAAGGGGCCCGATTACACTGAACGCATGCCGGACCGACGTACCCAGTTGCTCGATGCCGCCCTGGCCGTGGTGGCGGACAAGGGCATGAAGGGGCTCACCCACCGGGCCGTGGACACCGCCGCAGGCCTCTCGGAAGGCACCACGTCCAACTACTACCGGAACCGCGCAGCCCTGGTTGACGCCGCCCTGGACCGGCTTCTGGAACTGGACGCCGCCCTCCTCCGGGAACGGGGGCCTGCCGGTCCGCCCAAGGACGTGGGTGAACTGGCAGGCCAGCTCGCCTCCATGGTGGTGATGCTTGCCGGCCGGCACGCCGGCCTGACCCGGGCCCGGCTGGCACTTTCCCTGGACAAGCCGGACTCCGTGACGGCCGGTCACTTCCAACTGGTGGGAGGCCTGGAACAGGCCCTTGCCGGGCTGGGAGTGCCGGACGCGCGGGCGCGGGCACGGGATGTGGCGGACTACGGCGACGGGGTACTGCTGCACCTGCTCACCGTGCGCCGGGATGAAGACCCCGACCCCAAGGCCATCGCGGCCGCCGTCCGGCGGCTGGTGGGCACTTGAGCCTCACCCAGCCGGCCGGCGTCGTCCTTCTCCAAATGCCCTAGGAGGAGGCGGGCCAGCCCGTGTAGGCCTCAGCCAGGTAGGCCCTGCCATGGCGGGAGGAGACCACGGAGTTCAGTTCGCCGAGCTGGCGGGCGCGGGAGAAGTCGTCCGCGTCGGCCGGGGTGTGCAGCATGGTGGTCATCCAGTAGGAGAACTGCTGGGCCTTCCACACCCTGTCCAGGGCGCGGTCGCTGTACGTGTCCAGGAGCCGGTCCGAGCCGGAGTTGTAGTGGCTGTCCAGCCCCTCGAAGAGGAACTTGACGTCGTTGATGGCCAGGTTGAGGCCCTTGGCACCGGTGGGCGGCACGGTGTGGGCGGCGTCGCCGGCCAGGAACAGGTTGCCGTGGCGCATCGGGGTGTGGACGAAGCTGCGGAACGGCAGGACCATCTTTTCCAGGACCGGACCCTCTTTAAGCTCGAAGCCGTTGCCGTTGACGCGGCTGCGGAATTCGGCCCAGATCCGGTCGTCATCCCATTCCGCCACGTTCTCCTTGGGGTCGCACTGGAAGTACATCCGCTGCACGGTTTCCGTACGCTGGCTGATCAGGGCGAAGCCGTTGGCCGAGTTGGCGTAGATGAGTTCGTCGGAGCTGCGCGGTGCCTCGGCCAGGATGCCGAACCAGGCGAAGGGGTACTCATGGAAGTACCACTTGCGGTGGGCCTCGGGGATCTGGAACCGGCAGTGGCTGCGCGAGCCGTCGGCGCCGACCAGGAAGTCGGCCTGGATCTCGAACTCGACGCCGTCGGCCTCGGTGAACCAAACCTTCGGCTTGCCCTCAAGGTCGTGGACGGTGGTGTCGGTGACGCTGTAGCGGACATCGCCGCCGTCGTCCTTCCTGCGCGCGGCGAGGTCCAGGAAGACGTCCGTTTGCGGGTACAGCCACACGGATTCGCCCACGAGGTCCTTGAAGTCGATGCGGTGGCTCTCGTTGTTGAAGCGCAGCTCGATGCCGTCATGCCGGTCGCCGTCGCGCAGCACCCGGTCCGAGACGCCGCTGTCCACCAGCAGGTTGACGGTTCCGTGCTCCAGGATGCCGGCGCGCACGGTGTGGGAGATTTCCTCGTGGCTGCGGATCTCGACCACCGTGGATTCGATGCCTGCCTTGGCCAGCAGATGGGAGAGCATCAGCCCTGCCGGACCGCCTCCCATGATGGCTACCTGGGTGGTGATGATTTTTCGTGCCATGGCTTTGTCTCGCTTCGTTGCGGGGGCCCGGGAAAGGGCCGGAATGGTTGCCTGGGTTCAGTGTGCGCCAGGACGGGTGACCGGCGTTACAGGTATTCCGTTGAACGGATCCGGGCAGGGGTGTGGAGGCGGCCGGGTCAGGCTTCCGCCAGGCCCCGGGCAATGCCGCGGGCGGCTGTCTGCAGCGCCGGAACCAGCGCCTGCAGCCGCATTTCACGCAGCGGAACCACGACGCCGATGGACGCCACCGCGCGCTGGCGGCGGGTAAGGACGGGCACGGCTATGCCCCAGGTGTCCGGATCCACCACGCCCTTCAGCTGCGCGAAGCCCTGGTGCGACGTATCGGCGAGCAGCGCGCGCACGTCATCGGCAGTCAGCTTTCCGTACGGGTCGTGGAACTGGCCGAGGTACTCATGCTGCAGGGCCTTGTCCTGGTGGGCCATGAGCGCCAGCCCGGCGGACGAGATATGGATGGGCATCCGGCCTGCCACCTGGGCGCGGTTGGCCACCGAGCCGCGCCGGGAGAGCCGCTCCACGAAGAGCGCCTCCCAGCCGTCCAGTACCGCCAGGTTCACATTTTGGTTCAGGACCTGCTGGATGTCCTCCATGAAGGGCATGGCCGCCTGGCGCAGCGCCAGCGCCGGGGCGGCACGGTTCACCAGCTCCCAGAGCCGGAGGCCGGGGCGGACCATGCCGCCGGGGGCAGTCTCCAGCAGGCCATGGCCGGCGAGCTGGCCCACCAGCCTGTGCGTGGTGGTCAGTGGAAGGCCTGCACGCTCGGCAAGCTCCGACAACCGGAGGTCCGTGACGTCCTGGGGGAAGGCGGAGATCAGCCGCACAATCCGGTCCACCACCGAATCGCCCGAGCTTGAGTTCGCCACGTCCGCACGCCCTTCCGTTGAATGGGAAGTCCAGCGTACCGCGCTGGGCGAACGAAAGGCGGGTCCAACGAAAGGCCGGGCGCACCCCCGGGCGCTTTCCCGGACGGCAGTCAGGCCGCCGTCGGGCCGTGATCCGGCCTGCGCCGCAGGCGACGCCACGCGCCGGGGGCGAGCACGACGGCAATGCCGACGACGGCGCCAATGACGGTCTCGATGATGCGGTCCCGCAGCAGGATGGATGCCGAGGCGGGGACCACCAGGAGCGTGGACACCAGCGCCAGGGGCGTCACGAACACCTGGGCCACAAGGTACTGGCGGATGATGAACATCTCCGCGCCGAACTGGCAGAGCGCCATCACCAGCACCGTCTGCCAGGGCTGCAGGCCCACCAGCAGGACGGCCGCCAGGACCAGCAGGCCCAGCACGGTGCCGATGATCCTTTGGATGCCGCGGCGCACCCGGTGCCTGGTGGTGTGCCCCACCAGCGGAACCACGGCGGCCACCATGGCCCAGTAGTTGTGGCCGAAGCCGAGGCGGCCGCCTGCCCACGTGGCCAACGAGCCGGCCAGGCCTGCCGCCACCAGGTAGCCGAAACCCTCAAGCCACGCCGTCCGCTTCTCTGCCGGGGTCCGCCGGATGCGAGGAGGCCTGGTCCAGGGGGTGCGGTGGCTGGGAAGAATCCGGGAGGAGAAGCCAATGAGCAGGGCGAACACCGTGGTGAGGACCGCGACCAGCATGCCCTGCCACAGCGGCGGCTGGTTGGGAATGGACGCGATGGCGGCAAAGGCGAAGATGTGGAAAAGCGATCCCGCCGGGCGCAGCCGCAGCCAGGAGATCGCCACCGAGCAGCCGCCGGCCACCAGGGTGGTGGCCAGGACCAGCAGCCAGGTGTGCGCGGCGGCATCCAGGCCCCAGGCAGGACCTATCCGGGCGGCGAGCGCGGCGAGGAGGATCACCAGCAGCATCAGCAGCCCGGCCCGCAGCTGCAGGACAAAACGGACGGCGTGCGGCTCCCCGCGGCCGTAGATTCCGGTGAAGGCACCGAACGACGCGAAGATTGCCAGGTCCAGCCGGCCCAGCAGCACCAGGGTGATCAGGGGTACGAAGACGCCGACGGCGCACCTCAGTGCCGGGTGGTGGTCCTTGTTGCCGGGGGCGATGCTGAACATCTCAGCAAGCATCTTCACGGGGGCAGCGCCTTCCTTGGGGGTGGATTCCGGGGTGGCGGCCGCGCTGACGTTCCTGGTAAATCCTACGGCCCGGACCCCCGGCACCGCCCGGTACGTTCCCATGAACGGAATCGGGAGGCAATGCGGCGGAAACAACGCCCCGTGATGCTTGAGTCATGAAGCGCCCTCCGCACAACACACCTGCCGCTGACCTGAGCTGCGAAGTCTGCGGCCGGATGCCGGAACCGCCCAAGGCGCGGCTGACCCTGGCGAACGTGGCCGCGATGCTGCCCATCGAGCTCCTGGTCCATGCGCTGGTGGTGGAGACCCACCTCCCCTATGTGGCGAAGGTGCTGGTGCTGACCCTCACCGCCACGGTCCTGGTGATCTGGGTGGCTGAGCCGTCTGCGGCCCGGATCCTGCGCGGCTGGCTGCATGCCCCGGCGCTGCGGCACCGCAGCCGGCTGGCCGCGGCCCCGGCGCTGTGGCGGGCGCGGACGATGCTCCAGGACCAGCCCGGGTCGCTGCAGCGGGTGACGCGGGCGCTGTCCCGGCTGGATACGAACATCCTTGGCATCCACGTCCATCCGGTGCCGGGAGGGGTCCTGGACGAGTTCGTGCTCTCGGCTCCGGGCACCGTGGGCGAGCGGGAGTTGCTGGCAGCGCTTTCCGACGGCGGCGGGAGCCGTTCGCACGTTTGGCCCACCACCGCGCTTGCCATGGCCGACGGGCAGACCAGGGCACTGAGCCTTGCCTCGAGGATCGCGGCTGCCCCGGAGGAACTGCCCCTGGCGGTGGCCGAGCTGCTGCACGCAACGATTGTGCCGCCGTCGGACGCCGGCACCAAAGCGGCCGACGACGGCACCCGGCTTAAGATCCCCACGGCATGGCATGGCCCCATCACCTTTTCCCGGCCGGGCGAGCCGTTCACTCCGGCCGAATCGGCGCGGGCGCACCGGCTGGCGGAGCTTGCCGAGATCCTGTCCCATCGGCGCGAGGACTCCCGCGCCTAGGTACACGGGCAGTCACAATCCGTTTGCAGGCCATCCGGGCCCTTCGGACCGCTGAAACCCTTGACAGTGGCGGGAGTCACTTCTACCTTTGTTTTTGGGATCCCAAATTGGGATCCCAAAAAGCTCCCGCTCCACGCTCCGGATCGTCCAGCGGCTGCTCCCTCCGCGGGCCGTCCCCCTCCTGCCCGCGACGCACCACGCATCTTTTCGAACCCTCCCCATCCGTAAACTTCCCCGTGAAGGAGAAGCTGTGTCCATCCCAAACACCGAAACAACGGCCACGTCCGACGAGGCCGCACCCCCAAACCGCCGAACAATTCGGAAAGGGCGGAACGCAACGGCGCACCTCCGTCCGCTGGAAAATGTTCCTGCTCCTGCTCGTTCTGGTTTCCGTCAACTACATCGACCGCGGCTCCATTTCTGTCGCGCTGCCCATCATCCAAAAGGAATTCAACCTCGCTCCGGAGTTGGTGGGCCTGCTGTTGTCCGCTTTCTTCTGGACCTACGCCCTGATGCAGGTTCCCGTGGGCTGGCTGATCGACAAATTCGGTCCCCGCAAGGTCATGACCGCTTCCTGCATCGGCTGGGGTGCTGCGACAGCGGCGTCCGGCATGGCCGGCGGCTTCCTGAGCATGTTCATCGCCCGGCTTGGAATCGGCGTGACCGAAGCCGGCGTGATGCCTGCCGGCGGAAAGCTCAACGCAATCTGGATGCACAAGTCCGAACGAGGCCGCGGCGCGACCATCCTTGACGGCGGCGCACCCTTGGGAGCAGGGCTGGGCGGCATCATCATCGCCGGCCTCATCGCCTCCACCGGCAGCTGGCGCTGGTCCTTCGTCATCGCCGGCGCCGCCACCGTCCTCATGGGCCTGGCCGTCTGGTGGTACGTCCGGGACAACCCCCGCCAGCACCGCGGCGTCAATGATGCCGAGGCCTCCTACATCGAAGCCTCCCACGCTGCCGAGGACGCCGAAGCAGCCATGGACGGCAGCAAGGGCAAGCGAGGCCTGCTCCCCTACCTCAAGTTCCGCTCCTTCTGGGCCATGTGCCTGGGCTGGCTGGGATTCAACGGCGTGTTCTATGGCCTGCTGACCTGGGGCCCGCTGTACCTGGCGCAGGCCAAGGGCTTCGACCTGAAGACCATCGGCTGGTCCACCCTGGTGATCTTCGGCGCCGGGTTCGTCGGCGAGATCATCGGCGGCACCATCGCCGACAAGTGGCGCGCCTCGGGCGCCTCCGCGAACCTGGTGATGCGGACCCTCCTGGGCATCTCCAGCGCCATCGTCGTGGCGGGGCTGGTGGGCGTGACCGTTGTCCCGGACGCCACCACCGCCGTGGTCCTGCTCTCCGTGGTCCTGTTCTTCCTGCGCTGGGTGGGCCTGTTCTGGAGCATCCCCTCCATCCTGGGCGGCCGCACCAACGCCGGCGTCCTGGGCGGGGCCATGAACCTCAGCGGCAACATCTCCGGCTTTGTCACCCCCATCGTCGTCGGCCTGATCGTGGGCGCCACCGGCTCCTACACCTGGGCGCTGCTGTACTTCGTGGGTTCCGCCGTGATCATGGGCGCATCAGTGCTCACCCTGAACTACAACAAGCGGCTTCCTGTCTAAGCTGACCCTCGCAGGGAAACTTGCAACCGACGCCCCCGCAGCCGGGAGCCGTGCCGTACAAAATCCGAATGGAGCACCATGCTGACCGCAGAAGAGACCCAGGACAAGGACCGCCCCCTCCGCGAGACTGTCCGGGACACCCTCCGCACCCGGATTTTCGAAGGACACTACGCTCCCGGCACGCGGTTGGTGGAACGCGACCTGGCAGCCGAATTCTCCGTATCCCGGCTGCCGGTGCGCGAGGCACTGCGCATGCTGCGCCAGGAAGGCCTCATCAGCGACCGCGGCGCACGCGGGGCAGAAGTCAGCAGCCTTAGCCCCAAGGACGTGGAGGACCTGTTCGACGTCCGCCAGTCCCTGGAGGTGTTGGCCTGCAGGCTCGCCGCCAAGCGGGCCACCAGGGACGACCTCTCCTACCTCAAGCGGCTGCTGGACAACGCGGAGGCGTTCCTGGCCAAGGGGGCGGTGATGGAGGCACACCGCGCCAACAGCGAATTCCATGACGCCATCACCGCCATCGCCGACAACAACTTCCTCAAGTCCGCCCTGGAACCCCTTCAGGGCCGCATGCACTGGCTGTTCCGGCACGTCAGCGACCTGCCCGAGCTCGTCCGCGAACACCGCGAACTCTATGCCGCCATCGCCAGCGGCGATCCGGACAGGGCAGCCGCCCAGTCCGCCTCCCACATTGGAAAGTACCGGGACCAGTTCCCTGAGGACTTCCAGAAGACCGAACCAGAATTCCACCGGAAGAGAAAATGAAACTCCTGGTCATCAACCCCAACATCAGCGCAGATGTCACGGCGCTGATCAAATCCGAGGCGCTCCGATCCGCCTCCCACGGCACTGAACTGCTGGTCCGGACGGCCGCCCACGGCGTCGAATACATCGAGACCCGCTTCGAATCCCTCATCGCCGCCGGAGCGGTGGCCGAAATCATCGCCGAACACACCCGCCCCGGAGCAGACCCGGTGGATGCGGTGGTGGTGGCAGCCTTTGGGGATCCGGGCATGCCTGCCCTCAAGGAACTCGCGGACGTCCCCGTCATCGGCATCACCGAGGCGGCCCTGTGCGCAGCCGCCCTGCAGGGCCACCGTTTTTCCATCATCGCCATCTCAGACCGGATCAGGCCCTGGTACCGCGAGTGCGTGGAGCGGTTCGGCCTCTCCGGCCGGCTGGCTTCCATCCGCTCCATCAACGACTCCCTGACCAGCATCGCTTCCGTCCAGCAGGACTTCAGGGAAACCCTGCTGGCACTGGGCCGGCAGGCCGTGGCCGAGGACGGTGCCGACGTCGTGATCCTCGCCGGCGCCCCGCTGGCCGGGCTTGCCCGGGAACTCAACGGACAGATTCCCGTCCCCGTGGTCGACGGCATTTCCGCCGGCATCCGCATGGCCGAAGCCGTAGCTGCACTGCAGTCCGGAACCCACCGCGCCGGCGCCTTCGCCCCGCCCCCGGCCAAGGACCGCAAAGGCCTCTCCGGCAACCTGGACGCGGCCCTCGCCGCCCGCCAGGAGCACGCCGGCACCCCGCAGCCCGCCACCTAAACAAACTTCACCCCTCCAAGGAGGACACCGATGTCCCACCAGCCAGACCTCGTCATAGCCAACGCCACCGTCGTCAACAGCACGGGCCGGCAGGAAGCCCACATTGTGGTGCACGAAGGAAAGATTGCCGCCCTCGTGGACGCCGCCCAACCCGCCCCGGCGGCCGGCCGCACCATCGACGCCACGGGCAAGCTCGTGATCCCCGGCGGCGTGGACGGACACTGCCACGTCGCGCAGGTGACCGGCCGCTTCCGCACCCTCGACGACTACCGCACCACCTCCACCGCAGCCCTGTGGGGCGGCACCACCACCATCATCGACTTCGGCATCCCCCGCGATGCCCAGGAAACCGCGCTCGCCGCCGTCCTGCATAAGAAGGAACTCGCCACCCAGTCACGCTGCGACGTGGCCCTGCACGGCGCCGTGGTCAGCTGGGATGAGACCGTGCCGTGGCAGCTGGAGCAGTTGGCCGCCGAGGGCGTGCGTTCGGTGAAGATGTACACCACCAACCGCGGCACCACCATGGCCGACGGCGACACCATCCTGAAGGTGATGCGCGAAATGGTGCGGCTGGACGGCCTGGCCTACATCCATGCCGAGCACGATCCCATCATCGCCGACTGCACCGAACAGCACGCCCAGGACGGCCGGATCGGCATCGAACACCTGCACCGGACCCGGCCCGAACTGGCCGAGGAGATCTCGGTCAAGGAAACCCTGGCGATGGCCGAATACACCGGCGCACCGGTCTATTTCGTCCACCAGTCCACGCCCGGCGCCGTCGACCTGGTATCGCAGGCACGGGAACGCGGGCTTGAGGCGTACTCCGAGACCTGCCCGCACTACGTCACACTGGACGACACCGTCTACGCCTCCACCTTCCCCGAGTGGTTCGCCTGCTGCCCGCCCATGCGCAGCGCGGAAACCGTGGCCGCCCTCAAGGAGCGGCTGGCGTCCGGCGCCATCCACACCATGTCCTCCGACCACTCCTGCTACGACCTGTCACAGAAGCGCGAGCGCACCGATGACGTGCGCGCCATGCCGCACGGACTGCCCGGCGTGGAAACCCGGATGCCCGTCACGTTCAGCGCGATGACCTCCGCAGGCGCCACCGTTGAGCAGTTCGTCAGCGCGTTCGCTGCGGAGCCCGCGCGGATCAACGCCGTCCCCGGCAAAGGCCGCATCGCCGAGGGGTTCGACGCCGACCTGGTGGTCTTCGATCCAGCCGAGGAACGCACGGTCAACGGCGCCGCCCTGCACATGGGAACCGACTTTTCACCCTTCGACGGGAAGGCACTCACGGGCTGGCCCGCCGTCGTGGTTTCCAACGGGCGCGTGGTCCTGGACGCCGGCGGCTTCCACGACCCGGGTGCGGTGGGCCGCTTCATCAACCGCAACGGCTTCCGGCAGCACCAGTCCCCTGCCGCCGAAGCCTCCCACCTGCCTGCCGCCGTCCTCTAGGAGCCCCCATGCCAGCAACCACACGCCCCCGCAGGATCGGCATGATCGTGCCCTCCTCCAACACCTGCCTGGAACCCCAGACCTACCGCATCCTGGGCAGCCGCACCGACGTCACGGTGCACTTCACCAGGATCCCGGTCACCCGCATCGCCCTGGACGATTCCTCCAACCGGCAGTTCGACCCCGCCGGCATGGCGGAGGCGGCCACGCTGCTGGCGACGGCGGATGTGGACGTGATCGCCTGGAACGGCACCTCGGGTTCCTGGCTGGGGTCAGCGCACGACCAGGAACTGGCCGGCGGGATCACGGCCGCCACCGGGATCCCGGCCACCACCTCAACGCTGGCCTACCTTGAGGCCTTCCGGGCCTTCGGCACCGGGCGGATCGGCCTCTTCACGCCCTATACCGAGGATGTGAACCACCAGGTCATCGCATCCTACGAGCGGGAAGGCATCAAGACCGTGGATCACCGGGCGCTGGGCCTGAGTGACAACGAGTCCTTTGCCCGGGTCACCGACGACGAGATGCGTCCCGGCTCCCTGGAACTCGCCGCCGCGGCTCCCGACGCGCTGGTGTACCTGTGCACCAACCTGTACGGGGCCAACATCACCGCGGAGATCGAGCACGCCACCGGGGTCCCGGTGCTGGATTCAGTGGCAGTGACGCTCTGGCACGCCCTGAAACTGGCAGGCGCGCCGCTGCTGGACGCGCGCTGGGGCAGGCTGCTGGTGTAGCGGACCTGCCCCGGAAAATCCCTGCACCCGCAGGCCGTTACATGCGCAGGGTGAGGGCGCCGGGCTCCATGGTCATGAGCACGTGCTTGCCCTCGCCCTCGTGGTCGCCGTCCAGCTGGTAGTCGTCCTTGTGCTCCAGCGTGATCTCAACGGTCTTGCCCTGGAAGTACTCCACTGCGGTGTCTTTGCCCCGGCCCTTGCCGATCATGCCGGCCACCACGGAGAGCCACCCCAGCTTTCCGTGGTGGGGGGCCAGGACGGCGATGTCCAGCAGTCCGTCGTCCATCTTGGCGTCAGGGAAGATTTCCAGGCCGCCCTGGACTTTGCCGCAGTTGCCCACCATCACGCTGCGGACACCGCGGTGGACCACTGATTTCCCGTCGATCACCACCGTGGCCTTGACGGGTTTGCCGGGCAGGTTCCTGATCCCGGCGTCCACGTAGGCCAGCCAGCCCACCTTGTCCTTCAGGTCCTCATTGGTGTCCGCCATGATGGTGGCGTCGTAGCCCATGCCGGCCATGACCAGGAACAGCTGTTCCTTGTCCGGGTCGCTGCGGCGGGCGCGGACCACGTCGATCTTCCGTTCGGTACCGATCAGGGCCCCGGCCATGGCGCCGTCGTAGTCGGTGACGTCCATGCCCAGGTTGCGGGCCAGCAGGTTGCCGGTTCCCAGGGGCAGCAGGCCCATGGGGGTGTCACCGCCTGCCAGGACCTCGGCGACGCAGCGGACAGTACCGTCGCCGCCGGCGGCGATGACGATGTCCGCGCCCTGCGCCAGAGCCTCCTTGGCCTGGCCCACCCCGGGGTCCTCCTTGGTGGTTTCCAGCCAGATGGCTTCGCCCCAGCCGTTTTCCACGCAGTGCTTGGCCACCAGGCCGCGCACGTCGATGTCCACCGGCTTGGCGGGATTGACGATGATGGCGGCACGTTTGGGCGAAGTGGAGCTGGTCTCAGTCATGGCGTCCTCTAATGGCGGATGGAAAGCAGGCTTCTGAAAGAAGGGTATCCCGCCGCGGGGGCGGTCCGGCGCAGCGCGGCGGCCTACAGCGCCTTGACTGCACCCAGCACCTGGGCCAGGGAGTCCTTGGCGTCACCAAACAGCAGGGAGGTCTGGGGTTCGTACAGCAGCTCGTTCTCAATGCCGGCGAAGCCCGGGCGCATGGAGCGCTTCAGGAAAACCACCTGCCGCGCCTGGGCCACTTCCAGAATGGGCATGCCGTAAATCGGGGACCCGGAGGACGTCTTGGCGGCCGGATTCACCACGTCGTTGGCGCCTACCACCAGGGCCACATCGGTGGTCTTGAACTCCGGGTTGATCTCGCCCATCTCCTTGAGCGACTCGTACGGCACGTTGGCTTCCGCCAGGAGCACGTTCATGTGGCCGGGCATCCGGCCGGCCACGGGGTGGATGGCGAAGTCCACCTCGATGCCCCGGGCTTCCAGTGCCTGGGCCAGTTCGGCGGCAGTGTGCTGGCCCTGTGCCACCGCCAGCCCGTAGCCGGGGACGATGATCACCCGCTGGGCGTACCCCAGCAGGACTGCCACGTCCTCCGGTGAGGACGAGCGGACCGGACGCCCGCTCACGGCCGTGGACCCCGCCGTCGAACCTCCCCGGAAAGCCCCGAACAGGATGCCCGCCACGCTGCGGCCCATGGCAGCCGCCATGGCACGGGTGAGGATGGTGCCGGAGGCTCCCACCAGGGTGCCGGCGACCACCAGCAGGACGTTGCCCAGCACCAGGCCGGATGCCGCGACGGCCAGGCCGGTGAAGGCGTTCAGCAGCGAGATGACGATGGGCACGTCGGCGCCGCCCACGGGCAGCACCAGCAGCACGCCGGCGGCCAGGCCCAGGACCAGCAACAGCGCCGCAAGGGGCAGCGAAGCGGTGAGGACCACGGCGACGCCGGCGGCGAGTGCGGCCAGGAGGACCACAGCCATCACCACGGGAAGGCCCGGAAAGACGACAGGCCGGGTGGTCATCAGTTCCTGCAGCTTGGCGAACGTGACGCCTGATCCTGCGAAGGACACAGCACCCACCAGGAGCGTGAAGACGATCGCCACCCGCACCCAGGGGTCTTCCGCATGGCCCAGCTCCAGGAGCGCCACGAGGGCTGCCGCGCCGCCGCCAACCCCGTTGAAGAGCGCCACCAGCTGTGGCATCTGCGTCATCTTCACCCGCCGGGCCACGGGCGCCGCCACCGCGGAACCCACGGCGATGGCGGCCAGGATCCAGGGAATGTTCTCCAGCCGGGCGGACAGGAAGACAGTGACGACGGCGATCAGCGCACCGAGTGCGCCCACCAGGTTTCCGCGGCGGGCCGTCCGCGGGGAACTGAGTCCGCGCAGGGCCAGGATGAAGCAGACCGCAGCGGCGAGGTAGAGCAGGGAGGTCCAGACGGGGTCGAGGAGGCTCATTTGCTGCCTGCCTTGGGTTGGGCGTCTGCCCTAAGGGCGTCCTTTTTGCCGTGGAACATGTGCAGCATCCGGTCTGTCACCACGAACCCGCCCACCAGGTTGGCCGTGGCAAGGACGACGGCGAGCAGCGCCACCGCGAGCACCCAGGGGTCCGTTGCCTGCCCTGCGACAATGATGGCCCCCACCAGGATGATCCCGTGGATGGCGTTGGCGCCGGACATCAGGGGCGTGTGCAGGGTGCTGGAGACTTTGGAGACCACCTCGAAACCGACGAATACCGCCAGCACGGTGATGGTCAGCAGCGCGATCCCGTCCATCAGCGCGTTCCTTCCTGCCCGGCCGCAGCCGTGGCTGTCCGTGCCGCCAGGAGGTCCGCGGTGGGCTGGTGCCGCACTTCCCCGGCATGGGTAAGGCACGCACCGGCCACCACTTCGTCATCGAAATCCAGCGTGAGGTTCCCGTCGTGGACCAGCAGGGCCAACAGGTTGGCCACGTTCTTGGCGTACAGGCGTGAAGCATCCGACGCCATGGCGGAAGCAGGGTCCTTTAGCCCCACCAAGGTGATGTGGCCCGTTCCGTCGGCGGTGGGGATGGGGATGTCCCGTCCGGGCACGGAGCCCTCCACGTTGCCGCCGGACTCGGCGGCGAGGTCGACGACGACCGATCCCGGGCGCATGCCCTGCACCATCTCCCGGGTCACCAGGAGGGGCGCCGGACGCCCGGGGACGGCCGCCGTGGTAATCAGGACGTCCGACTGCGCCACGTGGGGTGCCAGCAGCTGCCGCTGCCGCGTGCCGGCGTCGGAACTCAGCTGCCGGGCGTAGCCGCCGGCGGCTTCAGCGGTTTCGAGGTCCAGCCGGATGAAGGTGCCGCCCATCGAGGCGACCTCGTCGGCTGAGGCGGGGCGGATGTCGTTGGCGAAAACCCGTGCCCCGAGCCGCTTGGCGGTGCCGATGGCCTGCAGCCCTGCCACGCCGGCACCGAGCACCAGGACACGGGCCGGCGGGACGGTTCCCGCCGCGGTCATGTACAGCGGGAAGAACCGGGGAAGCCTGATGGCTGCCTCCAGGACGCACCGGTAGCCGGCCACCAGGGCCTGGGAGGTCAGGGCGTCCATGGACTGGGCGCGCGAGATGCGGGGCACCAGTTCCAGGGCGAAGGAAGTCACTCCGTTGTCCGCGAGCGCCTGCACCGCGGGCAGTTCGGACGACGGCGACGCGAGGCCCACCGTCACGGCTCCCCGCGGCAGGGACGCGGCAGTGTGCGGGTCAAGGGGCCGGACGTGGGCCAGGACGTCCAGGGCCGTAGTGTCCAGTACAGGGACGATGGTGGCTCCGGCCTGCTGGTAGGCGGGATCGGCATGCCCCGCGCCGTCCCCTGCCCCGGTTTCCACCAGGACGTCCAGCCCCATCCCCGCCAGCTGCCTGACAGTATCCGGAGTGGCGGCGACACGCCGCTCGCCCTCCCTGCGTTCCCGCGGAATCCCCAGTTTCACCCGCCGACTCCTCTTCCTGACGAGCTGTGCAGCGGCTCTGCTGCACGCAGTTGGGTTGAGTCTAGAGCGCAGCGGCCCGCGGCGGGAGTAGTCGGCGGGGAGGTTGTGGGTAACGATTCGCCTGTCAGCGCGCGTCCTCCCGCGGCTGGGCGTCACGTGTGGCCCGGCGGCCGGCCTACTTGTTGCTGGCGCGGATGGCGTCCGCCACGCTTTCGAGGTGGACGCGCATGGCCTCGGCGGCGGCATCGGCGTCATGGGCGCAGACGGCATCGATGACGGCGAGGTGCTGCGGGAGCGAGACGGCCGGGCGGCCCGGCTGGCGCGCCAGGCGGAACTGGAAGCGGACCGCCTGTCCGCGCAGGCGCTGGATGGTTGCTGCGGCGGTCTTTTGGGCACTCATGGCAATGATCTTTTCGTGCATCGCCTGGTTGCCTTCCGAGTAGGACTCGCGGTCTCCGCGGTCCACGGCGCCCTTCATCCGGGCTGCCAGCTCCTGCAATTCGGCGAGGTCGCTGTCCGTGGCCCGTTCGGCGGCCTTGCGGGCACAAAGGGCTTCCAGGGCCGCGCGCACCTCAGTGATTTCAACGGCCTCGTCCACAGAGACGGCGCGCACCCTGGCACCCCGGTTCTGGACGCGTTCCACGAGGCCTTCAACGCTCAGCTCCGAGAGCGCCACCCTGATGTTTCCACGGCTCGCTCCATACTCGGCGGCGAGGTCGCCTTCCACCAGGCGCTGGTTGGGGACCAGTTCGCCGCTGACAATGGCGGTGCGCAGCAGCTCCGCGAGTTCGGCGGCGGTGAGGGTCCGGCCCGTTCCGTCCACGGTCTCCACAGCCCACCATCTCCCTGTTCAGCCGGTTGCCAATTTTGCTGACAATTTTCCGGATTCAGCGTACTCCAGACTCGGCTGCCTGGACCCCGTGCTAACCATTGATTGTTAGCTATATTGCTGACAACATTTGCTTGTGCGGTTATCGAGTTAGAACGGCGTCGTTCTGCAGGCGCCCCTGCCAGGAGCATGCGCGATGATTATTGACATCCACGGCCACTACACCACGGCGCCCGCCGCCCTTGGGGAGTGGCGTGAGCGCCAGGTGGCAGCGCTGCAGGATCCTTCGCCGCCGCCATCCCGTGCGGATTTGAAGATCTCCGACGACGACCTGCGGGAGAGCATCGAGGCGAACCAGCTGCGGCTCATGGATGAGCGCGGCATCGACCTCACCCTCTTCTCACCCCGGGCATCCTTCATGGCCCACCACATCGGGTCCTTTGAAACCTCCTCCGAATGGGCGGCCGTCTGCAACGAACTCTGCTACCGGGTCAGCCTGCTCTATCCGGAGCGGTTCGTCCCGGCCGCGATGCTCCCGCAGTCACCCGGCGTGGACCCGGCTACCTGCCTCCCGGAACTCACCCGATGCGTAGAGGACTACGGGGCCGTGGCCCTGAACCTGAATCCGGACCCGTCCGGCGGCCATTGGACTGCCCCGCCGTTGACGGACCGGTACTGGTACCCGATCTACGAAAAAATGGTGGAGTACGGCATCCCTGCCATGGTCCATGTCAGCACCAGCATCAATCCCGCCTTCCACACCACCGGCGCGCACTACCTCAATGCCGACACCACAGCGTTCATGCAGCTCATCCAGGGCGACCTGTTCGCAGACTTCCCCACCCTGAAGCTCGTCATCCCCCACGGCGGCGGCGCAGTGCCGTACCACTGGGGACGCTTCCGGGGCCTCGCCATGGCACTGGGAAAGCCAACGCTGGAAGAACACCTGCTGCAGAACGTCTTTTTCGACACCTGCGTCTACCACCAGCCCGGAATCGACCTGCTGCTGGAAGTCATCCCGACGCAGAACATTCTCTTCGCCTCTGAAATGATCGGCGCGGTGCGGGACATCGACCCGTGGACCGGCCACCACTTCGACGACACGGCACGCTACATCGACGACGCCGGCCTTGACGAGGCCGAACTCGGTGCCATCCAGGAGCACAACGCACGCAACGTTTATCCACGCCTTGACGCCCTGCTCACACAACAGGGCCGGTGACATGCCTTCGGAAGGAACAATGATGCAGGAACTCGGCGTGGTCCACACCAATATCACCCGCGCCGGGGAAGACGCCGTCAAGGCCCTCTCCGCGTTCGGCGTCAGCACTGTGCATGAGGCCATGGGCCGCCTGGGGCTCATGCGTCCCTATATCCGCCCCGTCTACCCCGGTGCCGCCCTGTGCGGTACCGCTGTCACCGTCCTGCTCCAGCCCGGCGACAACTGGATGCTCCATGTCGCAGCCGAACAGCTCCGGCCCGGAGACGTGGTGGTGGCAGGGTGCACCACGGAATGCGAGGACGGCTTCTTCGGCGAATTGCTGGCCACGTCACTCCGAGCACAGGGCGCTGCCGGCCTGGTCATCGACGGTGGCTGCCGCGACGTCGCAGCTCTCCAGGCCATGGACTTCCCCGTTTTCAGCCGGGCCATCAATTCCAAAGGCACCGTGAAAGCAACGCTCGGATCCGTGAACGTCCCGGTGGTCTGTGCCAACGCGCTGGTCACCCCGGGGGACGTGGTGATTGCCGACGTCGACGGCGTCGTGGTGGTGCCTGCCGCCCGTGCCGCCGAGGTAGCGGCAGCCGCCATGAAACGCGAAAAGAACGAAGAAGCCAAGCGCGGGCGCTTCGCAGCAGGAGAGCTGGGCCTGGACATCTACAACATGCGCGGACTGCTTGAAGCGGCGGGGCTGCGGTACGTGGACTAACTGCTGCGTGGACCAGGAGCTGCGAGGGCTAAACGGCGCGGACGGCAGGACCGCCGTAATCGAGTGCAATGCGCCGCGCAGCCTCGGTCAACTGCGGCAGGACCGTTGCCTCGATGTCCCGGGCCGCTGCCCGGTGTGTCTGCAGGGACACATTGGCAGCAGCAACGACCTCGTTTCCGCGGCGGACCGGGACGGCCACACCGCGCAGGCCCTCCTCAAGTTCCTGGGAGACCATGGACCAGCCCCTGGCCCGCGCCGCTTCCACCTCTGCCCTGAGGTCCTCCACGCTGCCGATTGAGCGGTCGGTAAAACGGCGCAGCTGGACCGACCGGAGGTACTCCTCCAGCTGTGGACCAGGCAGCCCGGCAAGCAGGACCCGGCCCATGGAGGTTGCCCACGCCGGGAAGCGCGTGCCGACGGTGATGGAAACGCTGAGCAGCCCCGGAGACGGCACGCAGGCCACGTAGACCACATCGCCGCCGTCGAGGACGCACAGGGCTGTTGTTTCATTGAGCTCCGCAGCCAGGTCCCTGAGATGGGGCTCGGCAACCCTGGGCAAGGTCAGGCCCGCAAGGTAGGAACGGCCGACGTCCAGGGACCGCGCCGTGAGTTCGAAGGCCGGCCCCTCGACGCGGATGTACCCAAGGTCCGCCAGGGTCAGCAGGAAGCGGCGGGCGGAGGCACGGGTCATGTCCGTCCGGGCAGCAACCTGCGACACGGTCAGCCGGGGCTGGTCCGGAGTGAAAGCGAGCAGGACGTCGAATGCCTTCTCAACCGACTTCACGAAGTAGGCTGCCTGCTCCTCCATTGACGTTGCTGTTCCTCTCTGAACGGTTGGCACACCTGCGCCGGCCTGCGGTGCCTGTTCGATCTTATCGTTCGGCGCGTCCGCCTTTCAGTGCTTTTCCCGGAGGGCTCCCAGGGTTTGCCGCAGCAACTCGCAGGCCCGGCCGCCCAGGCCAAGAAGGGGCACCATGGCCACGGCTTGCTCACGAAGGTGGTCCCACCCATCGATGCACCGGACTCCCAACTCCATGGCCCGCTCCACGCTGGCAGTGGCGTGGCCGGCGTAGACGTAGTCGTAGAGCACAGCATCGGGGGCCAGCGGGGCGCCGCCCCAGACCGGACCGTCGGTGGCCTTTTTCCCGACGGGTGTCGCATTGACAATCAGGGATGCCCCGGGCGCCAGGTCCTGCGCCTCCTGCCAGGTGACGGCCTGCGCCTCGATGCCGAAGCCGTTGGCCAGGTCCAGCAACTCCTCCGACGCATGGGGATCGCGGTCCGCAATGGACACTCTTCCCAGGTTGTCCTTGAGCGCGATCAAGGCTGCCCGGGCTGCTCCCCCGGCGCCCAGCAACACCGCGTGCCGCTGGTACCGGCCCTCCAGCAGGACGCCCACGGCGGTAACGTCCGTGTTGTGCCCTGCCAGGCGGCGGCCCTGCTGTACCAACAGGTTGCAGGCACCGCTGAGCAGGACGGGCCCGGTGGCTTCATCAGCAGTTTCCGCGGCCCAGTGCTTGTGCGGCATGGTCACGTTTGCCGCCACGATGTCCGGTTCCATGAGCCTGCGCCGGACGGCGCCAAGATCGGCGTCCGGTGCCACATCCCAAGCCTCATATGTCCACCCGCTGCCGAGTTCCTGCAGAACCGGATTCCACAGGCCGGGGGACATGGCCTGTGAGGCGGCGGAGCCGATCAGGACCAGCCGGGATGCCTGCCCGCGTGGTTCGGCCATGATGCACCTTTCCTCTTGCCGTTGTGATTGGCGTCACCGACTAGTATCCTCTTTCTAGGCGCATTCCGCACACCTGTTCGCATTGCGTACAAATAACGACAGATCCCCACCTTCAGCGTGGAAGGGAACCCCACCATGACCCACATCGCAGCAGGAGCCCAGGCGCAGTCAACGCCTGAAGCACAACGCCAGCTCAAGCGCGCCCGGAAAGCCGCGCTGGCTGCCTTCCTTGGCGGCGCCCTGGAGTACTACGACTTCTTCATCTACGCCACCGCCGCGTCGCTGGTGTTCTCGAAGATCTTCTTCCCGGCCGGCGATCCCACGGTGGCCCTCATCGCCTCCTTCGCCACATTCGGCGTCGCCTACGTCGCACGGCCCTTCGGAGCCGTGGTGTTCGGACACCTCGGTGACAAGATCGGGCGCAAGAACACCCTGGTGCTCACCCTGGTGCTCATGGGCAGTGCCACGTTCCTGATCGGCGCCCTGCCCGACTTCAACGCAGCCGGCTACTGGGCCCCGGCACTGCTGGTGGTGCTGCGCCTGATGCAGGGCCTGTCCGCCGGAGCGGAAACCGCAGGCGCTTCCGCACTGTCCACGGAGGAAGCGCCCGAAGGCCGCCGCGGTTACTTCGCCAGCTTCGCCATGAGCGGCATTTCCGCCGGCATCGTGCTGGCATCCCTGGCCTTCCTGCCCGTGGCCGCCATGAGCGAGGCGGACCGCCTCGCCTGGGGCTGGCGGATCCCGTTCTGGCTCTCCCTGGTGGTCCTGATCGTCGCCTACCTGGTCCGCCGCTCGCTGGAGGAGCCGGAGGTCTTTGAGGAAAAGCATGACCACGGGGAACTGGTGAAGCTCCCCTTCGCCAAGATGTTCCAGACGCACCCGGCGCAGTTCTTCCAGGTGGCGCTGATGTCCTTCGAGACCGTCACCAACACGTTCATGCAATCCTTCGGCCTGGCCTATGCGGTCTCGGTGGGTGTCCCCGCGTCCACCATGCTCTGGGTCAGCATCCTGGGCAACGTCCTGGCGATCGCCAGCCAACCGCTGATGGCACGATGGTCCGACAGCTTTGGCCGGCGTCCCATCTTCATCGGCGGTGTGCTCGGTTCCGGGGCCATGATCTTTGTCTACTTCTGGGTGATCTCCACCGGAAACATCCCCATGATCTTCCTGACCAGCACGCTGATCACCGCCGGCACCTATGCCATGTCCAACGCCATCTACCCGGCCTGGTTCTCCGAGCTCTTCAACGTCAAGGTCCGGTACTCCGGCATGGCGATCGGACTCCAGGTCGGCATCCTGTGCGCCGGCTTCACCCCGCTGCTCGGCACCGCCCTGGTGGGTGCGGACAAGGCAAACTGGGGACCGGCAGCCTGGATCGTGGCAGGTTCCTCAGTCCTGGCGGTGGCAGGCGCCTGGTGGGCGCGCGAAACTGCAAAGACCCCGCTCCGGGAGCTGGGCAACCACGTAAAGTAGCGGCCTTCGCGGCCATCCGGAAAAACTGAAGAGGACGACGGCGGGAAGCACCCGCCGTCGTCCTCTTCAATAAGCTCCGGGTAAGGTCAGCCGCGGGCAGTGAGGTCCGCGGAGATGAGCTTGGCCGTGGCCACGATCTCCTGCGCCACGGACGCCAGGTACGCCTGCGGGTCCGGCTTCGCCTCCACGGACTGGGCCTGCAGCGACACGTTTACTGCCGCCACCACCTTGGCCCCGTCATAGACCGGGGCGGCCACGGACATGAGGCCAAGCTCCAGCTCCTGGTCCAGCAGGCACCAGCCCTGCGCCCGGACGGTTTCCAGGACCTTCAGCAGCTCCGGGACGGTGCCCAGGGCGCGGGGGGTGAGCGGTTTGACGTCGGTGGCCGCCAGGCAGGCCTTGAGGTCCGCCGGCGGCAGGTAGGCAAGCAGCACCCGGCCCATCGACGTCGCATAGGCCGGGAACCGGGTGCCCACCGTTATGCCGACGGTCATGATCCGGCGGCTGGTCACCCGCGCGATGTAGGCGATATCCGTGCCGTCCAGCACGGCCGCGGACGTGGATTCCCCCAGTTTGAGGGACAGCTCCTCCAGGTGCGGCTGCGCCAGCTGCGGCAGCGACAGCCCCGAAAGGTAGGCGTATCCCAGCTGGAGGACCTTGGCCGTGAGCGCGAATGTCTTGCCGTCGGTCCGCACGTAGCCGAGCTCCACCAGGGTGTGCAGGAAACGGCGGGCCGTAGCCCGTGTGAGGTTGGTGCGCGAGGCCACCTCGGTGAGCGTCATGACCGGACGCTCGGCGTCGAAGGCGCGGATCACCGCCAGGCCCCGGGCCAGCGACTGGACGTACTGGTCGCTGGCCTGCGGGGCGGCCTGGGTATCTGTGCCTGCGGCGTCAATCATGGTTACCAATCCTAGGTGCGGTGACGGGCGCAGGCTTATGCGGCGGCGGGCGTGGCCTTCAGCGGGACGGGCACCAGGTCCTGGAGTTCCTCGAGGGTACAGCCGAAGGTCTCACGGACGGTGACGCCGTCCGGGCCGATGAGGAAGACGGCCTTGTCCGTGTAGACGCGGGTGACGCAGCCGACGCCGGTGACCGGGTAGGTGCAGGCGTCCACGATCTTCGAGGCGCCCTCGCGGGTCAGGAGGGTCATCATCACGAAGACGTCCTTGGCGCCGGTGGCCAGGTCCATGGCGCCGCCGACGGCGGGAATCGCACCGGGTGCCCCGGTGTGCCAGTTGGCGAGGTCACCGGTGGCGGAGACCTGGAAGGCGCCCAGGACGCAGATGTCCAGGTGCCCGCCGCGCATGATGGCGAACGAGTCCGCGTGGTGGAAGTAGGACGCACCCGGGAGTTCGGTGACGGGGATCTTGCCGGCGTTGATGAGGTCCTCGTCGATCTCCTCGCCCTTGGCTTCCGGGCCCATGCCCAGCATCCCGTTCTCCGTGTGGAGGGTGATGTTCTGTTCCTCAGTGAGGTAGTTGGACACCAGGGTGGGCTGGCCGATGCCAAGGTTCACGAAGGACCCGGGTGCGATGTCCCTGGCCACCAGCCGGGCCAGGTCGTCGCGGCCCAGCGGCGTCGCCGAGGTCTGGAGGGACTTTTCGTTGGACTGCACGCTCATGTCAGGCCGCCTTTTCTGCTGTGCTGCCGCTGCCGGCAACTTTGACGATGCTGTTGACGTAGATGCCCGGGGTGACCACGTTCTCCGGGTCCAGCCCGCCGGTCGGCACGATGTCGGACACCTGGACGATGGTCTGCTTCGCGGCCGCTGCCATGATGGGGCCAAAGTTCCGGGCGGTCTTGCGGTAGACCAGGTTGCCCTTGCCGTCCGCCTTGAGGGCCTTGATCAGGGCGACGTCGGCGTGGATCGGGGTTTCGAAGACCTGCCATTTGCCGTCCAGGAAGCGGGTTTCCTTGCCCTCGGCGAGCATGGTGCCGTAGCCGGTGGGGGTGAAGAACCCGCCGATGCCGGCCCCTGCGGCGCGGATGCGTTCGGCGAGGTTGCCCTGCGGCACCAGCTCGAGCTCGATCTCGCCGGCCTTGTACTTGGCGTCGAAGTGCCAGGAATCGGACTGCCGCGGGAACGAGCAGATCATTTTCTTCACCCGGCCCTCCTTGATCAGCAGGGCCAGGCCCTGGTCGCCCTGGCCGGCGTTGTTGTTCACCACGGTCAGGCCGGTGGCGCCGCATTCCAGCAGCGCGTCGATCAGTTCGAAGGGCTGGCCGGCGTTGCCGAACCCGCCGATCATCACGGTGGAGCCGTCCTTGATGCCGGCAACGGCGTCCTGGACCGAATCTACGAAGTTCAGCATTACTGGTCCTTTCCAGCGGTGACGTTTTCGAGCACGACGGCCAGGCCCTGGCCCACGCCGATGCAGATGGCAGCGACGCCCCAGCGTTCGCCGGAGGCCTGCAGGGACCGGGCCAGGGTGCCCAGGATCCGGGTCCCGGAAGCACCCAGGGGGTGTCCCATGGCGATGGCGCCGCCGCGCCGGTTCACGATTGAGTGGTCAATACCCCAGGCGTTGATGCAGGCCAGGGACTGCGCGGCGAAGGCTTCGTTAAGTTCGACGGCGCCCACCTGGTCCCAGCCGATACCCGCCTTTTCGAGGGCTTTGTTCGCGGCCTCGACGGGGGCGTAGCCGAAGTACTGCGGATCGTTGGCGTGCGCGCCACGCCCGGCGATGCGGGCCAGCGGGTCCAGCCCCAGCAGCCCGGCGGCCGCCTCGGAGCCCACCCATGCCGCGGAGGCGCCGTCGGACAATGGTGACGCGTTGCCCGCGGTGACCGTGCCGTTCTCTGCCCGGAACACGGTCTTGAGCCCGCCGAGCTTCTCCGCCGAAGAACCCGCCCGGATGCCTTCATCGCGGACCAGGTCCGTTCCCGGCACGGGGGCGACGAGGTTGTCGTAGAAGCCCTCGTCCCAGGCGGCGGCGGACAGGTTGTGCGAGGCGGCGGCGAACTCGTCCTGCGCCTCCCGGGTCACGCCGTACTTTTCGCGGAGGCGCTCGGTGGCCTCGCCCAGGGAGATGGTCCACTCCTTGGGCATGGCCTTGTTCACCAGGCGCCAGCCCAGCGTGGTGGACGCCAGGGTCATGTCCCCGGCCGGATACGGCTTCTCCGTCTTGGGCAGCACCCAGGGCGCGCGGGACATCGACTCGGCGCCACCGACGAGCATCAGGTCCGCGTCGCCGGCGTTGATCTGTCGGGAGGCGATGATCGCGGCATCCAGCGAGGAACCGCAGAGCCGGTTGACCGTGGTGCCCGGGAGGGAGACCGGGAGCCCGGCCAGCAGGGTGCCCATCCGGGCGATGTTGCGGTTCTCCTCACCGGCACCGTTGGCGTTGCCGAACACCACCTCATCGATCCGCTCGACATCGAGCCCCGGCGCCCGCTTCACGGACTCCTTGATCACGTGCGCGGCAAGGTCGTCCGGACGGACGGCGGCGAGGCCGGAGCCGAACTTGCCGAAGGGGGTGCGCACGGCGTCGTACACAAAAGCCTGGTTCATCGGGTGGTGTCCATTTCTCGAAAGACCTGCTGGGCGGTCTTGAAGGCGGTGTTGGCGGAGGGGACTCCGCAGTAGATGGCTGTCTGCAGCAGGATTTCCTTGATCTCGTCCCTGCTAAGGCCGTTCCGGAGGGCGGCGCGGATGTGCATGGCCAACTCCTCCCAGTGGCCGTGCGCCACCATGGCGGTGATGGTGACCGCGGAGCGCATCTGGCGGGTCAGGCCGGGCCGGGTCCAGATTCCGCCCCAGGCGATGCGGGTGATCATGTCCTGGAAGTCGTCGGTGAATTCATCTTTGTTGGCGTTGGCCCGGTCCACGTGCGCGTCGCCCAGCACCTCGCGCCGGACCGCCATGCCGCCGTCGTAGATTTCCTGGCTGGTGGCGCCGGGCTGGACCACGCCGTGGCGTTGCGCTCCGTGGTGTTCAGCGCCGCTCACTTGGCGGCCTGCCGTGATTCGGCCCAGGTGGCCAGGCTGCGCATCAGGTCCGCAACGTGTGCCGGAGCTTCGGCTGGTGCCAGGTGCGAGATCCCCTCCACGGTCACCGCCGTCGCGGTGCCGCCGCCGGCGGTGATGCCCGCTGCCACTTCCTCGGCCATGGCGGGCGTGGCCACGCCGTCCAGGGACCCAGCAATGACCTGGGTGGGGACGGTGATGCTACCCAGCTCTTCCCGGACGTCGAAGGCGGCCAGCGCTTCGCAACAGAAGGCGTAGCTGAAGCGGTCGGCGTCGCGCAGGGCGTGCAGCAGCCGGCTGCTGAAATCGGGTTCCCGGTCCATGAAGCCCGGTGCGAACCAGCGCTCCGCGGACCCCTGGATCATGACGGGTGTGCCCTGGGTGCGGACGGTTTCGGCGCGCTCCAGCCAGGCTTCGGGGGTGCCGATCTTGGCGCCGCTGTTCTGCACGGAGAGGCTTTTCAGCCGTTCCCCGTGCTTGATGCCCAGCTGCAGGCCGACGGCGCCGCCCAGGGAGACCCCTGCGCAGTGGAAGTTTTCACCGGGGGCGATGGAGTCCACCAGGTCCACGACGGCGTCAGCGAGCGCGGCGACGTCGAACGCTTCGATGGCGGCGGGTGAGACGCCGTGTCCGGGAAGGTCCCAGGCCACCACGTCGTAATCGTTGCCGAGCAGGGACGCCACCCTGTTCCACAGGATCGACGAGGTGCCCAGGGAGGGCCCCACCACCATCAGGGGGTGGTCGCCCAGGGGACGTTGCGGGGACAGCAGTGCTGCCTTCAAAGCCGGCTTAGCCACGGTAAGCTCCATTCGCGTCGGTGGTAGGGGAAGTGAATTCGGGAAAGGCGGCCAGGACGCGGCGGGTAATCTCCGCCGATTGGCCCAGGTAGCTGGCGGGGTCCAGGAGCTCCTCCAGCCGGGCGTCAGGGACGACGGCGGCGGGGAAGGCGTCGCGGAACAGCTTGCGGTAGGTAGCGGCCTGTTCCGGAGGGGGCGCCTGCAGCGTCTGGTCCACCACGTCCTGCAGCTGCTGCTTGCCGCTGCGGCCGTCCTTCTCCTCGAGGAGGGGGGCAACCGCGGCGCTGACGCCCTCAGCCAGCAGCAGCGGGCCGGACAGGTCAAGGTTGCGGCGCATGGCGTCCGGGAACACCTGCAGCCCCCCGGCGAGTTCGCGGATGTGGCCCGCGGCGCCGAGGGCCAGGGCCAGCAGCTGGCGCAGGGCCGGCCATTCGGTGTGCCAGGCGCCGTCCGGGCGTTCGTCGTTGAAGTTGGCGGCAGCCACATGCAGCTGGGCGGCCAGCTGTGGTGCCTGGAGCGCGGCGCTGCGGACCAGGACGGACAGCACCGGGTTCTGTTTCTGCGGCATGGCGGATGACACGCCCCGCCCGGCGGCCCGCGGTTCGGCGAGCTCCGCCACCTCGGGCCGGCTCAGGAACAGGACGTCCGCGGCGATCTTGCCGAAGGCGTCCAGCGCGGACGCCAGCGCATGCCCCAGGGATGTGATGGCCAGGCGGTTGGTGTGCCAGGGAGCTGCGGCCGGGGCCAGGCCCAGCTGGGCCGCCAGGGCGTCGGCCAGGGTGAACGGCGTGGCTTGGGAGCCATCCGTCAGCACCGTTCCGGCAGCGAGTGTTCCCGCCGCCCCGCCGAACTGGACCGGGAACTCGAGGGTTTCCAGTTGCCGCCCCGCGGCGGCCACGCCCTGGAACCACTGCGCGGCCCGCAGCCCGAAGGTGTAAGGCAGGGAATGCTGTGTCAGGCTCCTGCCCACGCACAGCGTGTCCGCATGCTCCCCGGCAAGGTGCGCGAGCGCCGTCGTAGTGCCTTTCAAGTCCGCCAGCACCGCGTGGACGGTGTTGCGGGCCAGCAGCATTAGGGCAGTGTCCAGCACGTCCTGGCTGGTCAGGGAGGTGTGCACGGCCTTCGCGGCACCAACTCCGGCGGTATCCAGCGCCGCCACGTTCTTCCGGAGGTCCGCCAGCAGCGGGATCACCGGGTTGCCGCCGCCCTGGGCGCGCAGCGCGATACCGGCCAGGTCGTAGCGCCCCGCCTCGGTGGCGGAGGCGACGACGGCGGCCGAACCGGCGGGTGCCAGCCCGGCCCGTTGCAGGACGGCGGCCCAGCCGGCTTCGACGGCAAGGATGGCCGCCAGCACTGCCCGGTCCCCCGTCAGCGCCGCCACCAACGGCGACGCTGAGACGGGGGTGAGCAGGCCGGCGTCGGCCTCTTCCGCGAAGGCGCGCAAGTCTCCCAAAGCGGCGGCGTGGGTCACTGGAAGTCCAGGAAGACCGTCTCGCCCTCACCCTGGAGACGGATGTCCCAGGTGAGGCCGCCGTCGGGGTCGCGGCGGGCGATGAGCGTCTCGCGGCGCTCCGGCTCCAGCGAGGCCAGCAGCGGGTCATTGGCCAGTGCCTCGGTGTCCTCCGGCAGGTAGATGCGGGTGAACAGCCGGTTGGTCAGGCCGCGGGCGAAAAGCGCCACCGAAATGAACGGTGCCGCGCCCGGCTTGGTGGGGCCGGGGTTGACGGTGGTGAAGGTGAAGACGCCGGAGTTGCCCACGGCGCCGCGGCCCCAGCCGGTGAAGGTGTAGCCGTCGCGGACCAGGGAACCGGTGCGCTGGACAACCTTGCCGTCCGCGTCCGGCTGCCAGATCTCCAGGATGGCGTCCGGGATGGTGTGGCCGGCGCCGTCATAGACGGTGCCCTGCAGGCGGATGGAGCCCGGGAAGCCTGGGGGCAGGAGTTCGTTGTCCTTCTCGAACGGGAGCGCGTAGCCGTAGAACGGGCCCACGGTCTGGCCGGGGGTGGGTACCAGTTTGGTGCTCATCTTTCCTACTCCTCGTCGCCTGCGGCGCCGAGCGCCTCGTTTTCGGTCCAGGTCCGCTTGGGACCGGTCAGGACGATGTCCCAGTTGTAGCCCAGGGCCCATTCGGGCTCGGTGATGCTGTGGTCATAGGTGGCCACCAGCCGGTCGCGGGCATCCTGGTCAACGATGGTCTGGTAGATCGGGTCCAGCGGGAAGAGCTGGTCACCGGGGAAGTACATCTGGGTGATGATCCGCTGGGTGAACTCGGTGCCGAACAGCGAGAAGTGGATGTGCGCCGGCCGCCACGCGTTCAGGTGGTTCTTCCACGGGTAGGCGCCGGGCTTGATGGTGATGAACCGGTACGAGCCGTCCGGGCCGGTGATGCAGCGGCCAATGCCGGTGAAGTTGGGGTCGATGGGCGCGGGGTGCTGGTCACGCTTATGGATGTAGCGGCCGGAGGAGTTGGCCTGCCAGATTTCCACCAGCTGTCCTGCCACCGGGCGGCCGTCGCCGTCCAGGACCTTGCCGGAGACGATGATCCGTTCGCCCAGCGGTTCCCCGTTGTGCTGAATCGTCAGGTCCGATTCCAGGGCGTGTACGTCCTGGTGCCCGAACGCCGGCGAGTACAGCTCGATGGTCTCGGGGTCCGCGTGCTGCAGGCTCTTGGTGGGGTGGCGCAGGATGCTGCTGCGGTACGGCGGGTAGTCCAGGCGCGGCTGGATCTCCGGCCGGCCGCCGTCCTTGAGGGCGCGCCGGTAAGCCTCGCCGATGGCGTTGATCTCTGCACTGAGGTCCGCCTGCGACTCGATGGCCTTGTCCAGGGGCTGGTGGGCAGCCTTGGGTTCGGCCGGGGGCACGAGCTCCTCCGACTCCAGCTCGGCGTTGATGTCTTCCTTCACGGCTGGCTCCTTTCTGATCTGTTGGGTTTGTTGCGTCTGGGTTTTGGGTGGTGCGGGTTTAAGGGCTGCGGTGCAGCGAGTCGTACTGGACCGCGTGCCGCACCGGGGCGTTCGGGGCGCCGTATCCGTCGTAACGGCCGCGGCGTTCCACCATTTCGAAGAACACGCTGCCCACGGTCGCGGTGTAGAAGTGCAGGAACTCGCCGTCGGCATCCCGGTCGAACAGCAGGTTGAGTTCCTGCAGCGTGGCCAGGAATCCCGGTTCCAGGTCGAACCGCGCGTCCAGGTCCTCGTAGTAGTTGGCCGGGATCTGGAGGAATTCCAGGCCGCGCTCCCGCGCGGCCCGGGCGGTGGCCACCAGGTCCTCCACGGCGAAGGCGATGTGTTCCTGGTAGGTCTTCCGGGCCTCGTTCCGTGCCTGCTGGATGGGTGCCAGGTTGAGCACGAGCCGCACCGCGCCGTCGGAGGTCTGCATGACCTGGGACCGGACCAGCCCGCTGGGGCTGGGCACCTCGGCGAAGGGCTGGGGCTCCAGGGCCAGGGCGCTGGTGTAGAAGAGGACAGCCTCGTCGAAGTGCTGCCACGGCTGGGCCAGGTTGACGTGGTCGATGACCGCCCTCGCTCCTGCTGACGGGTGTTCCAGCCCTTCCCCGAATTCGTGCGTCCACGCTGCGGTTCCGTCCGGGCTGCCCTGGCAGAGGAAGATCTCGGTGGAGTCCGGGGCGCAGATGCCCTGGAACACTTCCTCGTCCGCCTGGACCTTGCGGGCCACCACGGGGGCCTTGAGCTGCTGGGCGCGGGCGGAGGCGATCACGGGGGAATCGACGTCGAACCCCAGTGCGGCAATTGCCGGTTCGGCGTGCCGTGCGGCCTGCTCGTTGATGATGACCCGGGCCTGGCCCATGGTCCACAGCTGGACGTCCTTGGTGCGGTGCCGGCCCTCGAACTGGAACCCGAGCTGGCCCAGGAGCTTCTCCAGCTGGGCGGTGTCGTCCGCCTTGACCTCGGCAAAGTTGAAGCCGGCGGGTTCGTTCACTTTGGGCAGCGTGGCAAGTTCCATGGGATAACGACGGCGGAGCGCGCCTGCGTTGCCGGGCGCGGCTTCGGTGCCGGCGAGCCATTTGGCGCTTTGCTCCTCCAGCCAGATCAGGGACCGCATGGCATCCACCGCGGTGCGCTCGACGTCCGACTGGCGGAAGACGTCGTTGAAGACCTCCAGCGAGACGGGTCCGGTGTAGCCGGCGCGGACCACGTGGCCCATGAATTTGGCCAGCTCGAACTGCCCCTCGCCCGGGAACACCCGGTAATGGCGGCTCCAGGACAGGACGTCCATCGAGAGCTTGGGGGCGTCCGCCACCTGGACGAAGAAGATCTTGTCCGGGTTGATGTCCTCGATCGGCGCGGTGTCCCAGTCGCGGGACAGGATGTGGAAGGAGTCCAGGCAGGTTCCCAGGTTGGGGTGGTCCACCATCTCCACCAGGCGGTAGGCGTGCTCGTAGTCGTTGACGTACTTGCCCCAGGCCAGGGCCTCATAGGCCACCTTGACGCCGTGGTCCCCGGCCAGGTTTGCGAGCTGTGCAAGTTGTTCCGCGCGGACAGCATCGTCGTCAATGGTGGCGGTGGCAACGTTGGAGCACACCAGGATGGTGTCCATGCCCAGGCGTGCCATGAGCTTGAACTTGGCCTCGGCGCGCCGGAGGTTGGCCTTCAGCAGGTCCGGGGTGACGCCGTCGAAGTCGCGGAAGGGCTGGTACAGGTCCAGGCCGAGCCCCAGGTCCGCTGCCATCTTCCGCACATCTTCAGGGCTGAGCGGTGAGGTGACCAGGTCCTGCTCAAAAATCTCGATGCCGTCGAAGCCGGCGCTGGCGCAGGCCTGCATCTTTTCCTTCAGGGTGCCGGAGAGGCAGACGGTGGCGATTCCGGTGCGCATCAGGCGGCCACCTCCTCGGCGGCCACAAGTTCCAGGAAGTGCGAGCGCATGCGCTCCGGGTCCGCGTCCAGGCCGGTGAAGATCCGGAACGCGTCGGCGGCCTGGCCCACTGCCATCCGGCCGCCGTCCAGGACCTCGCAGCCCTTGGCGCGGGCGCCGCGGACCAGTTCGGTGTCGATCGGCCGGTAGACGATGTCCGCCACCCAGTGCCGGGGCTCGAGCAGGTCCAGGTCCAGCGGGACGCCGGGGTGGGCTGCCATGCCAACGGGTGTGCAGTGCACCAGGCCGTCGGCCAGCGGCATCAGCTGCGGCAGCTCCGCCGTCGTGCGGGCCGTGACGGTGCTGTGCGGGAAAAAGCCCTGCAGCTCGGCAGCCCGTGCCGCCGCCCGTTGGGGGTCCATGTCCACCAGGTCCAGCGTTTTTACGCCTGCGCTGAGCAGGGCGTAGGCGACGGCGGACCCGGCCCCGCCCGCGCCGAGCTGCACTACACGGTCCAGCCGGGCGCCGGGGAGGCCGGAGGCGAGGGCGGCGGCGAAGCCGGAGAAGTCGGTGTTGTGGCCGATGAAGCGGCCGTCCCGGATGACCACGGTGTTTACGGCGCCGAGCCGGCGCGCGTCCGGGCTGACCTCATCCAGGTGCTGCAGGACCAGCTGCTTGCAGGGATGGGTGATGTTCAGGCCGTTGAAGCCCAGGGTGCGGGCGCTGTGCAGGATGGCGCCCACCGATTCCCCGGTCAGCCCCAGTTCCAGCAGGTCGATGGGCCGGTACAGGTAGCGCAGGCCCTGCACGTCACCTTCCCGTTCGTGCATAGGCGGCGTGAGCGATGGCGTAACGCCGTCACCAACCAGCCCTACCAGGTAGGACTCAGTTCGATTGCTCATGCGTGCAGCTCCTTTGGTACGACACCGGGCAGTAGCGGAACTCGGCCGCGCTGCGGGGTGATAGGGATTACGGTACAACAAATGTTCACTTATCGCACTGTTGTTCTAGATGCGAACAGAATAAGTCTCCGGGGAAGCCGTGAGGCCTCCTGGTGCTATCGCTGGGGCAGCCTGGCGGCCAGTTCGGCGGCGGCTTCCTGCAGCAGGGGAACGTGCGCCACGAGCCCCTCAAGGTCCAGCCGGAACACCGGCACGGCGGTGGCCAGCGAGGCGAAGGCATGCCCCTGGTCATTGAGCAGCGGCACGGCCACGGCGCGCATCCCCGCCTCGTTCTCCTCATCCATGACGGCATATCCCTGCCGGCGGACCTTCTCGATCTCGGCCCGGAAGGCGCCGCGGTCCGTAATGGATGTGTCAGTGAGCGCCTCAAGCGGGACCTCGGCCAGCAGCTTTTCGCGTTCCACATCCTCGGCAAAAGCCACCAGGGCCTTGCCCACGGCGGTGGTGGAGAGCGAGCCGAGGTGGCCGGGGTCGCTGGTCACGCGGAAGGTCTGCGGCCCGTCCACCTTGCTGACGGTCAGGTGGTGCAGGCCGTCGCGGACGCTGAGGATGGTGGCCTCGCCGGTCTGTTCGGTGACCCGGCGGAGGATGGGCATGGCTGTTCCCGCGAAGCCATGGTGGTTGGAGACGCGCTGTCCCAGCTGGAAGATCCGCAGGCCCAGGTGGTAGCGGCGGCCGTCCGGCTCGTAATCGACAAAGCCGTCGCGGGTCAGGGAGCCCAGCAGGCGGTAGGTAGTGCTGAAGGGAAGTTCGGCGCGGCGGGAAATCTCCGCGGCACTTGCACCGCGGGGTTCATCACCCAGGAGGACCAGCAGCCCCAGGGCCTTGCCCACCATGTCCGTGCGGTCGGCGGGACGGGCACCCACTTTGCCTTCCGGCGGCATGGCATTCACGGGCTCTCCGGCGCGGGCGGCGGCAGCGGGTTCTTCATTGGCCGCTGTGGTTTGGTTCACACTCATGGGTTCGATGTTGCCACAATGTGAGAGCTATTTCTAGATGGTGATTATTTTCTTGACAGGTGACTGCCCTCACAGTCATAGTTTCTGTATCGCAAAAGTAGCTCCCACCATGTGGCTACAACTGCCGGGTCTTTCCACCGGACTCCAGCCGCATCCCCCGCCCGCACCAAGGCCTCGGCGGCTGCGACCCCCAGATCCATCCGCGACAATGTCGTCACACCAAAGGAACACCATGAGCAAGACACTTCCGTCCGCAGGGGCGGGTGCCCTCACCTCCGCCGGAACACCCAGGAAGGCCGCCCTCGCCAGCTTCCTGGGCAGCGCCGTCGAATACTATGACTTCTTCATCTTTGGCTCGGCCGCAGCGCTGATCTTCCCCACGGTCTTCTTCCCCAGCGCCGATGCCAACGCCGCCATCATGTCCTTCGCCACCTTCGGGTTCGCGTACGTGGCACGGCCCATCGGCGCCGTCATCCTGGGCCACTTCGGCGACCGGGTGGGCCGCCAGAAAGTGCTCATGTTCACCCTGGTGCTCATGGGTGCTTCCACCTTCGTCATCGGCTGCCTGCCCGACTTCCGTACGGTCGGCTGGTGGGCTCCGGCGCTGCTGGTGCTGGCCCGCCTGTGCCAGGGCCTCTCCGCTGCAGGCGAGCAGGCCGGCGCCTCCTCCATGACCCTGGAGCACGCCCCGGACAACCGCCGTTCCTTCTTCACCTCCTGGACCCTCACCGGCACCCAGGGCGGCCAGATCCTCGCGGCCCTGGTGTTCATCCCTGTCCTGGCCCTGCCGGACGAGATCAAGTTCGGCATCGGCTGGCGCATCCCGTTCTGGCTGAGCGCCGCGGTGGTTGTGGTGGCGTTCCTTATCCGCCGCACCCTGCACGAGCCGCCCGCCTTCGAGGAAGCCCGGAAGAACGCGCAGATCGCCAAGCTGCCCGTGGCAGACCTCCTCAAGGGCCACTGGCGCGACGTCCTCCGCGTGATCTGCTGCGCCTTCATCGCCGCCGTTTCCACTGTGTTCGGCACCCTGGCCATCAGTTACGCCAAGACCGTGGCAGGCGTGGACGGCACCACCACCCTGTGGCTGGTGGTTGCCGCCAACATCGTGGCCCTGGGCACCCAGCCGCTCTTCGGAATGCTGGCGGACAAGATCGGCCGCAAGCCCGTCTTCATCTACGGCGCCGTGGCCAGCGCGGTCCTCACCCCCGTTTTCCTGCTGAGCCTGGAGTCCCACAGCGTCCCGCTGATGTTCCTGGCCGCCATCGGCTACTTCTCATGCGGTTACGCGGCGGCCAATGCCGTCTGGCCTTCCTTCTACGCCGAAATGTTCAGCACCAAGGTCCGCTTCTCCGGCCTCGCCATCGGAACCCAGCTGGGCTTCCTGATGGCAGGGTTCGCGCCGGCCATCGTCGCGGCCATGGGCGGCATCAAGCCCGGCGGCTGGGTGCAGATCAGCATCTTCACTGCCATCATCTGCGCCGTGGCCGCTGTTTCAGCCCTGACCGCCAAGGAATCCTTCCGGACCCCCACCAAGCAGCTCGGCCTGAAGTAGGCCGTCCGCCGCGTACAGACTGGACCGGTTTTCAGGCCGGAGAGCCCGCCATTCCCCAAATGGCGGGCTCTCCCCCTTTAAAACCGGGCCAGTTTGTGACGACCGAGAGCCTGCCGCTACCCCCGGCCGGTCTCCAGCACCGAGGCGAGATCGAAGTTCACCGGCTCCTCCAGCTGCGCGTAGGTGCAGGATTCCGGTTCCCGGTCCGGCCGCCAGCGGTTGAACTGGGCCGTGTGGCGGAACCGGTCACCCTCCATGTGGTCGTAGCGGACCTCCACCACCAGTTCGGGCCGGAGCGGAACGAAGGACAGGTCCTTGCCGGCGCTCCAGCGGCTGCCCTCCGCGTTCCGCGGGGTCCGTTCGCCTTCTTCCTGCTTGGCCCAGGCCCAGGGGTGGTTGTCGAAATCGGTCACCAGTGGTTGGAGTTCCTGGAAGAGCTCCTGCCGCCGCTTCATCGGGAAGGCGCCGATCACACCCACGCTTGCCAGGCCGCCGTCGTCCTTGTACAGGCCCAGCAGCAGTGAGCCGATGGCGTCCGGCCCGCTCTTGTGCAGGCGGTAGCCGGCCACCACGCAGTCCGCGGTGCGCTCGTGCTTGACCTTGAACATCACCCGCTTGTCGGGTTCGTACCGGCCGTTTAGCCGCTTGGCCACGATGCCGTCCAGCCCGGCCCCCTCGAACTGTTCGAACCAGTGCCCGGCCGTGTCCTTGTCCGTGGTGGCGGCGGTGAGATGCACTGGTGCCTTGCTCGCGGCGAGCGCCTTCTCCAGCGCAGCGCGCCGCTCCGCAAAGGGCCTGCCGGTGTAGTCCTCATCGCCGAGGGCCAGGAGGTCAAAAGCCACAAAGCTTGCCGGGGTTTGCTCCGCCAGCAGCTTCACGCGGCTGGCAGCAGGATGGATGCGCTGCTGCAGGGTGTCGAAATCGAGCCTGTCCCCGGACGCCCCCACCAGGATGATCTCGCCGTCCACCACGCAGCGCGGCGGCAGGTTCTCCTTGAGCGCCGCCACGAGTTCCGGGAAGTACCGGGTCATGGGTTTTTCGTTGCGGCTGCCGATCTCCAGGTCATCACCGTCACGGAAAATGATGGACCGGAAGCCGTCCCACTTGGGTTCGTAGCTGAGGTCCCCGCTGCCGGGAATGCCGTCGATGCCGCTGACGGCCTTGGCGAGCATGGGCGGGACGGGCGGCATCACGGGAAGTTCCATGTGCCCATTCTTGCCCGGCCCGTGGCCGGGGCGGTAGGGCGGCGCGCCCGCTTCAGGCTGCCAACAGCCAAACGATGAGCACCAGCACCGGCGCAGCGGCGGCCGTGGAGAGCAGGATGGTTTCCCGCGCCACGGCCACGCCGCGCCCGTATTTGCTGGCGAACAGGAACACGTTCTGGGCCGAGGGCAGCGCTGCCATCAGCACCACGCCCAGGAGCATGTGGTGGTCCAGGTTCAAGAGGAAGCGCCCGACGACGAAGGCCACCGCCGGCATCACGGTGGACTTCAGTGCCGTGGCAGTAAGGATTTCGGCCGTGTGGCCGCCGCTTCGGAGCATTTTGGTGCCGTGCAGTGACATGCCGAACGCCAGCAGCACCACCGGGACGGCCGCACCGCCCAGGAGGGTGAGCGGTGCCATCACCGGGGCCGGCAGCTGCACGTGGAACGCGGCCAGAACCACGCCCAGGAGCGAGGCGATGATCATGGGGTTGCGGAAGGGCTGCGTCAGCATCAGCCGGGGCGAGAACCGGCCGGCTTCGCTGAGGTCAAGAAGCGTCAGGACCAGCGGGGCGAACAGGAGCAGCTGGACCAGCAGGACCGGGGCCACGGGAGTGGCGTCACCCAGGGCATAGAGGGTGATGGGGATGCCGATGTTGTTGGCATTAACGTAGGAGCCGGCCATCGCGCCCACTGCCGTTTCGGCCAGCGGCCTGCGGAACCAGATGCGGCTGGCGGCCACATAAAGCAGCGCGGTCACCGCGGCGGTGATCATGGCAAGCGGAACATAGGCGGAGAAGACCACGGACAAATCCGACTTAAGCACCACTGTGAAAAGCAGTACCGGGTTGGTGATGAAAAAGGCGGTCCGGGTCAGCGCCGAGATGGTGGCTTCATCGCCCAGGCCGCAGCGCGCGGCGATATACCCGGCAGCTATGACGACGCCGATCACCGCCAGCCCGATCAGCACGCCGCCCATCGAGGTACTTCCCTTCCATCGACTGCGTTCCCACCGTCAGCCAGAACGCAGTACCACAAGTCTCCAACTTATCCGACAAGTGGCCCGGGCCCGCTGAATTTCCGGCGAACCCTCGACACGGCACGGTGCGGGACGGTAGAGGTTATCGATGGTAACTGTCGGTTTTCACGCATCGCACGAACAGATAAGTCCCGGCCAGCTGCTCAAAGACGTCCAGCACGCGGAACGCGCCGGCTTCGATGCGGCCATGTGCTCGGACCACATCGAGCCCTGGTCAGCGCGCCAGGGTCACTCCGGTTTCGCCTGGTCCTGGCTGGGGGCAGCGCTGGCCACCACCGGCCTGCGCTTCGGAGTGGTGACCGCACCCGGCCAGCGGTACCACCCCACGATCATCGCGCACGCCTCCGCAACCTTGGCCAGCATGTTTCCCGGCAGGTTCTGGTTTGCCCCGGGGAGCGGTGAAAACATGAATGAGCATGTCACCGGGGACCCCTGGCCGCCGAAGGACATCAGGCAGCGCCGGCTGGAGGAATGCGTGGACGTGATCCGCCGGCTGCACCGCGGCGAGGAGGTCACGCACCGGGGCCTGGTGACGGTGGAGCAGGCGCGGATTTGGGGTGTCCCCGGTGCCCCGCCGCCGTTAATCGCGCCGGCCATCAGTGTGGACACGGCGCGTCGGGCAGCGGCCTGGGCGGACGGGCTGGTCACCGTCAACCAGCCCGCGCCGAAGCTGCGTGAAATGCTGGCCGCCTACCGCGACAGCGGGGGCAGGGGGAAGGCCGTGCTGCAGGTGCACCTTTCCTGGGCGCGGAGCGGGGATGAGGCGGCAGCCATCGCCATGGACCAGTGGCGGACCAACACGTTCGCACCGCCCATCCCCTGGGACCTGCCCACCGCAGGACATTTCGACGGCGTGGGCGAGCACGTGCACGAAGAGCAGGTCCGCAGCACGGTCAACGTCTCCGCCAGCCTGGCCGAGCACGTGGACTGGCTGGGCGGGTATGCGGAGCTGGGCTTCGACGAGCTGTACCTGCACTTCGTGGGTCAGGAGCAGGCCCCCTTCATCGACGCGTTCGCCGCAGGCGTCCTGCCGCAGCTGCGCACCCGCGGAACCGCTGCTGCCGGAACCCCCTCTGAACCTCAGCTGGTCCGCGCGGCTGCCAATCCGGCGTCGGGGTCTCCGGCATGAGGATCGCGGAGACGTCCGACCTGTGGTGGAAGAACGCCGTCATCTACTGCCTGGACGTAGAGACGTTCTTTGACGACGACGGCGACGGCACCGGTGACTTTGCCGGCCTGACCCAGCGGGTGGACTATCTCGCCGCACTGGGCGTGACGTGCATCTGGCTGATGCCGTTCTACCCGTCCCCGGACCGGGACGACGGCTACGACGTGACTGACTTCTTCAGCGTGGACCCGCGGCTCGGCACGCTGGGCGACCTGGTGGAGTTCATCCGTGCCGCCAAGGACCGGGGCCTGCGGGTCATCGCCGACTTCGTGGTCAACCACACCTCCGACCAGCACCCCTGGTTCGTGGCGGCCCGGAAATCAACCGACAACCCGTACCGCGACTTCTACGTGTGGCGGCAGGACACACCCCCGGACACCTCCGCCGAGGTGGTGTTCCCTGGGGAGGAGAACTCGCTCTGGACCCTCGACGAGGCCACCGGCGAGTGGTACCTGCACATGTTTGCCAAGTACCAGCCGGACCTGAACGTCACAAACCCGAAAGTCCGCGACCAGATCGCAAAAGCCATGGGACTCTGGCTGGAACTGGGGCTGGACGGCTTCCGGCTGGACGCCGTGCCGTTCTTCCTGGAAATCAGGGGCCAACCCAAGGACCAGGCAGCAAACATCAACCCGCATGGCTACCTCAGCGCGCTGCGCAGCTTCCTGAACCGGCGCAACGGCAGCGCCGTGCTGCTGGGCGAAGTGAACTTGCCCTACAAGGAGCAGCTCGAGTACTTCGGCGGCCCGGAGGGCAGTGAGCTGAACATGCAGTTCGACTTCATGTCCATGCAGCACATCTACCTGTCACTGGCCCGGAAGGACGCCAGGCCGCTGGCGGAAACGCTCAAGAGCCGGCCGCCCATAAACCCGGACAACCAATGGGCCATGTTCGTGCGGAACCATGACGAGCTCACGCTGGACAAGCTCAGCGACGGGGAGCGGCAGGAGGTCTTCGCAGCCTTTGGGCCGGAGAAGAACATGCAGGTCTACGGCAGGGGGCTGCGGCGGAGGTTGCCCCCGATGCTGGGCGGGGACCAGGAACGGATCCGGATGGTGTACTCCCTGATGTTCTCCCTGCCAGGCACCCCCGTGATCTTCTATGGCGAGGAGATAGGCATGGGTGAGGACCTCCGGCAAAAGAGCCGGGCCGCCGTCCGCACGCCGATGCAGTGGAACAGCGAAAAGAACGGCGGCTTTTCCAACGCCAAGGCCTCGGACCTGGTGGCACCGCTGGTGCGCGGGGATTACGGGCCGGAGCAGGTCAACGCGGCGGCGGGCAAACGGGACCCGGAGTCCCTGTTCACCTTCATGGCCACGCTGATCGCCCGCTACCGGGAGGCCCCTGAGCTGGGGTGGGGCGAGTTTGGGGTCATCGACCAGCCTGAGCCGGCGGTGTTCGCCCATGCCTGCAGTTCCGGCGGCGGCACGCTGGTACTGCTGCACAACTTTGGCGAGGATCCGGTGAAGGTGAGCGGGAAGGTGGGGCCGGGGGACGGCCCGGCGCAGGCATTCCGCGGTGCCATGCTGCTGGACCTGTTCGACGGCGGCAACGTCGACCTGGATCCCGACGGCGGATTCCAGGTGGAGCTGGGACGCTACGGCTACCGCTGGTTCCGCGTGCACCGGAAAGGCGACCGGCTGGCGCCGTAACGGACGGGATGAGGGGTTGGACCGGGTCCTCCCCTCCCGCACGTGTGGCGGAAAGGTGTGGAGCCGCCGCCCGCCGTCGTGCTTTGTGAAAAGATCAACCATGCGCGCCATGCAACACTCCAGCAAACTCCGGAACGTCCGCTACGAACTCCGCGGACCGATCCTCGAGGCCGCCAAGAACATGGAGGCCGAAGGGCACCGGATCCTCAAGATGAACCTCGGGGACACGGCACCCTTCGGGCTGGAAGCGCCCGAGTCTGTGGTGGTGGACATGATCCACCACCTTCGCGGCGCCCAGGGCTACAGCGATTCAAAGGGCATCTTCACGGCCCGGACCGCCATCTCGCAGTACTACCAGACCCGAGGCCTGATGAACATCGGGGTCGAGGACATCGTCATCGGCAACGGCGTCAGCGAACTGATCTCCATGTGCCTGCAGGCCTTCATGGAGAACGGCGACGAAATCCTGGTCCCGGCACCTGACTACCCCCTGTGGACCGCCGCCGTGACCCTGACCGGCGGCAAGCCCGTCCACTACGTCTGCGACGAGGCGGAGAACTGGTGGCCGGACCTGGCCGATGTGGAAGCGAAGATCACCAACCGCACCAAGGGCATCGTGATCATCAACCCGAACAACCCCACCGGGGCCGTCTACCCCCGGCACATCCTGGAACAGTTCGCCGGCCTGGCCCGGAAGCACAACCTGGTTCTTTTCTCCGACGAGATCTACGAGAAAGTGCTTTATGAAGACGCCACGCACATACACACCGCTGCGGTGGCGGAGGACGTGTGCTGCCTGACCTTCAGCGGCTTGTCCAAGGCCTACCGGATGCCGGGCTACCGGGCCGGGTGGGTGGCAATTACCGGCCCGCTGGCCGCCACCGCCGCCTACCGTGAAGCATTGGAACTGCTGGCGTCGCTGCGCCTGTGCGCCAACGTTCCCGCCCAGCACGCCATCCAGACCTGCCTCGGCGGCTACCAAAGCATTGATGCGCTGGTGAAGCCGGGCGGCCGGCTGCGCGAACAGCGGGACCTTGCCCACAAACTGCTCACGGCCATTCCCGGCGTCACGTGCGTCCCGGCGTCGGGCGCCATGTACCTGTTCCCGCGCCTTGACCCGGAGCTGTACCCGATCGAGAGCGACGAGAAATTCGTCCTGGACCTGCTCCGGGACCAAAAGATCCTGGTCTCCCACGGTTCGGCCTTCAACTGGCCCGCGCCGGACCACTTCCGCTTTGTCATCCTTCCCTCGGTGCTGGACATCGAGGAAGCCGTCCGGAGGATTTCCACATTCCTGGCGGCCTACCGGAGCGGGGCCGCAGCCTGAAACCGCGGCGGCGCGAAGAACTAACCGGGCCCTAACCGCGGGGAAACCGGTACGCAACATTCCAGGCCCACACTTGGTAGTGCAGGCAAGAGCCGGCACCAGCTCCAGCCAGGAGGCCCCAGCGATGTTGAAGAAAGCGACCACGCATGTAACAAGAGTCCGCGCCCTGGACCAGCTCCACCGCGGCGATGAAATCGAAGCCCGCCTGTCGGTGGGGCCCTCCTACGACGACGTGGTGATCCGCCGCGGCAGCGTCCAGGAAACAGCGCCCGGCATCGGTGTGGTCTGGATCCTGGACCGCATCAGCGGCGTGCGCAAAGCAATCAATACAGACGAGTGCAGCGTCTGGCGGGTGGCATAGCAGGTCCGGGAAGACGGTGGCGGGCGTAGTCAGGAAGGACTGTCCGCAGCCTGTTCCTCCTCCAGCTCCTGCTGCCGGAGTGCGAGCGAATGCAGCCACTCGATGCTGGCGTCCGTTACCGGATGGGCTGTCCCGAGCGACTCCAGGAAGTCCCGCACCTCAACCATCTCCGCCTCCCTGCGGACGGCATGCAGCCGCGTGCCCTCAAGCATCCGCTCCACCAGCGCATCGCCTGACGGGCCCAGTTCCGCTGCAATCTGGCTGATGACCCAGTCTTTTGCCCCCGCCGCCTCGGCGGCCGTGACTGACTCCAGGACAGTGGCGGCCAGCCCCTTCATGAAGACGCTGCGGAGCAGCTTCCGGCCGGCCGCCGCACCCGCTTCGCTCCCGGCGTTGCTGGCCGGGATGCCCCATCCGGTGAAGAGGGCCACCAACGCGTCCGCCCCCGTGCCGCTGACCAGCAGGGGCGAATTGATCCGGCCCCGCGGAACGGGCGCCAGGACGGCGACATCGGCGAAAAGGACGCCGCTCCCGGCCGCCCGTTCCGCGAGCTGCCGCTTTTGGTCCGGTCCGGCGGTGTTGAGGTCCGCGAAGATGGCCGCCGGGTCCATGGCGGCCAGCGCCTCGTCAAGGACGGATTCCGCCGCGCGGGCTCCCACCAGGCTGATCACCAGGCCGGCGCCCGCCACCGCTTCACTGATGCCAGGGGCCCGCAGCACCCCGGGCGGGACTGCGTCGACGGCAGGGTCCGTTCCCGTGACCCGCAATCCACGGCCGGCCAAATCCTGGGCGTAGATGCTCCCGGCTTCCCCCAGGCCCAGGACGGCAACAGACCGGCCGGCCGTTCCCGCCGGACTACCGTGCACCGGCGGCCGCGGTCCGCCAGCCGCCGTGGTATTCGGTCCGGGCGGTGACCGCGTAGGGCGCCGGGCTGACCACCGCCCGGACACTGATCTGCTCATGCGGTTCCACGGTGGTCTTGCGGGAGCCGCCATCGGGTTCACCCCAGACGACACGGACCTCGGTACCGATCTCCACGTTGGGGTCCACCGTGGCCAGCGAGAGGCCGCGGCGTTCGTTGGCCGTCACGCCGGTGAAGAGCGACAACCCCACTCCCGTTCCGTCGGCATCGATGACGGAGTCGTAGTTGGACGATCCGTAGTTGGCGTTGGGGACGTCGAAGAACTGGTAGCCGGGCTTGTCGCGGTCCAGGAACGAGGCCCAGATGGTGGCCAGGTCCTCATCGTTCCAGGCGAGGGTTACCTTTTTCCGCTGTGCGGCAGGATCGACCTTCTGGAGGGCGTCCCGCCCGATGAAATCGTGGTCGAATTTTACGAAGGAGCCGTAGCCCAGTTCCCAGGGGGTCAGGTAGTAGTCCTCGATGTTGCCGGAGACGAAAGAGCCGGCGAGCGCATTGACCGCCTCATAGCTGGTTGCCGGCAGCCATTCACGGTAGGCGCGCTCGGCATCGCTGCTGTAGATTGCCGGCAGCGGCGAGGGGATCCAACCCGATTCGAGCGTGTTCGAGGAGTAGGCCCGCGACCCGCACGGTTCCAGCCCGAACTCAGTCCCGGCCTCGAGCACGGCATCCCGGATTTTTCCGTGCTGTTCGTAGGGTCCCCAGATTTCCAGCCCCGGGGCCCCCGCCATGCCGTGGCGCAGCGTGCGGACCTGTTCCCCGGCGATGGCCAGGTGGCCCATGTGGAAGAACTTCACCTGCTCAAGCGTTCCGCCGTTGAGCTTCTCGATGATCTGCCAGGCGCTGGGGCCCTGGATCTGGAAACGGTAATACTTCCGGGTGACTGCCTGGCCGTAGGGGCGCGACGGAGACCTGTCATCGTAGGTGCATTCGACGTCGTATCCGCCGGTTTCGGCGTGGAACTGGAGCCAGTTGGCGGCCGGCGCGCGGCCAACGTAGACAAACTCCTGCTCTTCCAGGTGGAACAGGATGCCGTCGCCGATGACTCCGCCGTTGGAGGCCGTGGGAACGAACTGCTTTGCGGTGTTCACCGGGAAGTTGGCAAAGCTGTTGATGCCCGTGTCCGAGAAGAGCTTCAGGGCATCGGGGCCCTTCACGAAGAAGTTGACCATATGGTGGGACTGGTCATAGAGCACCGCCGTTTCACGCCATGCGCGCTGCTCGCGCCGCCAGTTGGTGAACTCGGCGGGAACCACCGGATAGATGTAGGTGCCGAGCTGGGAATTGCGCAGCAGTTCGACGGTGTTGCCCGCCGCATCAAGCACGTCCTGCAGGGATTTCGGGGCCATGGGCTTTCTCCTTCGGTTCAGTGGGTGGCGCGGTAGCTCTCGCGTGCGTATTGCACGAAAGGAGCGGGGGCGACGGTCGCTCGGATGGGGACCTGACGGTGGGGTTCCACCTGCAGTTTGGCGGAGTTGGGCTCTTCGCCCCAGAGCACAGTGACCTCGGCACCGTCCTCAAGGTTGTCCACGGCCGCCAGGGAAACAAAGGAGTGCTCGTTGGCGATGTAGCCGCAGTCAAAGGACTGGCCCACCGTCCTGCCGTCCTGGAGGACCCGGTCCACCTGGAAGAGGGCGTAGCGGGCCTTGGGCAGTTCGATGTACTTGGCGGGAATCCCGGGACGCAGGATGGAACCCATCACGTCCTGGACGTCGTCGGGGTTCCAGACGAGCGTCACCTTGCGGCGGGAGGAGGTCCGGGAGAGCGCTTCAAGCGCATCCCGCCCCACGAAGTCGTGGTCGAACGCGACCGAGCGGCCATACCCGAGCTCGTACGGGGTGACGAAGTAGTCCTCGATGTCCGCTGAATCGAAACTTCCCCCGAGTGAACCGGCAGCTGACGCCGGAAGCCATTCGCGGTAGCCACGCAACCGTTCGTCCGTGAAGACCGCCGGCACTGGTGAGGGCACCCAGCCGGACTCAAGGTTCGCCGTCGAATAGCCCTTTGCCCCCACCTGGGTCAGGCCGAATTCGCCGCCCGCCTGCAGCAGCGCGTCCCTGACGCGGGCGCCCTCGGCCCAGGGTCCGAAGAGCTCATACCCCGGTTGTCCCGCCATGCCGTGCCGGATCCCGCGGACCTGCAGCCCGGCGATCGGAAAGCGCCCCATGTGGAAGAACCCAAGCTGCGGCACCGGGGCACCGGTCAACTTTTCGACAATGGCCAGGGCGGTGGGCCCCTGGAGCTCGAAGCGGAACAGGCGGGGATCACCGGCGCGGACGATTGAGTTCCCGTCACGGGAGACGTCCACGTCGTGTTCGCCGGACTCGGCGTGGTACTGCACCCAGTCGATGGCCATTGGGTGCCCCACGAGGTTGTAGGACTGTTCGTCGAGGTGAGCCAGGATGGCGTCGCCGATGAGTTGTCCGGAATGGTTCACCGCGATGAACTGCTTGGCGCGGTCCACGGGGAAATTCGCGAAGGAGTTCACCGCGAGCCCGCGAAGCAGCCCCTCCGCTCCCGGCCCGGACAGGAAGAGATCGGTCATGTGGTGCGACTGGTCGAGGAGGGCACAGGTGCTGCGCCAGGAATTCTGCTCGGAGCGCCAGTTGCTGAACTCGGCCCGCACGGGGAAAACATGGGGGCTGGCGGGGGAATCGCGCAAAAGCTGGACCGGGGAAGCCGCGCGGTCCAGCGCTTCCTGCAAAGTCTCCGTCACTGCGAAATCCCTGTCACTGCGAACTCCGTCGTTCGGTCCACGGTGGAAAGCAGCCCGGGACATCCAGTACCAACACGATTGCTAACAAAATTGTATCGGATGTCTTGACCAGAGTTCCAGAGCATGGTTGTCTGGCACTGTCCGCCGGAAAGGACTGACCATGGGCCGTCCAGGCACCATGCCCGCCGTGGAACGCGAGGGTGGAAATGCCCGAAACTAAGGGGATCCCCTGCCTCCTCATGCGGGGAGGGACCTCCAAGGGTGCCCTGTTCCTCGCCTCCGACCTGCCCGCGGATCCCGCGGAACGCGACGACCTGCTGCTGAGGATCATGGGCTCTCCCGATCCACGGCAGGTGGACGGGCTCGGCGGGGCACACCCCCTGACCAGCAAGGTTGCGGTCATCGCCCCGTCCCCGGACGCCGGCGCGGACGTCGACTACCTCTTCCTCCAGGTCGGCGTCGACACGGCACTGGTCACCGGCCGCCAGAACTGCGGAAACATCCTTGCCGCCGTGGGACCCTTCGCCGTGGAGCGGGGCCTGGTGCAGCCCACCGATGGCCACACCGAGGTGCGCATCCGGATGGTGAACACCGGCAGCATGGCCACCGCGCGGTTTGCCACGCCCGGCGGGGTGGTGGATTACGACGGCGGCCCGGCGGCAGGTGAGGCAGTGGCAATCGACGGCGTTCCGGGAACGGCAGCGGCCATCCGGCTCAACTTCGAGGGCACGGCGGGATCATCGACGGGTGCCCTGTTCCCCACGGGCAGGACTCTGGACCACGCGGAGGGCGTGGACCTTACCTGCGTTGACAACGGAATGCCCAGCGTTTTGATGCGAGCTGCCGACCTGGGCATCACCGGCCAGGAAGCCCCTGCAGACCTTGAGGCAGACGAAGGCCTGGCAGAACGGCTCGCCGGGCTCCGCCTCGCAGCGGCGGGCCTGATGGGCATGGGCGATGTCAGCGGTGCCACCGTACCCAAGCTGGTGCTGCTGGCACCGCCGCGGGCCGGGGGCGCCATAGCCACCCGCAGCTTCCTTCCCGTCCGGGTCCACACCTCAATCGGCGTGCTCGGAGCACTCACCGTGGCGGCGGGTGTCTTGTCGGAGGGGTCGGTGGGCCATGGCCTTGCCGCGCTTCCTTCACCGGGGGAACCCTTCCGGGTGGAACACCCCACCGGCCATTTTGATGTCGAGGTGGCCATCGAGAAGACCCCGGACGGCTATACCGTGACCCGCTCAACTGCCCTCAGGACAGCACGGAAGATTTTCGAAGGACGCGTCTTCCCGCGCCCGCGCCTGTGACGACTGCACAACGACCCCTTTAGAGAGGACAGCTTCATGACCGGGTATACCTCGTTCGACGTCGCCCACCTGGGAAACGTGGAACTGCTGACCCCCGTCTTCGAGGAAAGCCTGTGGTTCTTCCGCGACCTGCTCGCCATGCGCGTCGTAGCGGAGACCAGCAGCGCGGGCACGAAGTCCGCCTACCTGCGGACCTGGGACGAATACCAGCTCTACACCCTCAAGCTCACCGCCTCAGCCGATGCCGGTGTCGGGCGTACCACCTTCCGGGCCACCAGCCAGGAGGCGCTGGAGCGCCGGGTCGCCGCCATCGAAGCCACCGGCCTGGGCATCGGCTGGGAAGACGGTGAGGTGGGAACGGGGCCAACCTACTCCTTCCGGGACCCCGACGGGCACCTCATGGGCATCTATTACGCAACCGAACGGTACGTGGCCACGGACGACAAACCCGCCCTGAAGAACCAGGCCTCGGCCTTCCCCGGCCGGGGCGTTAACGCCCGCCGGCTGGACCACATCAATTTCCTGGCCAAGGATGTGGTGGCCAACGGGGAGTTCGTGGCCCACGCGCTGTGCGGGCGGGAGAGTGAACGCATCCGGCTCGACGACGGCGGATACGCCGCATGGTGGTTCCATTTCAACAACAAGTCCTATGACATCGTGTACTCCGACGACTGGCTCAAGCACGGCAACCGGCTCCATCACGTTGCCTTCGCTCCGGATACCCGCGAGGACATCCTGAAGGCCGCGGACATCTTCCTTGAAAACGGGATCCACATCGAGTCCGGGCCGCACAAGCACGCCATCAACCAGACGTTTTTCCTCTACGTCTGGGAGCCCGGCGGCAACCGGATCGAACTGGCCAACGCCGGCGCCCGCCTGCTGCTGGACCCGGACTCGCCCGTGGTGGAGTGGAGCCAGGAGGAGCGCAGGAAGGGGCAGGCCTGGGGCATGAAAACCATCGAGACGTTCCATACGCACGGAACGCCAAACATCCGCCAGTGAGAAAATTAAAGGATCCCTGCAGTACCGCACAGAGAGGTGCATCATCATGACCAACACAGTGGACACGTCCGCCCCGGTGACCACCGGCCTCTACATCGGAGGCTCAGAACGGCAGGCCGCCGCCACCATGGACATTGCCGATCCGGGCAAGCCCGGCACCATCGTGGGCCACGCCGCGGCGGCCGGCGCGGCCGACGTCCAGGACGCCATTGCTGCGGCGAAGGCGGCCTACCCCGGATGGGCTGCACTGGGGGCGCAGGAGCGCGCAGACCGGATGCGGCAGGCACTGGAGGGCATCGCGGATTTCCGTGATGAGGATGCCGCCATCCTCTCGCAGGAAAACGGCAAGATCCGCATGGAAGCCTGGGTGGACTCCCTGGTGTTCGAGATCAGGTGGAACCTCGCCCTGGAACTGGCTCCCGACGTCGACACCGCCAAGGTGCTGCCGCCCGCGCCCGGCATTCCCGTCTCCACCTCGGTCACTTTCCAGCCCCTGGGCGTGGTGACGGTCATCGTGCCGTTCAACTGGCCCATTGCCATCCTCGCGGCCTCGCTGCCGCACGCACTGCTGGCGGGGAACACGGCAATCGTTAAGCCGCCACCCACCGCGCCGCTGGCAACGACGCGCGTGGTCCAGCGGATTGCCGAAAAACTGCCGCCAGGGGTGCTGAACGTGGTGACCGGCAAGGACGCGGACATGGCTGCGCTCATCACCAGCCCGGACATCGCCAAGGTCTGCTTCACGGGGAGCGTGGGCGGCGGCAAGCGCATCATGGAAATGGCTGCGAAGTCACTCACCCGGGTGACGCTTGAACTCGGCGGAAACGACGCCGCCGTCATCCTCGCGGACGCGGTCCTCGATGACACCCACCTGGACCGGCTCTACGCCGCGATCTTCGATACCACCGGCCAGATCTGCATGAACGCGAAGCGGGTTTACGTGCACCGTTCGCGCCTGGACGAGGTGGTGGCGGGGCTCTCGCAGCGGCTTGAAAAGGCGGTCATCGGCTACGGGCTCGACGACGGGACCACCATGGGTCCGCTGCACTCCCCCGTGCAGAAGGCCTTCGTGGCTGAGCTCATCGAGGAGGCCAAGGAAGCCGGTGCCGATGTCAGGGAGTTCGGAACCCTTCCCTCGGACCCTGCACTGCAGGGCGGGAACTTCCTGCGTCCGGCACTGGTGATCGATCCGGACCCTTCCCTGCGGGTGGTCACCCTGGAACAGTTCGGGCCCGTCATCCCCCTGATCCCGTTCGACACGGAGGACGAGGCGGTGGAGGCGGCGAACGCGAGCTGGGCGGGGCTGTGCGGCTCTGTGTGGACCGCCGATCCGGCAGCGGCCGACCGCGTGGGCGGACGCCTGGTCTGCGGCTACGTCTGGGTTAACGACCACGGTGCAACCCGGCTGGACCTGCGCGCGCCATTCGGCGGAATGAAGCAGTCCGGCATGGGCAGGGAACAGGGCATTGAAGGGGTCCGGGCCTTCCAGGACACCCGCGCCATCGCCCATCTGGAACCGGAGGCAGCAGAAGGGTAGGCCCGGGATGGACGATGGGCCGGAAGGTCCTGGATTCCGTCATTAGCTATCGACATTACCTATGTGCATAGGTAATCTTGGAGGCGGGTGCACCGCTGCACCCGCCGAAAGGATGACCTGATGGCGACTCGAATCATGCCCGCCCAAAACCGGGCAGCATCCCTGGAACTCATCAAGAACTTCTCGCTGGAGATGACCGGCAAGGACATTCCCGCCCTCATCGAAGCAAAAGACAGCATTCCGCCGGGCACCCGCATCAACGTCACCTTCCTCGGCAACGAGGACCTGGAGATGCGGGTGGCCGCGGCCAAGGCCGCCCGGGACCTGGGATTCACCCCCGTGCCGCACGTCTCGGCGCGCAGGCTGGCGTCGAAGGGCGACCTCGAAAAGTTCCTCCAGCGCCTGGCGGAAGCGGGCGCCGCCGAGCACCTTTTCGTGGTGGGCGGCGACCCCGCAGAACCGCAGGGCCCGTACGAAGACTCCCTGGCGCTGGTCAACACCGGCCTCCTGCAGCAGTTCGGGGTCCGGGAGGTCGGAATCGGCGGATATCCGGAGGGCCATCCCGATATCCGCAAGGAGGACCTCTGGCGGGCGCTGGAGGACAAGACCGCAGCCCTCGCCGCGCAGGACCTTGGCGCCTCCATCATCACGCAGTTCGCTTTCGACACCGAACCGGTGGCTGCGTGGATCGCCGAGGTCCGGGCCAGGGGAATCCAGGCACCAATCCGCGTGGGAACCCCCGGCCCGGCGGGAGTAAAACGGCTCCTCGGCTTTGCGCGCCGTTTCGGGGTGGGCGCCAACGCGATGATCGTCAAGAAATACGGCTTCTCGCTGACCAACCTCATGGGCGACGCCGGACCGGACCGGTTCGTGAACGATCTGGCCGCCGTCCTTGCCGACCGCGCGCCCGGCCCCCACCAACACCTCCCGGGGCAGGTTGGCCTGCACTTCTACACGTTTGGCGGCCTGCTGGCCACGGCCAACTGGGTCCGGCACTTCACCGCGGAAGAGGGCTAGGACGGCACGCGATGGTCCTGCACACCGAATCCCGCAAGGACCAGTCCTGCCTGATCGTTGACGGGCCGGACCAGCCGGGCATCGTGGCTGCGGTGGCCGCCCTGGTGACCCGCAACAGGGGAAACATCGTCTCCCTGGACCAGTACTCCAGTGATCCTTCATCGGGTGACTTCTTCCAGCGGGTCGTCTTCAACCGGCCGGACCTGGCCGCCGCGATGCCTGAAATCGAGGCCGACCTCGCCAGGACCCTCACCCCGCTGGGGCTCTCCTGGACCCTGACCGACCGCTCCATCCCCAAGCGCATGGCCATCCTGGTATCCACCTCCGACCACTGCCTGCTGGAACTGCTCTGGCGGCACCGGAGGGGTGAACTGCCCGTGACCATTCCCATGGTGATCTCCAACCACACGAACACGGCCGAGGACGTGCGGGCCTTTGGCGTCCCGTTCTTCCACGTCCCCTCCGCAGGGCCGGACAAGGCAGCAGCGGAGGCCCAGGTCCTGAAGCTGCTGGAGGGCAACGTGGACTTCGTGGTGCTGGCCCGGTACATGCAGATCCTGTCCCCCGGATTCCTGGACGCGGTTTCCGTGCCGCTGATCAATATCCACCACTCCTTCCTGCCTGCGTTCGTGGGCGCCGCGCCCTACCGCAAGGCCAAGGAGCGGGGCGTCAAACTGATCGGCGCCACCTCGCACTACGTGACCAAGGACCTGGACGAAGGGCCCATCATCGAACAGGACGTGGCCCGCGTAACGCACGCGCACTCCGCCCTGGACCTCCAGGCGCGCGGCGCCTACGTGGAACGCGCGGTGCTCTCCCGCGCCGTCCAGTGGCATGCCGAGGACCGGGTCATCCGGCACGGCAACCAGACCATCGTCTTCTGATACCCACCAACAATCCGATACAGAACAAGAGGTTCAACGTGGCACCGAAAAACCTGCAGGAAGTCCTCGACGCGTCGAAAGGGGCGGTTGACCTCCTCCGCAACTCCCAGATCGGCTCCTACATCTACCCGGTGGTCCCGGCCGACTTCCAGAACTGGATCAAGGAGCAAACCGCCTGGCGGCAGACGGCCGTCCTCTACGACCAGTCCCACCACATGGACAACCTGTTCCTGAAGGGCCCGGACGCGATCAAGCTGATCACCGCCACCGCCATCAACTCCACCGCCGCCTTCCCGGTGAACAAAGCCAAGCAATACGTGCCCACCACCGAGTCCGGACACGTCATCGGAGACGGCATCCTCTTCCACGAGGCGGAGGACGAATACGTGTACGTCGGCCGGTCCCCGGCAGCCAACTGGCTGCTCTACCACGGCGAGACTGGCGGCTACCGGGACCTGGACATCACCGTGGACCGGCGCTCACCGTCACGGCCGTACGGCCACCCCGTGACCCGCCAGTACTACCGCTTCCAGATCCAGGGACCCAACGCCTGGCAGGTCATTGAGAAGCTCAACGGCGGCGCACTGGAGCAGCTCAAGTTCTTCAACATGTCCACCATGGCCATCGCCGGGACCACCGTCCGCACCCTGCGGCACGGGATGGCCGGCGCACCGGGCCTGGAAGTGTGGGGCCCGTACGCGGACCACGACCGCATCCGCGACGCCATCGTGGAGGCCGGCGCCGAGTTCGGGCTGGTGCCCGTGGGCTCCCGGGCGTACCCGTCCAACACCCTCGAGTCCGGCTGGATCCCGTCGCCGCTGCCGGCCATCTACACCGGCGAAGCGGAGCGCGGCTACCGCGAATGGCTGCCCGCTGACGGCTACGAAGCCACCGGAACCCTGGCGGGCTCGTTCGTGTCCGGGAACATCGAGGACTACTACCTGACCCCGTGGGAGCTGGGCTACGGCTCGTTCGTCAAGTTCGACCACGACTTCATCGGCCGCGACGCACTCCAGAAGATCGACCCCGCCTCGCAGCGCAAGAAGGTCACCCTGGCCTGGGACGCGGAGGATGTCACCTCCATTTTCGCGTCGCTGTTCAACGTGGACGGACCAAGCTACAAGTTCTTTGACCTGCCCCTGGCAAACTACGGCTCGGCCAACTATGACTCGGTGGTGGACGCCGACGGAACCGTGGTGGGCTACTCGATGTTCACCGGCTACAGCGCCAATGAACGCCGGGCCCTGTCGCTGGCCACCATCGATCCCAACGTCCCGGAAGGCACGGAACTGAAGGTCGTGTGGGGTGAGCCCAACGGCGGAACCGCCAAGGCCGCCGTCGAACCCCATGTGCAGACTGAAGTGCGGGCCGTGGTCAGCCCCGTGCCCTACTCCACCGTGGCGCGCGCCACGTATCACGGCGGGTGGCGGACGAACTACCAGTCGGCCTAGGCTGGGGACGCCGGAGTGCGGGGGCGCGGGCGCCCCCGCACCTTCCTTGAGCCCTTGGAGGAGTACCGCATGAGCCTTCGGTACGCGCTGCTTGCGCTGCTGCGTGTGGGCCCGCTGTCTGGCTATGAACTGCAGAAGCAGTTCTCCATGTCGGTGGGGCACGTGTGGCATGCCCCCGATTCCCAGATCTACCCTGAGCTGCGCAAGATGGAAGCGGAGAACCTCATCGAGGGTGAGGAGCAGCCCAGGGGCCAGCGCGCCACCCGCCGGGTCTACCATGTCACGGACGCGGGGAACCAGGCCTTCCTCGAGTGGATGCAGACCCCGTTGGAGTACGCGCGGGTCCGCGATCCCGCCCACCTGCGTGCCGCCTACCTTGAGGCGGCATCCCCGGAGACGGCCAGGGAGTTTTTCCGCCGGCACCAGGAGCAATGGGAGGCCGAGCTCGCCCAATGGGAGGGTGAGCTCCAGCGCATCGCCCAGGTGGAGAACCCGATGCTGGTGCGCCGCCTGGCCGTGACCGATCCGGCTGACCGCGAACGGACCATTGCGTTCAAGCGGTTCACCTATGAGGGCCTGGTGGACCGGGCCCACGCGGAGATCGCGTGGGCCCGGCGCGGGCTGGAACTGGTGGACAGCCTGGAATCCCCGGGCGGCGCCCGGCCGGTGCCAAGCGCCGCCCGGAGCTGATCAGCCAAAGTTCTCGGCAGTTGCATAGCCCTTGCCGTTGTACTTCTGCACCACCACCGAGGACACCGCCGGCTGGCCATCCACCGTGGTGTTGACCGACGTACCCTCCAGCATCAGTGGCGCCTTCAGGTCCTTGATGTCCCGCAGCGCCGTCATGAAGCTGTCCCGCGTGGGCTCCTTCATGTTCTGGAACGCCTTCTCAAGGGTGGCCCCCACCATGTAGCTCCACATGCAATGCGGGAAGGCCGGCATGTCCGGGTAGTTCCCGTATTTCTTCAGTTCGTCGAGGAATTTGACGACGTCGGTGTCCTTGGCGAACGCCGGGCTCTGCGGTGCCTTGGCAAAGGACACCGAGTAGATTCCGGGGTAGGCGGAGGCGCCGCCCGGTTCGAGGATCGCCGTGGGGCTGGACGTGTTGGAGGGCAGGAACCAGCTGGGCTTCCAGCCGATCTGCTGTGCCTTTTGCAGTGCCGCGATGGTGAGCGGCGTGATGGACATGGCGTTGAAGAAGACGTCAGCCCCCGAGGAGGCCAGCTGGGTGAGCTGGGCATCCACGGACGTGTCGGTGGCCTCATAGGTCTGCTCCCCCACCACCGAAATGTTGGACGCCCCCTGGATGGCCTCCTTGAAGCCCGAGACGTATCCCTTGCCGTAGTCATCGTTCTGCGACAGGATGGCCACCTTGTGCTGCGCACCCGACTTCGCCAGGAGCTTTCCGAACGCGGCACCCTCATTCTGGTAGACGGGCACGAAGCCCAGTTGCCAGGGGCTCTGCTTCCGGTCGCTGAACAGTGGGTCACCGGTCATCACCAGCACCTGCGGGACCTTCTGGCTGATGGCCGCGTCGCGGAATGCCCGGTTGGTGGGCGTCCCCAGGCCGGCGGTGGCGGCAAACACGTTGTCGGACACCATCTGCTGGAAGTTGGCCAGGGACTTTTGCGGGTCGTAGGCGTCGTCATAGGACTTGATGTTCACGGTGCGCGTTTTGCCGTCACCAAACTTCACACCGCCCGCGGCGTTCGCGGCCCCGAAGTACGCCGAGACCCCGGCAACCGTGCACTTGCCCGGTCCGGCGGTGGCGCCGCTGAGCGGCGTGGTGATCCCAAGCGTGATCGCCGAATCCGTGATCCCCGGAGAGGATGCCGAACCGCCGCCCTGGCCGCCGCTGTCACCCCTGCATCCGGACAGGGAGAGCGCGACGGCGGCCGTCACGGCAACGATGCCAAGTACCCCGCCGGGCTTCTTTCTCATCTTCATGGTCCATCTTGCCTCTCTGTTTGTTCGTGTCCCTCCAGCGCACTGTCCGGTACCGGACGGTGGGCTGGAGCGGTCTGCTGGGAGGTATCCGCTGCAGGAGCCGCCGGGGAGCCGGCAGCGGTGGAGTGGGCGGCGGTGGAGCGGGCGGCGGAGCGGCCACCGGCGGCGCCGGTCCGGCGGGCCAGCCTGCGGACCACCCTGGGGATGCTGACCAGGCCGCCGGGCAACAGGAACAGCACCGCGAGGAGGATGGCACCCTGGCTGATGGTGGTGAGGTTGGGATCTATGGCGTTGGTGAGTTGCGGAACGAAGACGTAGTAGGCGCCGCCCAGGAGCGAACCCGCGATGCTCCCGGCGCCGCCGATGACCATGGCGGCCACGAGGCTGATGGAATGGCCGAAACTCAGGGTCTCCGGCGAGGTGTACTGCACGGCTGCGAGGTACAGGAAGCCGCTGGCACCGCCGAAGATGGAGGCGATGGTGAAGGCGAGGACCTTGGTCCGGTAGGGCGAAATGCCCATGGAGGCCGCAACAGCCTCGTCTTCCCGGACGGCCGCGAATGCCCGCCCGTACTTGCCCCGGACCAGGCTCCGCGCCAGCAGGAAAGCCGCGGCCGCCACCGCCAGGACGATGTAGAACTGCCATTGGTCGTTGTCCAGGCCGGACCAGTCCGGGGCGTCCGTGAACCGCGCGGAGATCCCCTGCGAGCCGCCGGTAAATTCGGAGAGGCGCTTGGCCAGTGGCACCCCGACGATCGGGAGGGCGATGGTGACCATCGCGATGGCAAGGCCGCCCAGGCGGGCGGCGGCAAGGGCCACCAGCAGTCCCACCACGCCGGCAACGGCGCAGGCGGCGGCGAACACCAGCAGGATGTTCCAGCCATGGTTGACGCCGTACGCGGTGACATAGGCGCCCAGCCCCACGAAGAAGATCTGCCCGAGGTTGACCTGGCCTGTGTAGCCCATGACGATATTCAGCCCGAGCACCGCCACGGCATAGACACCGATGCGGACCAGCGTTTGGTTCGCAAAGGCCGGCAGGGCCAGTGGGGCCACGAGCAGCACTATGGCCACGACGGCGGCGAGGACTATCCGGACCCATGGCCTGCGGGCAGTGGCGGCAACGGCACTCATCAGACCCTCACCACGACCTTTCTGCCGAACAGGCCCTGGGGACGAACGATGAGGATGACGAAGATCAGCGCGAAGGGCACGGCGATCTTGAGGTCGTGGCCGATGAGGGGAATGTACACGGCCACCAGGTTTTCCAGGACACCGATCGCGGACGCCGCTACCACGCAGCCGATGGGGCTGGTCAGGCCGCCGAGGATCACGGCGGCGAGCGCATAGACCAGGGCCGTGTCCAGCATGCCGGGCGTGAGGGTCAGCTGGGGAGCCACGAGGACGCCGGCGATCGCCCCCAGGGTGGCCGCAAGTCCCCATCCCACCATGAGCAGGCGGCCCACCGGCAGGCCGGAAAAAGCGGCCGACGCCGGGTTGTCGGCAACGGCGCGCAGGGCCAGTCCCAGCTTGGTGCGCAGGAAGAGCAGCTGCAGGACCACCATGATCACCACGATGGTCACGGCGGTGGCAAGGGACCTGACGCTGACCACCGCCCCGAGGATTTCAACGCTGGTCAGCGGGAAGAGCGACGGGAACCCCAGGTTGTTGTAGCCCCAAAGGACTGCGCAGATGCCGGTGACCAGGGTGAGCAGGCCGATGGTCACCACCACTGCGGTGTCCGGATCCCCCCGTTCAAACCGCCGGATCAGGAACCGTTCCACCAGTGCGCCGAAGAGGAAGGACAGGACAATGGCAAGGATGATGGCCAGGATGAGCGGCAGGCCGAGTTCCACGAACACGTAGGCGATGTAGGCGGACACCACCGCCATGCCGCCCTGCGCGAAGTTGATCAGGCCGGTGGCCTGGTTCACCAACACGATTGCCAGGGCCAGGGCGGCGTAGATGGAACCGGTGGCGAGGCCGTCAACGACGAGTTGGATGAAGGTTCCCATGCCGGTCAGCCCCCCAGGTAGGCGCGGCGGATTTCGTCCATGCCCTTGAGTTCGGCCGAGGTTCCGGTGAGGACGTTCCGGCCCGTTTCCAGGACCGTGGCGGTGTCCACCAGGGAGAATGCGAGGTTCGCATTCTGTTCCACCACCAGCATGGCGATCCCGGACTCGAGCCGCAGCCGGCGGATGGCCTGGTAGACCGCCTTGGCAGTGCTGGGCGCCAGCCCCAGCGAGGCTTCGTCCAAAAGCAGCAGTTTGGGTTTGGCCATGAAGGCGCGGCCCACCGCGAGCATCTGTTGTTCGCCGCCGGACAGTGCCGCCGCCCGCGAGCCCACCCGGTCCTGCAGCTGCGGGAACAGGTCAAGGCAGTAGTCGATGTCCCCGGCGATGGCTTTCCGGTCTTTGCGCAGGTAGGAGCCCACCATCAGGTTCTCGCGCACGCTGAGCTGGCCCAGTGTGCCCCGGCCCTCGGGCACGTGGGCTATGCCCAGCGCGGCCACCTGGTCCGGCCGGAGGCCCCGGATGTCCCGGCCATCGAACCTGATCCGTCCACCGGTCCTGACGCTGCCGCTGATGGCGCGGAGCGTGGTGGTCTTGCCCGCCCCGTTCGCGCCCAGGATGCCCACGGACCCGCCGTCCGGCACGCTGAGCGAGACCCCGTCCAGGACCTGCACGGGCCCGTAGGACGCTGTCACGTCCGTGAGTTCAAGCAGCGTCATCCGCGGCGTCCCTCCCAATGTAGGCCTCGATGACGCGGGGATCGGACTGGGCCTCCGCCGCGGTTCCCGACATCAGCTTCCGTCCGTGGTCCAGGACCACCACCTGGTCGGTGAGCGCGGAGATGAGTCCCATGTGGTGCTCCACGATGATGATGGTGACGTCCTGCTCGGCGCGGAGGCGCTTCACGGTGGCGATGAGTTGTTCGACTTCCCCGTGGGAGAGCCCGGCTGCCGGCTCGTCGAGAAGAAGCAGGGCGGGCCTGGAAAGAAGGGCCCGCCACAGCTCGATGCCTTTATGCAGCCCGTGGGAGAGTTCGTCGGCTGGCACATCCGCCGCCCAGCCCAGCCCGGCCTTGGCAAGGAGTTCGAGCGCCTCGTTACGGACGGCGCGCTCGGCCCGGACGGTGTAGGGCATCCTCAGCGCCCAGGAGACCGGGCCGCCGGGCAGCCGCGTGTGCCCTCCGAGGAGCACGTTCTGCAGCACTGTGGTGTTTAGCTGGAGCGCAGGATGCTGGAAGGTGCGCGCAAGTCCAAGGCGGGCCATCCGGGAAGGGGCACTGCCGGAAACCTCGGTTCCGTCGATGGAAATCGATCCGGAGCTTGGCCGGTAATGGCCGCTGATGCAGTTGAACAGGGAGGTCTTGCCGGCACCGTTAGGGCCTACCAGGCCAAAGATCACGCCGGGCTCGACGTCGAAGCTGACGTCCTGCAGCACCTTGACCCCGCCGAAGTGGAGGCTGACGTCCTTGAGGCTCAGGCTCGCGGCCACCCTGTACCTTCCTGTCGCATCATCGCTAGGAATGGGTGCAGTTGATCACCACTGCACGAAACCGACGGTACGGATCGCGGACGAAATTGTCAACGATTTTGGAATCGTTTGGCGGTCAGGACCCCAGGCGCGGCTCAGCCACCCGCAACGGACTGGATTACCAGCACTTCCTGGCCGGGTTGGACCTCGGTGTCCAGGCCCTGCAGCCGCCGCACTTCGTCGCCGCCCACATAGATGTTCACGAATCTGCGCAGGGCCCCGGTTTCATCGCGGAGCCGCCGGCCCAGCACGGCATAGTCCGAGGCCACCGCGTCAAGCAGGTGTGCCACCGTCACCGGCCCGTCGGCCCGGGTGGACAGGACGGACTGCCCGCCGGCCAGCGGCTGCAGGACACCGGGCAGCAGCAGCGAGATCTCAGGCACCGGCCACCACTGCCGCCCGGACGCAGAGGACGTCCGGCAGGTGCGACGCCACTTCCGTGAAAGTCTCCCCTTCGTCCGCACTCGCGTAGACGGTCCCGCCGCGGGTACCGAAGTAGACGCCGGCGGGTTCGGCGGTGTCCACCGAGGCGGCGTCCCTGAGCACGCTGTTGTACTCCTGCCCGGGGAGCCCGGTGCTGAGCCGCTTCCAGCTGTTCCCGGCGTCGTCCGTGCGGTGGACGGCGAGCTTTCCGTCGGGAGGAATGCGTTCGCCGTCGGCCTTCAGCGGAACAACCCAGGCGGTGCCGTCCCTGCGCGGATGCGTCAGCATCACGAAGCCGAAGTCCGCGGGCAGGCCCTCCGCGATGGAGTTCCAGCTGTCGGCATTGTCGTCTGTCCGGTAGACGCCGTGGTGGTTCTGGGCGTAGAGGCGTCCTTCCACCACAGCATCAGCGGCAATCTTGTGGACGCACTGGCCGAACTCGGGGTTGGGGTCCGGCATGAAGTAGGCCGAGATGCCCTTGTTGCGCGCCTCCCAGGACGTGCCGCCGTCGAGCGAGCGGTACACGCCGCCGGTGCTCATGGCGACGTGCACAGTTTCACCCGCAGGGTCCACCACGATGGAATGTGCCGCCGCACCGCCATAGCCGGCTCCCCATTCACTGCGGTGCGGGTGGTCCCACAGGCCCCGGTTCAACTCGAAGTGCTCGCCGCCGTCCGTGGACTTCCAGACGGAGATGGGCTCGGCGCCGGCCCACACCACTCCGGGACGGGACTCGGCGTCCGGGTAGATCTGCCACACACGGTCCAGGGCTGCGCCGGTGTCCTCGGGAAACGTGATGGCGCCATGCTCCGGCTCGGACCAGGTGGCGCCCAGGTCATCGGAGTGTGCAACCGTGGGCCCCCAGTGCGGGCTGCGGACGCCCACCAGGATGCGGGTGCGGCCCTCTCTGGTATCGATTCCGATGCTGGGGATTTCAGCCATGAGGAAATGCGGGCCGGTGAAGGACCACTCCCGCCTGTCCCGGCTTGTGGCGAGCCACAGCCCTTTCTTGGTGCCGATTGCCAGGAGGAATGATTCTGCCGCCGTTGCCATGCGGACCATGCAACCACCGCAGTGGCCAAGGCGCAACGGGTTCAGGCCCCCTTCGGCTCCCTGAACTGCCGGCGGGCGGGATCAGTCCACGAATTCCGACTGGGTCTCGATGAAGTCCCAGTCTGCGGCGGTCAGCACTGCAGCGGGATTGCCGGGGTGGGGGCCGCCCGCCTCCGCGATCCCCTGGAGCACCGGAAGCGGCAGTTCCGCTGAATGGAGGTTTTGCCGCAGCCACTCCTTGCTGGCGAGGTCCAGGTCCAGCCACCACATGAAGATTTCCACGATTCCCCCTCCTTGCTTCACTTAAAACGTTAGGCGCGGCCCACCCGGCGGACAAGGTCCCCGGCGCGGAAGCAGGTGGCGCGGCCCGGGTTTAGGGTACTGGCAGGTAACTTGGCCGGCCGGCCCCGGGGAAAGACGAGTACCCCCTACTGGCGACTGCCCCGGGCGGCGCCCCTAGCCTGAAATCTCAAGGCAAGCTGACCGTGCTGCTGGGGCATACGGCGCCACCGCTGGCACGTCCCCGCCATGGTCCGTTTCACACATATATGGGGAGAAATCATGAAACGCACCTTAGCCACACTGGGGGTGGTTGGGCTCGGCCTGATCAGCCTCACGGCGCCCGCCATGGCCGCGGGGGAGAAAGTCACCGTTTGCCACAGCGACGGCATCACCTGGGCACCTTTGGAATTCAGCATCAACGGGCTGGGCGGCCACGACCAGCATCCGCTGGACATCATTCCGCCGACATCCAATACGCCGGGCAAGAACTGGACCAGCGCCGGAAAGGCACTCTACGTCGCCAAGTGCGCGCCGCTGCCGCCCGGCGAGGTGCTCGACCCCGTGGATCCGCCCGTCGTCGTCGACCCTCCCGTAAGCCCTCCCGCCACGCCGCCCGCCGAGGAACCCCCGGTGGTGGCGCCTCCTACGGAGCAGCCGCCCGTGGTGACCCCGCCGGCCCAGGAGACGCCCGTCGTCGTCGACCAGCCCGCGGAACAACCCCTGGTGCAGCCTCCAGCGGAAACCCCTGTTGCGGAAGCCCCTGCGGTGGTGCCGCCGGCCGCGGTGGCCCCGGCAGCTGTACCCGCCCAGGCAACGCCTGCCCAGCAGGCCGCGGCTCCGAAGGCAGCCCCCGCCGCAGCGGCCGCCAGTGTGGGGACCAACCAGGGCTACAACGCCCAGACGGCTGTGGGTTCCGTTGACGGCGCGCCCGGCTGGCTTGCAGGTGTGGGAGCGCTGGCCGCCGCGGGAGCAGCAGTGGCAGTACGCCGCCGGCCACGTCCGCTGCACACCGCCGGCTAGCCCGGCATCCGCCACTTCCCGTGGCTTCCCGACAAGGAAGGCGTCCTGCCAGTGCCCGGCAGGGCGCCTTCCTTCCCATCCAGCCCAACCCTTAAGGAATGCCATGCCACAGGGGAACGCCATGCGACAGGACCGACGCCGGCACGCGGGGCCCGGGCGAAGCATCACCAGGCGGCAGTCGTGGCGGCGGTGGAACCGGGGCGACCTGGCCATCCTTTGTTGCGGCATCCTCGCTTTCCTGTCCTTTACGGTTGGCGCTCCCCTGTTCCACCCGGCTCCGCTGCTGGCCGCCGGCAGCGTCTCCGCTTCGGCCCGCAGCGTTCCCGTTGCCGCCGGGTCCCCTGCCGCCGGACCCCTTGCCGCCGGGCCCCTCGGTGCCGCGGCTCCCATTGCGGAAATTGGCGTGCCACAGCCGCCAGCCGCGGCCGCCCAGGCTCCGGGCCCACCGGCGGCGGAAGCACCTGACCTTCCGCCGGCCGCCCCGCCCCTGCACATCCGCTACCCGGCCGCCGCCTTCGACGTAGCCGTCCAACCCCTGGACCTGGACGGCGAAGCCCAGTCCAGCCGCACCATAGAGCCCCCTGCCACCAAGGACGGGTACTGGCTCACGGCCTTCGGCATCCCCGGAAAGGGCTCCGGCAACACCACCTACGTCATCGGCCACAGCTGGGAGGGCGCGGACGCCCCCTTCAACCATTTGAGCTCGGCGGCCGCCGTTGGCGACCTGCTGGATGTCCAGACTCCGGCCGGAACCATCAGCTATCACGTGGACAGCGTCACGACCTACCTGAAGTCCGGCCTCAAGGACAGCCCGGTCTGGGACATGGTGCCCAACCGGCTGGTCCTCATCAGCTGCTACACAGAGGATCCGTGGGGCAAGAACGTCGTGGTCACCGCCTCCCCCGCCGTTCCCTAGCACCGCACCGCGGTGTTCCCGGGACGGGCCCGGGCCCAACGTACCTGTTCAGGCGGCCTTGGGCGGGCGGACAATGGGCAGCATGACGTGGGAACATTTCGACGGGGCCCCGCTGCTGGTGGGGATCATGCCCAAACAGCACCCGGAGGTCATCCAGACCGCGGCCGTCCTGGCTGCCCGGCTGGGCGCGCCCCTGGTCTGCGCGTACGTGGATGAAGCCAGCTACCTCGTGGAGTGGGACCCGGCCCGCTCCGCCCACCGCCTTTCCCGCCACCCGGACGCTGATGACGACATGCTGGAACTCGCAACGGAGCTGAAAGCAGAGGTCCAGGCCACCGTGGACAAGCTGCCCGGCGGCAGCCCCCCAGAGTGGTCCTTCCGCACCCTTACGGGAGACGCGGCCCGTGCACTGGGGCAGCTGGCCGCGGAAGTGGATGCCCCCATGATCATCGTGGGAACCTCGGAACGTGGATTGTCCCATCGCCTCTCCGAGGCTTTGGGCGGGTCCGTTGGGTCTTGGCTCAGCCACCATCAAAGCCGGCCGGTGCTGTTGGTTCCCTACCGGATGCCGGCCCATGAGGACCGGCTATGACCGGCGCAGCCGGGGCAGAATGCCTCCGTTCCGGACGTGATTAAAGTAAAGCGAAAGTAGTTATTCGCGGTGCTGGCGCAGCCCCGTACCAGCCAGTAAGCTGATTCAAGCAAGGCCGATCCACCCAGGTGGAAGCCGGAATTGCCCAAAAGCTGCTCCGGAGTGCGTATCCCCCAATAACGCACTCCGGAGCTTTTTTGTGCCCTGACGGACCAGGAGACGCGCGTGCCCCGCCTCCCTGCAGATACCCCTAGGGGGTACTTGCGCTGATACCCCCAAGGGGTATATGTTGGCTCCATGAACGCTACCGAAGAAGCGGTTGCGGCCGCCGAACAGCCGGCCGGGGAGGATGGCGCTGCCCCGCAGCACGGGTACACGGGAAACAAGGACGCGTACCTGCGGCGCCTGAAGCGCATTGAGGGCCAGGTGCGGGGCATTGCCCGGATGGTGGATGAGGACAAGTACTGCATCGACATCCTCACCCAGGTTGCCGCCGTCACCAAGGCCCTGCACGCCGTGAGCCTTGGGCTGGTCGAGGAACACATCGGCCACTGCGTGGTGGGGGCGGCCTCCGAGCCGGACCCCGACGCACGCGCAGAAGCCATCGATGCCAAGGTAAAGGAAGCTGCCGACGCCATCGGCCGACTGCTTCGCTGACACAACCCCCACACCAACCCGGCCACCGCCGGCACCACATGAAGGAGCAAGCCATGAGCACCACCTCCCCCACCACCACAACCATCAGCGTCTCGGGCATGACCTGCGGACACTGCGTGTCGGCAGTCAGCGAAGAACTCGAAGCCCTTGAAGGCGTTGAAGCAGTGAGCGTGGACCTGAACGCCGGCGGCATTTCCACCGTTACCGTCACTTCAGCCAAGGAACTGTCCCCCGCGGAAATCGGCGAAGCCGTAGCCGAAGCCGGCTACCTGGTGGTTGCCAACGAAGCCTAGAAACCCTTCCACTACCGGAAAGCTGACAATGAGCCACCAGGAACTGCTCCACCCGCCGGGCACCCGCGTCGTCGAACTCGACATCGAAGGGATGACCTGCGCGTCCTGCGTCAACCGCGTGGAAAAGAAGCTTGGCAAGCTCGACGGCGTGGCTGCAACGGTCAACCTGCCACTCGAGTCGGCCTACGTCACGGTCCCGGACGGCGTCACCGACGAACAGCTGGTGGATACGGTTAACGCGGCCGGCTACAAGGCACATGTGCGCCAGCAGCGCCCTACGGGCCCGGAAGCCGGGGCCGCGGCTGAACCCGCCCCAATCCCCGCGTCCCTGCTGCGCCCGCGCCTCATCCTTGCGGCGGTCCTGACCGTCCCGGTGTTCCTGGTCAGCATGGTCCCGGCGTTCCAGTTCGCCAACTGGGGCTGGGTGGCGGCGGTGCTGGCGCTGCCGGTGGTCACGTGGGCTGCGTGGCCCTTCCACCGCGCGGCGGCCATCAACGCGCGGCACTTCGCTTCCACCATGGACACCCTGGTGTCCCTCGGGGTGGCGTCAGCGTACCTGTTCTCGGCCTGGGAGCTGCTGGCGGATCCGCGCATGACTGAGCACCCTGGCATGGAGGGCATGTCCGGCGGCCTGTACTTCGAGGTGGCGTCCGTTGTCACCACTTTCCTGCTCCTGGGCCGGTACCTGGAGGCCAACGCCAAGCAGAAGGCCGGCGACGCCCTCCAGGCCCTGTTGAACCTGGGCGCCAAGGATGCCACAGTCCTGCGCAACGGCAACGAAGAGAAGATCCCCGCCGACCTGCTGCAGGTGGGCGACGTCCTGGTGGTCCGCCCTGGAGAGAAGATCGCCACCGACGGCGTGGTGGTGGACGGCGCCTCGGCCGTTGACGCCTCACTGGTGACGGGTGAATCAGTCCCCGTGGAGGTGGGGCCGGACAGCCGCGTCACCGGCGCCACCATCAACACGTCCGGCCGCCTGCTGGTCCGCGCTACCCGGGTTGGTGCCGAAACCACCCTTGCCCAGATGGCGCGGCTGGTGTCGCAGGCCCAGACCGGCAAGGCACCGATTGCACGGCTCGCGGACCGGATCAGTGCGGTCTTCGTGCCGGTGGTCCTGGCCCTGGCGGTCGTGACGTTCGCGCTCTGGCTCCTCCTCGCCGGCCCGGCCGCTGACGGCGACCACCTTCGGCAGGCGTTTACGGCCGCCGTCGCCGTGCTCGTCATTGCCTGCCCCTGCGCACTCGGCCTGGCCACGCCCGTGGGCCTGCTGACGGGCACCGGCCGCGGCGCGCAACTGGGCATCCTGATCAAGGGCCCGCAGGTCCTTGAAGACACCCGCACCGTGGACACCATCCTGCTGGACAAGACAGGCACGGTCACCACCGGCGTCCTGGCCGTGGATGCCACGGCAGCGTTCCCTGGCTTCCTGGAAGGGGACGTCCTCCGGCTCGCCGGAGCCGTTGAGGCAGCCTCCGAGCACCCGGTGGCCCGCGCCATCGCTGCCGCAGCTGCCGCGGCCCCGTCCACGGGTGCCACGGACGACGCCGGCACGTTGCCTTCCGTGCAGGGGTTCAGTTCCGCGCCGGGCGGCGGAGTGTCGGGAACCGTTGAGGGCAGGGCCGTGATGGCCGGGCGGCGCGGCTGGCTGGAGCAGAACGGGATCGTCCTGGACGCCGGCCAGCGGGCCACGCTCGGATCGGCGGAAGCGGGCGGCGCAACGGCGATCTGCGTCGCCGTGGACGGGAAAGCCGCCGGAATCATCAGCCTCAGGGACACCGTCAAGGCGGGGTCCGCGGCCGCCGTCGACCGGTTGAAGGAACTGGGCCTGCGGCCCATCCTGCTGACCGGTGACAACGCCGCCGTGGCCGCCCAGGTGGCTGCCGCCGTCGGCATCGCTCCGGACGACGTCTACGCCGGCGTCCTGCCGGAAGGAAAGGTCGAGGCAGTCCGGAAGCTCCAGGCCGGCGGTGCCACGGTGGCCATGGCCGGGGACGGCGTCAATGACGCTGCGGCGCTGGCGCAGGCCGACTTGGGAATTGCGATGGGGTCGGGCACGGATGTGGCCATCGAAGCCGCGGACCTGACAGTGATGGGCAACGACCTCGCCCAGGTGGCGCAGGCCATTGAGCTGTCCCGGAAGACCCTGGGCACCATCAAGACCAACTTGTTCTGGGCGTTCTTCTACAACGCGGTGGGCATCCCGGTGGCCGCCCTGGGGCTGCTCAATCCGATGATTGCCGGCGCCGCCATGGCCGCCAGCTCGGTCCTGGTGGTGACCAACTCGCTGCGGCTGCGGAGCTTCGGCAAGTAACCGCAGCCCCGGCAGGCAGCCGCAGCCTGGGCAATCAGCAGCAGGGGCTTAGGCCGCGCCGTACCGCACCGCGGTACGCGCCTTGGCCTTGGCCGCTTCCGCGTCCCGGTCCTTGGGCGGCGCCTGCGTTACCAGCGCATCCAGCAGGTGCTGCGTGATGTGCGCGATCTCATGCACGGCGTCGTCAAAGGCCTCCTGGTTTACCTTGGACGGCTTGGTGCTGCCGCTGATCTTGCGGACGTACTGCAGCGCGGCCGCGTGCACTTCCTCGGACGTGGCATGTGGCTCGAAGTTATGGAGGGTTCGGATATTCCGGCACATAACGCCATGCTAGGCTCTTCCAACGCCTGGGATCGACCCTTTTTTCATGGTCTTCACCCGGCGTCCATGGGGAGCCCGGCATGGGCAGGGCTGCCCATCGACACTGTTTGGGGGCCGGGATAGGTTTTAGGCAATGGATCTTCCGGATGAGCCGGGGGGCCGCTGGGGATGCCGATCTGGTTCGGATCCACACCTAACAAGGAGAAACTGATGGCTATTTGGGGTGCAGACGTTGAGCAGCTTCGCCAGCTCGGCAGCAAGCTTCAGGCAGGTGCGTCCGAGATCGAGACGCAGAAGTCCACTCTCACGAAGGTTCTGAGCAGCACCAACTGGGAAGGTCCGGACGCCACCAAGTTCCGCAACGAGTGGTCCGGTACCCACACCGCCATGCTGACCAAGGTTGCCGAGGCACTGAAGGAAGCCGGCTCACAGGCCAAGCGCAACGCCGAAGAGCAGAGCCAGGCCTCCCACTAGGCTTTACCGCCAACAGGCGGGGGCAGGGACACCACCAGGTGTCCCTGCCCTTTTGTGTTTGCCCACGACGACGGCGCGCGCGTGCTTAAGGGACGGGCTCGACGTCGTTCGCGTGCTCCAGCGGCGACGCCTGGACATTCATCCCCGCTTCGCCTGCGGAGGCGCGAAGCTCGTCAAGCCGCACCAGGATCACACCGCCGACAATCAGGACTCCCCCGAGGAGCTGGATGGCGCCGGGAAGTTCCCCAAGCAGCAGCCACGCCCACAGGACGGCAAACAGGACCTCGGTGAGCGAGACGAAGGATGCCACTTTGGAACCGAGGGCGCGGGCTGCCATGATGCCCGACGTGTAGGCGAGTACCGTGGCCAGCACCACCAGCCCGGCAAGCGAGACCCACCACGGGGTGGCCCAGGGTCCAAGGGTGGTGTCCGCGGTGCTGAAGGCCATGGGCAGCAGGCCGGTCGCCGCGGCGAGCCACATCACGGCAGCGCCCGTCATCAGTCCCCCTGACGCCAGCACGATAGGAGGCAGGGTGTCGTTTTCCTTGGCGGTGATGAAGAAGTAGATGGCCAGGCACACGGCGGCCGCCATCCCCCAAAGAACCCCCACCAGATCCACCTTGACGGCTCCCGTGAGGTCAAGGACCAGCACCAGCCCGGCCAGGGACAGCAGCGTCCCGCCGGAGGTCAGCAGCCGGGGGCGCCGGCGGCTCGCAGCCCAGAGCCACAGGACGATGATCACCGGGGCCAAGTACTCCAGCAGCAGGGCCACGCCCACGGACAGCCGTGCCACGGCGTTGAAGTAGAACAACTGGCAGGCCGCCACGCCAATGAGCCCGAACAGCACGATGGTGAGCCAATTGTCCCTCAGCTGGTGCCACCTGCCCCTGAGCGCGAAAGCGGCCGGCAGCGCAAGGATCAGGGCAGCGCCCGTCAGGCGGGCGGTGACGGCAGCTCCCGGCGACCAGCCGGTCTCCAGCAATGACTTGGCAAAAGATCCGGACAGGCCGAAGACCGCAGAAGAGAAGAGCGCAATCCCCAGCCCGGATGCCAGGAAGCCGGGGCGCCCGGCGGGCAGCTCCGTGGTGGGGATATGGTTTTTGGCGGCAGGCACCGTCGCCTCCTGTCAGGAGTAAAGTGGGGTAATGCTCATGACATTACGCCCGGGTGCTGTAAGGAGTCAACATGGTTTTCGCCCCTGACACTGAGGTGGCGCTGCGGACGGTGGTAAACCTCATCAATACCGCCGCGAATGGCAGGGAGGGGCTGTCCTCGGTTGCGGACCTGGATGCCTTCCTGGCCGCCGAGGGGTTTTCCGGGGGGCGGGCCGGGGATGCCGCGGAACTGGAGAGTGTGCGGCAGCTGCGCCGTGAACTGGCGGCGGTATGGACAGCGGATGAGGATGCCGCCGTTGACACCGTCAACCGGCTCCTGCGGGACGCAAACGCACTGCCGCAGCTGATGAAACACGACGGCTGGGACTGGCATCTGCATGCAACGGCACCGGAGGCTCCCCTGGCGGACCGGATGAGTACCGAGGCGGCCATGGCGCTGGCAGACGTGATTCGCGGCAAAGAGATGGAGCGGCTGCGCACCTGCGAATCCGAGGACTGCGATGCCGCCGTGCTGGATCTGAGCCGCAACCGGTCAAAGCGGTATTGCGACACGGGGAACTGCGCCAACCGGGCCCACGTTGCGGCCTACCGGGCCAGGCAGGCGGCCGCGAACTAGCAGGCCGGCGCGGCCCGCGTTCCGCTGTGCGCCGCTTTGGCCCTAGCGCTGGGGCGTGCCGTCGGCGCCGTCACCGGATGCCGGCGGGTTCTGGCTGCCCGGAGCACCGAAGCCGTGGCCGGACCCTCCGTGGGGGGATGCCTTGGGCGCCGAGCTCAGGTTCACGCCCGAACCCTTGCCCAGGTGTTCGGCGTTCTCCTTGTAGCTCATCGAGAGCATGGCCGCGATCACCAGGGTCACGATAAAGGCGATGCCGGCCGCCGTGAAGGCGAGGTCGAAGCGGGGCGCCCGGGCACTTCCCCCGGAGGCGAAGATCAGCACTGCAACGAAGGCGACGACGGCCCAGAAGGCCGAAAACATCAGCGGCCCCTTCACCGAGGTCCGCAGCTTGCGCGGTTTTCCTTGATGCTGGTCAGCCACGGTGGTTCCTCCCTGCAGGCGGCGCACGGCCGGCCTGGTGTACGAATTGCAGTTTCGCACCCGATTTTCTACAGAAAGTAGAAGGGCGCTCCTCCTAGTTTACGGCTTTCCTGCGCCGCCCCGGGCATCGTGCCGCAGCGTCAGGCCGGACAACACCCACAGGACACCGGAAATGATCGCCCCTCCACCGGCCACGCCCAGCAGAGCATGGGCGCCGAGGTTGATGAAGAACGGCAGCAGCACCGCTGTTCCAATCCCGATGATCCCGGACGCTATCCAGTCGCGCGCCAGGACGTGACGGCCCCTGTGCCGCAAGCCGCAGGCAAGCTCGAGGACACCGGCCACACCGAGGCCCAGGGCGGCAATCACCCCGAACACCAGGTCGCTGTGCAGCAGGAGCACCACCACGCCTGCGCCGGCGGAGGAGGCCCCGGCGAAGGACAACATTTTCCCCGGCGCCGACTTCTGCGCGATCCCTGCCGCGGGGATGGCGCGGAGGGAAACCACGCCGGTGGCCAGGAGATAGAGGCCGCCGGCCCAGCCCATGACCTCCACGGAAGGCGAAGTCCAAAACACCGTCACGGCACCGAATGCCAGGGCAGCAGCCGAGCGCAGCAGGACCGGCTTCCAGAGGTCGTTACGGGGGGCAGTTCCCGCGGCAGCGCCGGCAGGGGTGGATGGTTGCGTCACCGGTCCAGTTTAGTGGGGGCTGCCGGAAGGTCGAACCGGGCACTGCGCCCGGGCACAGCAAAGCTGTTCAGGCGGACCCCAGGACCATCCAGCGGTCGGATCGGGCGCGCACGCCCAGCGTGAGTGCCCGCGCGGCCATGTATCCCACGCCAAAAGCGGCCCACAGCCAGCCCAGCCCTGCGGCGCCGGTGGCACCGGAGATTGCCACCCAGGCCAGCAGCGGCACGTAGACGGCGATGTTCACCAGCCCGGCAAGGGCGAGGTACCGGGCGTCCCCCGCGCCGATCAGCACCCCGTCCAGGACGAAGACGTAGCCGGCGATGGGCTGCCCGGCAGCCAGGACCCAGAGGGCGACCGTGAGCGCCGACTGCACCTGGGGATCCGGGGTGAACAGGGCCCCCGCCCAAGGGGCAACCACGGCCAGCAGCAGGCCCGTCACCACGCCGAACCCCGCGCCCCATCTGATCATGGTGCCGGTCAGGAGCCTGGCCCTGCCGGCATTCGAAGCGCCCAACTCCTTCCCGATGAGCGCCTGCGCGGCGATGGCCAGGGCATCCAGGGCGAACGCCAGGAAGGAAAAAATGGTCATGGCCAGCTGGTGGGCGGCGAGGTTGACCTCACCCTGGGCCGTCACCACCAGCACCGTGGCCAGGATGGCTGCCCGCAGGCTGAGCGTGCGCAGCATGAGCCAGGATCCGACGCGGGTCATGCTGCGGATCCCCCGCCAGCTGGGCAGCAGGCTTACGCCGTGGCGTACGGCGTTCCGGCGCACCATCACCACATAGACCGCAGCCATGGCCCATTGGGCGACGCTGGTGCCGATCGCCGAGCCGGCCACGGACAAGCCCAGGCCATATACCAGCCACAAGTTCAGCACAATGTTCACACCGAATCCGGCCGTCGCCACCACCAGCGGAGTCCGGGTGTCCTGCAGCCCGCGCAGCACACCGGTGCCGGCGAAGATCAGCAGCATCGCCACCAGGCCCGGCATGGACCAGCGGAAATAGTCGATGGCAAACGTACGGGCACTGCCTTCCGCGCCCAGCAGGTCGATGAGCGGTTCGGCCGCGGCGAACCCGGCCACCGCCAACAGCACGCCGAGGAGGGCTGCCAGCCACACGCCGTCGCGCCCTGCCGCCAGCGCCTTGCCCAGCTGCCCTTCGCCGATGGCACGCGCCACGGCGGGCGTCGTGGAGTAGGCCAGGAAGACCATCAGTCCGACGGCGGTCTGCAGCACGGCTGATGCCAGCCCCACCCCCGCGAGCTGGGCGACGCCGAGATGCCCCACGATGGCGGAGTCAGCCAGCAGGAAAAGGGGTTCAGCCACCAGCGCCCCGAACGCAGGGACTGCGAGGCGGAGAATCTCGCGGGCAGGGGCGCGGGTGCCGGCCGCGGCGGCAAGGGCAGGTTGTTGGGGCACGTTGCCAGCTTAACCGCGCCTGCCGGCCGGAACGCGTCCGGCATGACAAACCCCACAATCAGGGCAACTTAGTTGACACTTCAACTATATATGGGGAACAGTGGAAGGCATGAACAAGCAAGCACTGACCACGACCGCCCTTGCCGCCCTCCGCATCATCCTTGGCTTCCTCTTCGCAGCCCACGGCTGGCAGAAGTTCAATGAATGGACCATCGCCGGCACCCAGGCTTCCTTCGCCAAGATGGGCGTTCCGGCCGCCGACGTCATGGCCCCTGCCATTGCGGTCCTGGAACTTGCCGGCGGTATTGCCCTGATCCTGGGGATCCTCACCCGCGTGGTGGCCGCCCTCCTCGTCCTGGACATGCTGGGCGCCCTGTTCCTGGTGCACGCGCCTGCCGGCGTGTTCGCGGCAAACGGAGGCTACGAACTCGTGCTGCTGCTGGCCGCGGCATCCTTCGCCCTGGCCCTCACCGGAGCCGGCCGGCTCTCCCTGGACCGCGCCCTCTTCGGCCGCCGCCCGGAGTCCCGCCTGGCGGTCCTCGCCTAGCAGCTCCCGCATGACCCGAACGACGGCGGCAAGGCACCCACGGTGCCCTGCCGCCGTCGGACTTTTAAGCTGCGCCCTGGCTTTGTTGCAGCGCCAACCGGCCGGTAACCGGGGCCGCCAGTAGGATCGCAGCATGACTGAGACCGGCCGTCCCAACTCCGTAACCCTCCGCTTCCTCGCCGCTCCCACCGACGTTGGGCACAGCGGCTCGGTGGATGCCGGCACGGTGCTCGAGTGGGTGGACAAGGCCGCCTACGCCGCAGCGGTGGGGTGGGCCAAGTCCTACTGCGTAACCGCCTATGTGGGAAACATCCACTTCGCCGATCCCGTCAACAGCGGGGACATGGTGGAGGTGGAAGCGACCATCGTCTATACCGGCCGGTCCTCCATGCACATCCACACCGTGGTCTCTTCCGGGGATCCGAAAGGCGGCCCGGCCACGATGCGCAGCCAGTGCATGGTGATCTTCGTGGCGGTCGGGGCGGACGGCAAGCCCATCCCGGTGCAGCAGTTTGAACCATCCAGCCCTGCCGAGATCGAGCAACGGGACCACGCGCTGGCCCGGATCAAGGTCCGTGAGCAGATTGTGGAAGCTATGAACCGGCAGGAATATACGGACGCGGGCACGGCCGAACGCGTGACGCTGCGGTTCATGGCCGCCCCGACCGACGTGAACTGGGGCGGCAAGGTCCACGGCGGCATCGTCATGAAGTGGATCGACGAAGCCGCGTACGTCTGCGCCTCCCGCTACTGTGGCCGGGACACCGTGGCGGTCTTCTCCGGCGGCGTGCGCTTCTACCGGCCCCTGCTGATTGGCCACGTTGTGGAGGTGGAGGCACGGCTGGTGTACACGGGGACCAAAGGCATGCACATCGCGGTCCACGTCCGTTCCGGCGATCCCAAGGGCCGGGAGTTGAACCTCACCACCTATTGCCTCACCGTGATGGTGGCGCGCGACGACGACGGGAACTCGGTGCCCGTCCCGGCATGGGTGCCGGTCAGCGAGGAAGACAAGCGGCTCCACGCCCATGCCCGCGAACTCCTCGAAATCCGGGGCACGGCACCGGGGAACCGCCTGCCGAACCACCTTCTCGCCCCAGCGGGACCTGCCGGCAGCGCCCCGTCCCGCTCCGGGAGCGAAGGCTCCTAGAAGCCGCCACCGCCGCCGGCGTCGCCCGCCATATTGGCAAAGCGGGAGTAGTGGCCCTGGAATGCCACCACAATGTCCTTGGTGGGGCCGTTACGGTGCTTGGCCACCAGGATGTCCGCCTCCCCGGCGCGGGGCGATTCCTTGTCATATACGTCTTCGCGGTGGAGCAGGATGACCATGTCGGCATCCTGCTCGATGGAACCGGACTCACGGAGGTCCGACACCATGGGGCGCTTGTCCTGGCGCTGTTCCGATCCACGGTTCAGCTGGGACAGGGCGATCACGGGAACCTGGAGTTCCTTGGCGAGGAGCTTCAGCGCACGCGAGAACTCGGAGACTTCCTGCTGGCGGGACTCCACCTTCTTGCCCGAGCTCATGAGCTGCAGGTAGTCGAGGATAACCAGCTTGAGGTCATGCTGCTGCTTGAGCCGGCGGCACTTGGCCCGGATTTCCATCAGGGACATGTTCGGGCTGTCATCGATGAACAGCGGGGCATCGTTCATCCTGCCCATGGTGGTGGCAATCTTGGACCACTGCTCGTCCTTGATGGTTCCCTTGCGGAGGTCCTGGAGCCCAATGGTGGCTTCGGCGGACAGGAGGCGCATGGCGATCTCGTTCCGGCCCATTTCCAGGGAGAACATGACCGTGGAGAGGTTGTTCTTGATGGCCGCGGACCGGGCGAAGTCCAGGGCGAACGTTGACTTACCAACGGCGGGGCGCGCAGCGATGACGATCATCTGTCCGGGGTGGAGCCCGTGGGTCAGCTCATCGAGTTCGTAGAACCCGGTAGGGACACCGGTCATGCCCTCCCCGCGGTGGCCGGACGCCTCTATTTCGTCCACCGTGGACTCCATGACGTCCTTCAACACCACGTAGTCCTCGGCGGTGCGGCGTTCAGCCACGGCGTAAACCTCCGCCTGGGCCTGGTTGACCAAGTCCTCCACCTCGCCGTCGGAGCCGTAGCCCAGCTGGACGATCTTGGTGCCGGCGTTCACCAGGCGGCGAAGCACCGCACGTTCGGCCACGATCTCGGCGTAGTAGCCGGCGTTGGCTGCAGTGGGCACGGTCTGGATGAGCTCGTGCAGGTAGGCCGGGCCGCCGATCCTGTTGATCTCGGCACGCTTGGTCAGTTCATCGGACACCGTAACGGCGTCCGCAGGCTCCCCGCGGCCGTAGAGGTCGATGATGGCCTCATAGATGGTCTCGTGCGCCGGGCGGTAGAAGTCCTGGCCGCGGAGGATTTCAACAACATCCGCGATGGCGTCCTTGGAGAGCATCATGCCGCCCAGGACCGATTGTTCGGCGGCGATGTCCTGTGGCGGCTTCCGGCTCGCGTCCGATCCACGGGTTGCCTCAACAGGGTCCAGATGCGCGATTGACAAAGCTGCCGTCCTCCATTTGTTCCGGGCGTTCGGCCCGGAGATCCATCCTGTTCACGGCCTCCGACAACCGGATCCGCCACCCATCCAGGTCTACCCGCAGGCCCTGACAATCAAGCTCCGGGGTCCGGAAACCAGCTCCGGGCCGGAGTTATCCCCAATATCCACAGCTTTTCCACAGAGAGACGTGGGAGGCGGCGCGAAGAGCCCCGAAAACCGAACTGGGGGCCCTGTTTCGACTGTGGAGAACAGGTACCCCGCTACGCTAGCCCCCACGGCGCCACCCGCAAAGCCGGCAAGGCGCACGCCCTGTGGATAACCTGTGCAGTATGCGGCATAGCTTGTGCACAGCCTGTGGGGAACTCTGTGGATACCAAATTTTTTTAGCCCGCTTTCCGCGTCTGACCTGCGGAAACAGGATTGCCAGCTTGTGGAGTAAATATTTCCTCCAAGGAATTTCATCCACAGGCGCTGACGGGGATATGCAGCGGCAGGAGGGTTGCAGGGTCCCCGGAGCGTGCCTCTCCGCGGGCTCGTGGTGCTCCTCATATTCCATGCCGGAAGTTTGACTGCCGAGCGCCCGGCCCTGTATGCGCACAGTTGAATATTGCTGTGGATAAACCCAATCTGGATTAAGCTCTACATATGGGCGATCTCCTGCTGGTGCTGTTGCCGGCGATAGCTTTAGTGGCGCTCATCTGGGGCATTGCCACCGCGTTACGGCCGCGTGATGCGGGAACGTCGGAAGCCGACAAATACCAGCGCGAGCTTGCCGAGCGCTCGGCACGCCACTACGCAGCCCAGGTCCAGGCTGCCACCGCCGCCCGGGCCCGCCTGGCGGCGGCCACCCACCCGAGCCAGAACGCCCAGCAGCACAACCAGCAGCAGGAAGTACAAAGAACGGCTCATGAAAATGGAATCCCTTGTGGTCCCCGTCCTAATCCTGCTTGCGGTGGTTGCGGCGGTCCTGGTGGCATACAGCGCCGCCCGCAGGCGCAAAGCCGCGCACGGTACGGCCCCGTCCCAGCCCGCCGCCACACCCCAGGAACTGGCCCGGACAGCTGCCGGGCGCCTGACGGAGGAGCAGCACCGGCGGATCTATGCCCTGATCGCGCAAGGCCAGGCCATGGCCGCCATCAAGCTGTACTACGAGGTCACCGGTGAGGGGCTGCGGGCTTCACGCGACGCGGTGGGCGCGTTGGCGGCGCACCCACAGCCCTACCTGAGCAAGGAGCCCGCACAGATCATCGAGGAGGACGACGACGAGCCGCAGCGGTTTCCGTACCGCTACCGGGCGATCGCCAGCAAAGGCGACGTGACCCGGGAAGTCAGCAGCAACATGCTCAATGACGAGATCTACGGGAGGATCCGCACGCTGGCCCGGAGCGGCGACACCGAGGCGGCGGCCACGGCGCTGACGCGGCACTCCGATATCTCGCTGAAGCAGGCGCGGGAATTCATCGCGCTGCTGGACGACTAGCGGGATCCGGAAATACCGGCCAGCAACTGCTCGAATGGGAGGGATTCCAGCGGGGCGGACTTCCGGCCCGGCTGAAGCCCCTCCAGCAGGCGGGTGAACTCGCCGGCGGCACGTTCGATCCGGTCCGCGAGGGATGCCCCGCCTTCCTCGGCGGTTCCCCAGTCCTGGGGCCCGGCGAAGACGCCGGTGGCCGCAATGCGCGTCCGAAGGTAGCTGAACAGAGGCCGCAGAGCGTAGTCCAGCACCATCTGGTGCCGGTCCGTTCCGCCGGTGGCGCCCAGCAGGACTGCCTTGCCGTCCAGCGACTTGGGATCCAGGACGTCGATGAAGGACTTGAAGAGACCACTGTAGGAGGCGCTGAAGACCGGGGTCACGGCTATGATTCCGTCCGATGCCTCCACCCCCGCGATGACGTCCGCCAGCCTCGGAGCGGCGTAGCCGGTGACGAAGTTGTTGGCGATGTCCACGGCCAGGTCGCGGAGCTCGACGACGTCCACCGCCACCTGGTAGCCGCCTGCCTCAAGCTGCCTCGTGGCGGCCGCCGAAAGCTGGTCGGCCAGCAGCCGGCTCGATGAGGGTACGCCAAGTCCTGCGGAGAGGACGGTGATGCGGCGGGTTTCCATGGCATTCTCCTGGTGCTCGTTCAAATCCATCATACATGCGTTTGCATCTATACCGTTGAACTGCCGCAGGCGGCGGAGTATTCCCGGAGGCCCTGCCGCGACCCTGATCAGAGCAGAACGGTTCCCTGGATGCACGTGGTCGATTCGCCACCCACCCAGATGTCCCCGTCCTCAGCGCTCACGTGGATGCGCCCGGCGCGGCCCAGCACGGTCCCCTGCGAGGCCACATACTGCTCCGGCGCCCTGCCGGTTCCCATCAGCCACTGGGCTGCACCGGCATTGAAGCTGCCGGTGACGGGGTCCTCCGCCATCGCATCACCGGGCAGGAACGTGCGCACCTCAAAGTCGGCGCCGGCGCCGGGAGCGTGTGGCCCTATGACGCCGATTTTAAGGTCGCCCATGGCTGCGTGGTCCGGCTCCAGGGCCAGCACCTGCCCGGCAGACTCCAGCAGGACACCGATCCATTCCGGCCCGTTCACCAGCCAGCACGCGTCAAGGATGTCGCCTGGGGCCACCCGCAGCGCCGCTGCCAGCTGCCGGCGGACGGGCTCCTCCACGGGGCCGGATCGCGTCAGGGGCGGCGCCGCGAAAGCCAGCCTCCCGCCGTCGCGCTTGATCCGGACCAGCCCCGCAGCGCATTCCTGCACCACGCAGCCGTCGGACTTTGGCACCCCTCCGCTTTCCAGCCACGTATGGGCAGAGCCCAGCGTCGGGTGGCCCGCAAACGGGAACTCCTCGGTCCCGGTAAAAATCCTGACCCGGTAGTCGGCGCGGGAATCCCGGGGAGGCAGCAGGAAGGTGGTTTCCGAGAGGTTGGTCCAGTTGGCGAAGTGCTGCATGGTTGCCGCGTCCAGGCCTTGGGCGTCCAGCACGACGGCGAGCGGGTTGCCACGGTAGGCCAGGCCGGCGAAGACATCCACTTGGTGGAAGGGGCGGTGGCGGGGGTTCGGGTTCACCGGAGCAGGCTACCACCGCACAAACGAAAGACCCCCGCCGCCGGAGTCCGGCGACGGGGGTCGTAACGTGGAGTGGGGAAATTACTTTCCTGCCACCACGTCCAGTTCGATCACAGCGGCAACGTCAGCGTGGAGGCGGACGTTGGCCTGGTAGGAACCAACCGACTTGATGTGTGCGGGCAGTTCAACCTTGCGCTTGTCGATCTTGCCAAGGCCAGCGGCCTCAACAGCGTCGGCGACGTCGCCCTGCTTGACGGTGCCGAACAGGCGGCCGGACTCGCCGGCCTTGACGACCAGCTTGACCGGCTTGGCGGACAGTGCAGCGGCCTGCTTCTGAGCATCTTCCAGGGAAGCGTGCTCGCGGGCGGCGCGGGCAGCCTTGATGGACTCAACCTGCTTCTCGCCACCCTTCGACCAGGTCAGGGCGAAGTTGCGGGGCAGCAGGTAGTTACGTGCGTAACCGTCCTTGACCTCGACAACATCGCCGGCAGCACCGAGACCGGTGACTTCGTGGGTCAGAATGAGCTTTGCCATGTTAGTTAATCCCTTCCTTAGCCGCGGCCAGCGCCGGAGTAAGGCAGCAGAGCAACTTCGCGGGCGTTCTTGATTGCCTGGGCGATCTTGCGCTGTTCCTGCACCGTGACGCCAGTGACGCGACGGGCGCGGATCTTGCCGCGGTCGGAGATGAACTTGCGCAGCAATGCTACGTCCTTGTAGTCGATGACAGTGATGTCAGCGGCCTTCAAGGGGTTGGACTTTGGTTTGGGCTTACGGAGTTCAGCCTTAGCCATCGTGGAGCTCCTATTCTAGGGAGCCCGTGGATGTTGATCCACGGGATGGTGGTGGTCCGACGGCGGCAGTGCCTTGGGTGCGTGGCGCACCCCTGCAGTCCCGGCGCCGGGCCGATATTTGGGTTTTAGAAGGGAGGTTCGGAATCGGGGCCGTTGCCCCAGCCGCCTGCGTTGGATACACCCGGCGTAGCCCAGGGATCGTCCTGTGCAGCCTGCTGGTTGCCGCCGCCCCAGCCTCCACCGGAGTTGCCACCCTGGTTTCCACCAGAGTTGCCGCCTCCGAAGCCACCGCCGCTGTTGCCGCCGCCGAAGCCGCCGCCACCCTGTCCGCCGGAGCGCTGGGTGCGGTTGACCTTGGCATTGGCGTAGCGCAGGCTGGGGCCGATTTCATCGACCTCAAGCTCGATAACGGTGCGCTTTTCGCCTTCTTTTGTTTCGTAGGAACGGCTCTTCAGGCGGCCGGTCACAATCACGCGCATGCCCTTGGTCAGGGATTCGGCGACGTTCTCGGCTGCTTCACGCCATACGGCAGCGCGGAGGAACAGGGTTTCCCCGTCCTTCCACTCGTTGGACTGGCGATCAAAGGTGCGGGGGGTGGAAGCGATGGTGAAGTTCGCTACTGCCGAACCTGACGGTGTGAACCGCAATTCCGGGTCATTGGTGAGGTTACCGATGACCGTAATGGTGGTCTCGCCTGCCATCTACTGCCTCCTTGTTCGATCCTGGGTGAAGAGTGCGTTTCCTGCGGGGTAAAGAATGAAGACGGTGCTGAATTACTCAGCAACAACCTTCTGCTCTTCGGGGCGGGTGATCTTGGTGCGCATGATGGTCTCGTTAAGAGACAGCTGGCGGTCAAGTTCCTTGGCGGTCTCCGGCTTGGCGGTGAAGTTCACCACGGCGTAGATACCTTCGGACTTCTTCTTGATGTCGTAAGCCAGACGGCGACGGCCCCAGATGTCAACCTTTTCGATGGTTCCACCATCGTTGGTGATGACGTTCAGGAACTTCTGAAGCGACGGCTCAACGGTACGCTCTTCGACCTCGGGGTCGATGATTACCATCAATTCGTAAGGACGCATATGTGAACCCACCTCCTTTGGGCTAAGCGGTTACGGCATTTCCGTAACAGGAGGTTCATTTGCGATTCCGTGCAATGCCTTGCCGCCGGAACGGAGGCAGGACGCAGCACAGACTTCAATATCCTAGTGCATTTGGACCCGATAGGCGATTCGCGCTTGACCCAAGGCTAGCCGCGTGGTGCGGGACCCGGCAGCAGTCGGGCCAGCTATGTGGAAAACCTGGGACCAGGAATGTGAAGGCTTCCGGTCGCCCCCCGGACCTCCGCGGCGACGATAAATCCCCGCAACTCCCTATCAAATGCGGGCAGCAAAGACCCTATTGCCCCATCCGGAAGGCGCGGACTACTTTGTCCCTAATCTCGACGTTCGCCCGCGAATGTCCGGCACGGCTGGGGTGCCAAGGGAAGAGTTCATGAACCTGTGCCCTAAGGAACCGACCAAATGTCCAGAGCAAAAACGCCCGCCTCCGTTGCTTCCTCCCTGATCCTGGCAGTCGCCTTGTTATTGACGCTTATCGCTGGAATCGACAGTGCCCGCGCGGCCGAGAATTATGGCTACCAAAGCATCAGCTATTCAGGAGTGAGCAACCCACCCACGGCTGACAAGCCGCAAAGCAAGCTGTGGTGGAACGACGGCACCTGGTGGGCAGATATGTGGGCCACAGGAAGCGGCTGGCACATCTTCCGACTGGACCGGCCATCCAAAACATGGGTAGACACCGGGATCCTCAACGACGGCCGGGGAAATACCCTGGCGGACACACTGTGGGATGGAAACAAGTTGTACATCGCTTCCCATGTGGTGACGGTCTCGGGGGACTCAAGCACGCAGCCATCCGTGTCCGGACAACCGGCCAAGTTGTACAGGTACAGCTACTCCGCCGGCAAGTACACCCTCGACAGCGGATTCCCCACCACCATCACCAATAACAGCAGCGAGTCGATGACGATTGCCAAGGACACCACGGGTGCCATCTGGGCTACTTGGACCCAGGTTTCCGGTAGCTCCACCGCCGGTTACACCAACAGCGTCTACGTTAACTCGTCCGCTCCCGGAGGAACGAGTTGGGGCACGCCTTTTGTCCTTCCAGTAGCGGATCCAACCCCGGCACCGGACGACATCTCGGCCGTCGTTGCCTATGGGAGCAACAAGATCGGCGTGATGTGGAGCGACCACATTTCGAATGCCGTCTACTGGGCCACCCGCACGGACGGGACATCGCCCACTGCCGCATCTTCCTGGAACTTCCAGCCCGCTGTTCAAGGCAAAGGTCAGGCCGATGACCACCTGAACCTGAAAACGCTCATGGCCGACTCAGCCGGGCGTGTTTACGCAGCCGTGAAAACGAGCCTGAACGACACGTCAACCGACACCACGCTGCCGGAGTTGCAGCTGCTGGTATTCCGGCCGGGGACGGGTTCCTTCACCCGATCCACCATTGCCACTATTGCCGACTGCGTCACGCGTCCCCAGATCCTGCTGGACACTGCGAACAACCTGGTCAGGGCCTTCTATACCGGACCTTCCACCTCAGTATCGGGCTGTGCTTATTCAGGCATTCCGGGGAGTATTTACGAGAAAACAGCCTCCATGGACAACCCAGTCTTCGGCAGCGGCCGAGGAACACCGGTTATCCAGGACGGGGCCTCCGCCAACATGAATGACGTCACTACGACCAAGCAAAGCGTCGACGCCACAACCGGTGTGGTGGTCCTGGCGAGCAACAATGCCACAAAGCGGTACTGGTACTCGGACCGCCCTCTGGGATCAGCCCCGTCACCCAGCCCGACGCCCACGCCCACGCCCACGCCCACGCCCACGCCCACGCCCACGGGAAGTATCACCGTGGTGGGGACGTCCAGCAACTACTCCGGCACAGCAGCCACCATCACGCTGACCAAACCCTCGGGCACAGCGGCCGGCGATGTCCTGGTGGCGTCGTTTACGGCAGACCTGAACCCCTCGATCAGCTCGGTCCCCACCGGCTGGACACCTATCGTAAACGGATTGCGGGTCTGGACAGGGGCCCAAGTGTTCGTTTACTACCACGTAGTGGGATCTGCTGACGGCGCGTCGTACTCATGGGCCACTAACCCAGCCGTGAAGTGGGGCGGGGGAATCACCACTTATCGGGGAGTTAGCACCACCACTCCACTGGACACGAACGCGGCCACCCAGGTAGCCGCCGGAACCAGCATTACAGCGCCAAGCATCACCACCGCCAGCAACGGCGCCATGCTCATTGGCGGAGTGGGCTACGACAGTTCTACGCCGGCGATCACTCCCCCCACAGGATGGGCCGAACGCTGGGAAGCGGCGGGCGGCCAAATTGCCGAGGAGGCCGACAGGCTGCAGCCATCTGCCGGAGCCAGCGGCGCCAGCACGTGGACATTCTCGGCCAGTAAAGCCGCTGGAGCCTGGCAGGCTGCACTGAAACCGGCAACTTAGCCCGCGCCGGCATAGAGGGTTTGCCTGGCGCCACCAGGCAAACCCTGCAGGTACCCGCAGTATCCACAATTTTCGCCCCCGGGGTCCGCAGCCGCTTTGGCCACAAGGACCACGGCAGCCACAGGCGCCATAGCGTTGCTTCACGCCATTTCGTCAAGCAACGACACAGGCAACCGCCGGAAAAGGGGAATCCATGGCAGCAGAAGTGGTCGCACGCAGGAGAGACCCGGACGTTCCGGGCTTCTTCGCAGAAGCTGCCTATCCGGCGCTTCAACCCACAGAAGGGATCGAAGTCTTGAGTAATCAGGAGATTGGCGGCAGCGATGAAAAGGCTGCCGGAATGGGATTGAGGGACTACGTACGGGTAGCCCGCACGTACTGGAGGTCGATCACGGCCGTGACCCTCGGCGTCACGCTTGCAGTTATGACGTGGAGCGCACTCCAACCCCGCGTCTACGCCGCTGAGGCCTCTGCGGTGGTACTTGCAGTGGGAACCGACAACGTGAGCACCCTGCTGCAGGGTGACACGTTGGCCAAGGCACGGGCCAAGAACTACAAGTCCCTGGCCGAATCCCGTCTGGTGGCCGACAATGTGCGTGCCTCTTTGGGGTTGACCCAGACGAGCGATGACCTGCTGAAGGACGTCGCGGTTACCGTTCCGCTTGAGTCTGCTGAAATCTACGTCAAAGCAGAGTCTGATGATCCGGTAACAGCCCAGAAGGTTGCGGACGCATGGGTTGCTGAACTGGCCAAGCAAGTCCGGGACAGGGAGGCCGCCGCTGCTACCGGGCAGCCGGCTGCGCCCGCCGTCCCCCGACTTTCCCTGATTCCGCTCGACGCGGCCACTGTTCCCACCCAGCCTGTTTCGCCAGGCCTGGCCTTGGCCACGATCTTTGGTCTGGCGGGAGGCCTTCTCCTGGCTTATTCCTCCGCACTCCTCCGGAATCACCTGGACCGCCGGCTGCGTACTGCCGAAGACGTCGAGCGCCTCTCCTCCCTGCCCGTGATCGCAGCCCTTCCCGTAGAAGCCAAGGTCAAGGGAGATCCTAACGGTGCGGCAGGAGCGTCAACGAAGCCGGGTGGAGCCGGTCAAAGTCCCGCATTCGCTGAATCACTTCGTGAACTTCGCACCAACCTGGCCTTCATTGACGTTGATAACCCGCCGCGGATTATCGTCGTATCAAGCTCCGTAAGCGGGGAAGGGAAGTCTACGGTTGCCGCCAATTTGGCTGCAACAATGGCGGCAGCAGGGGAAAAGGTCGTAGTCGTCGATGGAGACCTGAGGCACCCGAGCCTTGCCAAGATTTTCGATGTGGTCCCAGGCGTCGGAGTTACCGACATCCTGACTGGAAAAGCTGAACTGGATGAGGTCCTTCAGCAGCGCGGCGACTTGCCAAACCTGTCGATTTTGGGGGCCGGCCGTATTCCACCAAACCCCAGCGAACTGCTCAGCTCCCGCGCGATGAAGCACCTCATCGATTCGTTGGCGGAACGGGCCACCGTCATCATCGATGCCCCGCCGTTGCTGCCGGTAACGGACGCCGTACTGCTTACCCGGATCGCGCACGGCGCCATTGTGGTTGTCAGGGCCGGCCGTACAACCACCGACCAGCTGCGGAAAGCTCTTGGAAACCTTCGGAAGGTCAATGCAAGCGTTCTGGGAACCCTCATCAACGGTCTCCCGGCAAAGGAGTTTGACGGGTATTCGTACTACACCCCGGAACCTGAGCCCGCACGTGTTCCGACTCCCCGTGAACCGTCCAAAACACAGGAAGCCAGGTCAACCCGGCGGCCCACTGCTGCGCCGTTGGCCGGTGATGAAAAGGTACGGAGAAGCGTCCCGCTGTCGTAGACGATGCTCCACCCTTCACCTTTACCATCCTGCCGTCAAACGCCTGCCCGCGGCCTGTGGGCGCTGGTTTCACGCTCTCAGAGGAGAACGAATGTCCAAGTCTGTGGTTGTCATCGGGACACGTGGTTACCCAAGCTATTACGGTGGTTTTGAGACTGCCGTCCGTCACCTGGCTCCATTCCTCGTGGAAAACGGCTGGGATGTAAATGTGTATTGCCGGGCCGGTCAAACCAAGGACGACGACGCGGCACGCGACCCACGGGTGCGGACAACGAGAACCTGGGGGCTTGAGAGTAAGTCCCTTAGCACCCTCTCCTTTGGGTTGTCCTCGGTTCTCCACTCGCTGCTGCACAAGCCGCAGGTTGCCCTGGTGATGAACGTTGCGAATGGTTTCTTCCTCCCGCTGCTTAGGCTCCGCGGCATACCAAGTGTTGTGAACGTTGACGGCATTGAATGGGAACGTGCCAAGTGGAATGGGATCGCCAAATTCGTCTTCAAGCTTGGCGCGCGAATGACGGCCCGATACGGCACCCTCCTCGTCAGTGACTCGCTGGAAATCCAGCGCCGGTGGAGGGAGGAGTTCGGCCGGGATAGTGTCTTCATCCCCTATGGCGGACGGATACCCACTGACAGCGAGGTGGTGCCGGGCTATGAGCATGACGGTTACGTGCTCATGGTTGCGCGGTTCGTTCCCGAAAACACCGTAACTGAATTCTTCGAGGCGGCGGAGCTTCTTGCCGAGCAGCACAAAGTGGTGATCGTTGGATCCACGGGATACGGCGGAGACTTGGATGATGCCGCCCGCCGGCTGAGTAAGCATACTAATGTGGACTGGCTCGGCCATCTTAGCGACGACAAGAAGCTCCTGTCCCTGTGGCAGCATGCCGGCGCTTACTTCCACGGCCACAGCGTTGGGGGCACAAATCCTGCCTTGGTTCAGGCAATGGCATGCGGGGCGCCCGTGGTCGCGCGCAACACACCCTACAACGCGGAGGTCCTGGGGTCGGATGAGTATCTTGTGCCTCCGGAACCACTGGCCATCAAGAGGGCACTTGAACGCATGCTGAAGGATGACGACGAGCGGGCGAAGGCCAGGGCGGCCAACAGGGCACGGGCCGCTTCACAGTACGACTGGACTGATGTGTGCATGCGCTATGAACAAGCCATGCAGGAGGCCATAGGTGGAGAGAAAACGGCTAAAGAGCAGGGGAGGCACAGGGATGACAACGACGGCGCCAGCAATCTCCGGGCTACCCTTCGCTAACAGCGGCGCGCGAATCGTCGTCGTTAACCCACTTGGCGTTGCGCTTGAACACTACACCGCCGCCCTGTGCGGCCATCTGCAGGAAGCCGGTGCAGAGACAGAGCTGATTTCTGTGGCAGAACCGTCGCAATCAGGAAAGGGCCGAATTCGGTGGCTTATTGACTATGCGGAGGCTCTCCTCTCGGCCGGACGCCTCGCTCGCCGGAGCCATGCATCCAGCGGAGTCCTCTTGACGTGGCCTGTTCTCGGTTTCCTGGATTTTTTTACTGTCAAAATCGCCTGCGGCAGCTCGGGGATCATCGTTTACCATGATCCCCGTCCGCTGGTCCGGTCCGTTGGCAGCAGCCCCAGGGTTGCCCGGCTTGTAAGACACCTCAGAAGGCGGCCGGGCACCCTGGTTCACAGCCAGGAGGCGGCAGAGGCCATGGGCCATCTCGGCCTGGCACCCGGTCTGGTCCTGTTGCCACATCCCATGCTTCCAGTAGGCGACGCTGTACAAGAGCGTGCCAGAGGCAACAGGAGCGGCGGAAGGCCAAATATCCGCGTGCTTGGGCAATACAAGGCGGACAGGGATGTCGCCCTGCTTGAGGAATTGGCCACCAGGCTCACGCCAAAATACAACCTTGAGATAGTTGGCCGCGGTTGGCCGCCCGTCAAGGGCTGGACTGTGGACGCGCGCTTCGTGTCCGAAAACGAGCTTGATGAGCTCATTGCCACCAGCGATGCGATCATCATCCCTTACAAGCGCTTCTATCAGAGCGGCATCGCCATTCGCGCACTGGAACAGGCCGTTCCTATTGTTGGACGAGCAGGCACCAGCCTTCGGGAACTCTACGGGCCGCAGTCCGGCCTCTTGGTGACGGAATCAGGCGAACAGCGGGATACATCAATCGATGGCTGGATCAAAGCGATTGAGCATGCCCTGCGCCAAGGCAGAACTGAAGCAGTCCTTGCCGGTAAACTCTTCCATGAAGATGCCTCCAGGGGCTGGGCTGAGCTGTGCCGGAACTGGGTCTTGCGGGAGAAATAGAAGCCTGGGCAAGTTAATCTGTTCCCCGAGGGCCGGACTGTGAACTCAGTTCTGATTCTCGGGGAGCAGTCTGTATGCCTGGAAAAAGTGCGTTGTCCTAGGAGCAGCTTTCCTCGACTGCCGCTGTTGCTTGGAGAGTGATGCGCTAACGACCCTCGCGCAGCAAGACGCCCAGCTGTTCTGTCCCTCCAGGACCTCCGGGTGTTGTGTGGTGCTTGTCGAAGAGCGAACACAAGCCAGGAGGTCCTCGTATCCCACCGTAACGCGTCTTTGGCTCATGCGGGGAGTCTGAAGCTGGCCCGGTGCATCGTGGTTGATGGCTGGCCGTTGCGCCGGGCCGCCGAGCGGTTCTTTGCCTCCGTGCCAACAGCGGGACGATGGTCCCGCCGCTATCCCGCACCGGACCCGGGTGCGCACCGAGCGGCGCGTGCTGGGGCTCGGGTGGACCGGCGATGGGGTCCGGCGCGGATTGCCTACCACTTGCATCTGAACGTCTCCACGGTGCACCGCATCCTGGTCCGCTACCTCAGCCCACCGCTCCAATTCACGGACCCTGCCACCGGGATCAGGATCCGCGGCCGGGACCGCGACCACCGATACGAGTACGCCTGGCCAGGCGAGATGATCCACGTAGACATCAAGAAGCTCGGACGCATCCCCAACGGCGGCGGACACCGCGTCCACGGGCGGGGGCAAGGTGAAGCGAACTCCCCGGCCCGCAATCTCTCCGAAGGCCAGCCCAAGGACCGCGGCCAAGTCCGGGGCTGCACATTCCTGCACCACGCCGTGGATGACGCATTCCCGATTTGTGTACTCCCGAGATCCTGCAGGACGAAACCAAGGAGACCGCGTCGGCGTTCATGACCAACGCCATCGCAGCGTTCGCTGACCACTGCGTGAAGATCCAAAGAGTGCTCACTGACAACGGCGCCTGCTACCGCTCCTGAGCCTTCGCCGCTGTCCTGGCCGAAGCAGGGATCAGCTGAAGGGACGAGTAGGTTCAACTCTTATCTACGAATCACCGCTTACAGACTCGCCTGATTCCGGGTCTCCAAGGCGCTTCATGGCAGTGCGCCATTCTGATAATCGACTTCGTCACGGCCACGATGAGGACGATCGACGCTGAAGACACCGCAATGAAAACAAACAGGGAGACCAGCCAGCGGCGGTATCCCGGAGCATCCATCGTCTTACCCGGATGCCTCTTTAGAAAGACGAAAGGGATCACGCAGCAGCTACACGCAGATAACAGCAATGATGGTCAGAAACTCACTGGACCACGGCTGCTCGGAGGGGACCCGGTCCGGACCCTCCTGCCAGAGAACCGGCAGTTTCTTGGTCGGCAGTTTCCTGGCTTACGGCGGTTGTGCCGTGCCGGCGCTGGCCTGCTGTGGTGGCCAGGGCGACCAGGAGCCAGGTTATCGGGAAGAAGACTGCGTTCGAAAAGAGGCTGCTGATCAGGCAGAAAGTCAGCAGCTGCCCGAGAATTGTCCGGATCCGGATCAATGCGAGTGTGATCAGAAATGCGATCAGTGGTACGGCGAACCATGCTCCGTCAACCCACATGCCCAAGATCCAGTTACTGGCAACATTGTTTTGCGCCTCTCCCACCGCATCAAATTGCCCCCAGGCACCTACCCTGCCGGCTGCACTGATGCCGTGTCCGTACACCGGTACCGTATCGGCCAGGGACATCAGCGAGTCGTTCTGCCTGATCCGGGCCTGGCCCGAGATGTCATCCTCCTGGACGGTTCCTATCATCGTTGAGATCCGCCGTACCAGGTCCTCCTGGAGTTGCGGGACCGCGCTGAGGGCGATAAGCGATGCCAGCACGGCGGCACCAACGGCCGCCAGGCGTCCTTTCCGGGGACCCTTCAACCTCGGGCCCGCTGCATGCGTACCCCGGTAGATTACTGCGGCGCACACGACCAGAAGCAGCGTCCCCACCAGGGCCACCCATGACGCCCGGGCCATCGCCAATACGAGCACCATGAAGTTGGTCAGGCTGAAAAGTACCTTGGCCACCCTTGGCAGGACCAACCGCCAACTGAGGATTACTCCGACGCCGGCGTACATGCCCAGCCAGTCGGGTTCCGGGTAAATGCCGGTGGGACGGCCAATGGCACTGATTTGCAGATGCCACAGGTCGCTGGGCACGAGCTTGAAGACCTGCAACAGTCCTACCGCGCTGCCAATAGTTGAAACTACAAGCAGCCCCCAGAGCATCGCCTTGGCATCCTCCCGGCTTGACCGCACCATCACAATCGCCGCGGAGCCAACAAGTCCAAGCAACTGCAGTGCCAGGGTTGGGCTGTTGACAAGATCTCCGAGGAGCGCAGTGGAGGCGAACAAGGCCGCTGCAAAGCCGAGCGGGGCCAGGAACTTTACAGAACTCCTGTTGCTGGCACCTCCCGGAAGGCACAGCCAAATTACCGCAAGGACTGTAAAAACGTGAATGCGGAAAACCTGCACCCCGACCAACCCGGCAGACGCTCCGAGCAGAAACGAAAGCGCGGAGCGGCGCTCGGGGTGCGTTAGTACTGCCACCAGGAAAAGTATGACTGCGGCACTACCAAATCCAAGATAAAGGGCCTCCACGCGCAGATCCTCTCCAGCGGCTTATGCAAGTAGCTTCTTGCCTGTTTTCCACGTTATGCCGGACCCCGCAGGGCCCATAGGTTCCCGGTGGGAGTTTGTGGATAGCCGCAGTCGGAACAGGAGATGACGACGGCTATCCACCTATGCACAGTTCCCCGCAGCGACTAACGCCGTTGCTGCGCCGCATTCACGGCGTTCCGCCAAAACGAGACAAAGGGCAGGACGGCCTGGCGGACGGACTGCTCCTTTTGAAGTTCTCCAATCTCGCTTTCAAGGTGTTCAAGTTCCGCCTGGTCCGTGATGACCCGGTAAGCCGCACCAGCCAGCGCCTGAATGGAATTCGGAACCGCAACAAGTCCGCCCGCTGTGGATGTTTCGCCCAGTGTTCCGGAGTCGAAGCCCAGTACGGGGGTGCCATATGCGAAGGCGCGGGAGACAACACCGGACGCGGGCAGCATTTTTCCGTAAAACCGGCTCGTCTTGTCATACGGCAGAAGGATCGCCCGCACGGACTCAAAAAAGGCGTCTTCCTCAGGGCCCTCAACTGCGCCACAAATGGTGACCCCAGGGACGGATGGGAGCTTTTCCGTTCCACGCCCCGCCACGACTACATCCACTTCCGCCGGAAGTGCCGCCCGCAGTTCCATGAGTCGCTCGAACCCTTTGCCTTTGGCCGCATGGCCATACAGCCCCACAGCCAGCGGCCGGTCAGAGGCTGGCTTAAGGGTGGCCCTGGAAGGTATGAAGTGGCGCGCAGTCTTTGCCGGGCAGGCAGGGAAAGCCTCCCGCAAGGCCCCCGCCCCGACGTCGCTAAGCGCAAACAAAGCAGTATTTCTCAACGCTTTCCGCTCAAACCGCTTACTTACCGGTCGAAGCGGGAGGTGGATGCCGTGGTGGAGCCACTTTCGCGCTGCCACGGACTTGAACCGGAAGGGCCACCAAACCGCCCAGGGAGGGTCGTGCACCGTGGCTGTAATGACCACGTGTCGAGGGCAACCTGCCAACAGCCAGAAGGGTGCGAGCGATGCTGCAGATAGTTCGAAGTGGACAACAACCGGTCCGTCCAATACCGCCCTCTTGATCTCCGCAGCCAGCTGTCTCCGGTAACGGATCAAGTCAATGATTCCGACATCTCCGGGCCCGCCGGTCCTGATCTCACGGAAGGAAGCGAAGGACGGGATTGCCGCAGCAATAAGCTCTTCCGCGTAGTCTCCGACACCTCCCGAATTCACGCGCGGCGCCACAAGTATTAGAGAGGCCGGAATTAACCCGGGATCTCCCGCAGCTGATTCTATTGATTCACTCATGTCACTCCATGCTTCAGGTTCGATGGCTTTGACGGTGCCGTTACCTTGAGTCCTGGGTCACGCAGGTTGATGGCTCTTCCGGCGAAAAAGGACCAACAGCTCGTCGTGCAGCGGGGTGAAGCAAAACCGCAGGGCGAGATACACCGCGCCGACAGCGGCTGCCACTACCAGTCCTGCAGTCAGCAAGCCACCGAGGTAGGGGAGAAGGAAGATGCCCAGCCCGGCAATTGCCACGATCATGCTGCAGGCCAGCGCAGGGTAGATCGCCTGCAGCAGCGCTTTCGGCGCTATGCCCAGCACTTTCGCTGCCACGGTCTGCATGCCGAAGGCGAAGAGGACAGCCGTCGCCATTTGGGCTACCGCAACGGCGATGATTCCCCATTGCGCGGCGAACAGCAGGACTGGCACCAGCACTGCCAGCCGAATACTTGAAAAAGTGATTGAAATCCCGGGCCGGCCTATCGCCTTGTATACGTCGTTAGCTCCGGCTCCAAGCGAGCGCGCCGCGGCATAGAGCGAGAGGAAGACAAGCGGAATAACCGAATCGCTCCACTTGGATCCGAAAACCAACGGTACGACCACGGGTGCCAGCACCGCCAACCCGACACCGGCCGTCATTCCATAGAGGGCCTGTATCCGAACGCCGCGTAGATAGCCATCCCGCAACCGTCCCGGCTGGCCTTGAACCTGTGTGTACAGGGGAAACAGGACGGTGGAAAGGACGAAGAAGACATTGATGATGAGCGCCTCGGGAAGCCTGAAGGCCAGCGTGTAGAAACCGAGTGCCTGGGCTCCGAGTACCGCCGCAATGATCAGGTAGTCCACATCAAAGATGAGTCGTGCAAGCAAGTTACTGCCGGCTACGGGAAATCCAAACTTAATGGTTGCCCTGATCGCATCCTTGGCCACCCGCCAAATCTGCCAGGGAGCAGAGTGACGAACCAGGAACCAGCAGGCGATTGCATATGCGACCGATCCTGACGCTGTTCCTGCAGCAAGGGAAAAGGCTCCGTAACCTGCGAAGGCAAGAATGAGGCTGACCGCGCCCGCAGTGAACGCGCGGAGGACCGGTGCGGCTGCCAGCTTCTTGAACTGCAGGTCACGCCTCAGCAGCGCCTCGGGGACGGCCGCAAGTGCTGTGGCAAGCAGTGAAACGGCAAGCACCCTCACCAAGGGTGCAACCTCGGGCAGCTGGAACAGTTCTCCGATCCAGGGCGCTGCGAGTATGGCCAAGCCGGCGAGCACGGCACCAAGCACCACCGAGACCAGGAGCGCCGACCGCGCTGTTACTGGCGAAGCAGGCAGATACACCAAAGCTTGTGCCACTCCGGCATCTGCAACCGTCTCAATGTAGGCCATGAGGACCAGGGCTGCGGCCACCAGGCCGTATTGTTCGGGCGACAGGAGACGCGCAAGCACGATTGTTGTGATGAGCACGATCCCCTTGCCGGAGACGAGCGCAACACCTTGCCAGATCGCCCCCCTGAAGCCGACCCTCGCCAATCCACCAGCAGCATTAGTCATGTCTGGAAAACCTTCCCGTGGCTGCCTACAGGGCCTGCGAAGCCCAGTCAGTGACGGAATGCCGCCATAGCCAAAAGTCCCTGTCGGAGGTGACCGCCGTGTGAAGCCGCCCAGTTTCCGCGGAGCTTGTACCCTGGTCGCTCAGCCTGTACGCCATAGTGGCCGTGGATCTCGCCCAGGTCGCAACGACCACATACGGGAGCAGTTCCGGGCTGAGGCCCCGCCGGCGGAGGTGCTGCGTCACGGGGGCGATTGCCCAGCCGCCCGCGCTGAAGGCGTTGTCGAAGGCGCGGAGCTGAAGCTGGCGGGACGAAAGTGCTTTTTCCTGGGATTGACCGATGTATTGGAGGTAGAAAACCAGGTCGTGGGCCGGTAAGCCGTCAATCCGCGAGCGCTCCCAGTCAACCACCTGCAACCGCCCATTCCGCTGCAGGAAAAGATTCTGGTAGCTAAGGTCACCGTGTTCAACAACGCCCGGAAGATTTTCCTCACGCAACGGTGCGAGCACCTGATGGGTGCGGTCTACGAGCTCGACCAGTTCGTTATCGCCAGGGACCAGCGAAGCGAGATCGTCCAAAGGACGGCGAATCGTCCGCTCGTACCAGTCAGGATTTTCCGCAACCTGCTTCGTGCAGGGCAAGGCAGCCACGAAGTCCTCGCCCGCTCGAAGTGCACGGGCAAAATTCTCCACGACAAGGTGGGGCTCCAACAAGGCGCCCGTCACAGCCGTCTCGATAAGCACTGTCTGTCCGCTGACATCCAGAACGCCAACGACCTCTGGTGCCCCCTGTTCGGACCCAACACCAAGCGATTTAAGCTGGAGCAACACGTCTGCTTCCTTGCGCACGCTTGCGTTGTCTCCGGGCTGGCGCGGGATCTTCACCACCAGGCTTGGGCTCTGCGCGCCGTCGGCAAAGATCAGCGCCACCACATGGCGGGACGTGACAAACTGCGGTGTAAGCAGCAAGGTAGTCCACCTGCCCTTAACGCCAAAGGACTCAAGAGCCAATTCGCGGCGGTGGTCGTTGAGGATCTGGTCGATATATCTCACGCGGACTCCTGACGGCCGGTGTCTTCCACCCGTCGACCGATTACCATGCCTGCCGGGGCTGCGATATTGAACAGGCCCAGTCTCAGCGCCAACCTCGCAACGGGTGCCTTGGCTTTTCCCAAGCGTGCACTTGAGTAGTGGTCGACAGTGTCCCTGACGGCGGCTTCAGAAGCGGTGGGTACAACGCGCTCCGGATGTTCGAGTGTTGGGACGAGCCAATAGACGTCCACATCGCGGAAGCCTGACCGGTCCAAGACACGTTTCCAACCGGCAAGGGTATGAGGGCCTGGACCCAAGGTGAAGTTCCGCCTTACCTGCAGGCAGATCCAGCCATCGGCACTGAGGGACTGGATACCTTTTTCAAGCAGCATGAGGTTTGGCTCCGAGAGCAGAACCAGGTTGAAGTCACCTGCTCCAGGGCTTCCATCCAGGGCAATGCGGCCGGCGGTTGGGTCCAACAGGTTGATGGCCGCGGCGGCCTCTGGCCGAATGTGTCCTCCGTAGCCCACCCTTCCGGGTGGTGCCACCGGAAGCAGGAACCGCCAATCGAGCAAGGTCCACAAATGCAGTGGAAGCGGTGTCGACCCAACAGGTTCCGCTGTCTCCCCCACCACTGTGCGCCACAGAAGCCGTGATGCCTCCTGCCTGACCTGAACAGCTGGCTGGCTGGCATCGAGTACGCGTGCCGATGGAAGGGTCTCTGCCAACTTCAGGTAGGCGGCCCTCCACCCCTCCAAAACCTGCGGACTATGTTCTCCCTTTCGTTTGAACATCAGTTCACCAGGCGCATCAAGGACCAGCACAATGTCGGGCGTTGGTTGAAGGCGGAGGGCAAGTGCATCTGTCAGGGCACCCAGCCGGCTCTTAGTCTGCGGGCTGGCCAGTAGGGTATCTTCAGCGAGCCTGTCCATGAGAACTACCCGGCCGCGGAGTGAGACGTACCTGGCGGTAAGGCCACCGCGAAGTATCCGGAATACTTTCCTGGTCAGTACAGCGCCTGGAATCCGCTGAATCCACTGATCGTGGCGGCTGCCCGCCCAAAGGCCCATGTAGACGTAACTCGAGGGCAGGGGACAGTGCGACCGCAATTCGACGAGCAAAGTGGTTTTGCCCGCTCCGTCCGGCGCAAGCACTCCGACCACAGGTCCCCGCCCCTTGAGGTGCGGTCCGACCCGTCGAAGCGCTCTGTTGATTAATGAAACCGTTCTGGGCCGCGGTGCGTTCGCCGTCCAGTTCCTTGACATTGACACCGCCGCAGCGGGGACCTCCTGAAGATTCCCGGAACCCACCAAATCCAGAAGGCTTTGTGCTTTCCCTTTCCCGAATTTCCGGTCCAGAAAAGCAGCCAATGGGTCAGAAGCCGTGGCTACGGCAGCTGCCGCGCGCGCCGTCGGCACCCTCTCCGGTGCAATATGTCCCTTGTCCAACACCAAGTGCAGGAGCTGAAGCCATGCCTTGTCGCGGAGTTCCGGCAGCCACAGTGATCCGTGGGCCACCCGACGCCGCAGGCAGCCGGCGGCAAGGCCTGTCCGCAACTCCTGGAACTGCCCGAAAGCAATATCTGAAACGATGTCCAGCTTTATCCAAAGATCTTCATTTGGAATGTAGCAAAAATAGAAGCGGTGGGTTCCATGTCCATACGCTATTACCCGCTTGAATCCCGCATTCCCAAGAATCCGATCCAGTTGGGGCAGCAAATTATGGGAAACGAGTATATCGACATCCCCTGCCGGACGCACCAGGTCATCCTCACCACGCAACAAGACCCAGGAATGGCCCGTATTTTCCAAAACGTTAAAAACGGAGGTCAAAACAGAATTGATGGCCACCTGAGCGGGTCCAGCCGCTGTAGGCATGAATTTGCCGGACCCATCGGAGTGGGCGTCCGAATCCGGAAGGCCGGGAGATATCGACAATTCACTTACCCCTTTAAAAACGTCCGTTTCACACCGAGCCGTATGTGCTGGCAAGGGAGTGCATACTCCCACTTTGGCCGCCAATGCCGGCAACACAACCGTGGCTTGTGGCCGTTTGGAGAGCATACGCCGCCCCAGAGTGGGCATCACGAGTAGTGAGTACTCGCTTTTACGGACTCAAGGGCCTCGGACTACGTAAGTATGGGGGCAGTGCAGCGATGGCAGCCGTTAGGTAGGGGAGGGAGCTCGTCCTGGCCATTAGGTAGCTAGGGGGCAAGCCGCCCGTCTTGATGAAAATAAGGGGCGATCTTGATGAAATCCAAGCGAACTTTGTATGGCGCCACCTTCTGATTTCCCGCTATATTCTCATTTACGGCTGGGTACCGTGCTGGAGGCGATAAGCCCCCTGCATGCCGACCTCAAGATTATTAGCATAATCGCGGGCCGGCGCATAAGGATCTGTAACTACTAAAACCGAAAGAATGCTGGTCTCCTTCTTCGAGAATTGGGGACCCATGTCACTGGCAGGACGCAACAGGGAGTTGGACAGGCTCCTCTCCGTGATCAGGGGGCCGAAGGATGCTGCCCTTGCCGTGATTGGCTTCCACGGGATCGGCAAGACTGCACTGGTTTCCGAAATCCCGCATCTTTCCGACTACCGGACCGTCTTTCTCGGAGCCAGCGCATTCGAGTCCGCATGGCCAATGTCGGGGCTGACCGCGCTCCTGAATGCCATGGATGATCCTGTCCTTAACGGGATCGCAGACCAAATCCTCCGCGATACGCCCGGGACCCTGGATGCGCCGGCGATATCCGCCCTGCTGCTCAGGGGCCTGCACCAGCGCTCTTCTTCCAGGACCGTGGTTGTCATCGACGACGCAGACCAACTGGACCCAAGCAGCCAGGCAGTGATTGGTTTCCTCGCCCGCCGCCTTGCAGGGACGGATATTGCACTTATTGTCTGCCTGAGGGAGGACATTCCCGACAGCCCATTTTCGGGACTGCCCGTCCTTACCCTTCAACCCCTGAGCTACAGCGACACCGTGAAAATGCTCGAGGCCCTTCCGGTCAGCCAGGGTGCCAACGCCGCTGCCCACGCAGTCGCCGGTGCCAGCCGCGGAAACCCGCTCGCCGCCGTCGAACTTTACAACCAGTTGCTGGAGCGCCAGGCGGAGGGCAAGTTTGCCCTCCCTGTTCCCCTGCCCTGCAAAGGCAGCTTCGAAGCTGAATTCGCCTTCGCCGTAGGAGGACTTACAGCAGCTGCCCGCAGCGTCCTGGATCTCCTGTCCCTGTCGTTTCGAAGCGATATATCCGCCATCGAGAGGGTCAACCCCAACGTCTGGGCCGCAGTGGAAGAGCTGTTGGGCCGCGGACTGGTGCAGCGGACGGGGTCCTGTGTAGGTATACGCGATCAACTGCTTCGCGGCTACATCTTCGGATCGATGACACCTGCGGTTCGCACCTCCAGTCACAGGGCACTCGCGGAAGCCTCGGAAGCCACAGATCCCTACGCACGACGGTGGCATCTCAGTTTCACGGCCCTGGAACGGCAAACACCCTTCGGCTTGCTGCGCCATGCGGTCGACCTCATAAGGGCGGGAGAAGTTCCCTTTGCTGTCGAATACGTTGAGCGAGCATTAAGCATCAATCCCTGGGAGGCGGAAACCGCTGCCCGTCTTTCCACTGTGGCTGAGCTGTTGTTCAACCGTGGCGAGTTTGTCTACGCCAAGCGCTACCTGGAGTGGGCACAACGGATAACCCGAAATCCGGCCCTCATCCTGCGTTTGACTGGGCTTTCTTTCGAAATCGGTTTCATCCAAGGTTCAGCCATCCGGTCTGCCATGGTTTTGCGTCTGGTGAAGGAATTCGGCCAGTATGATCCTTCCTTTGCAGCCAATCTGCTGGCCGCCGCCGCCGTCTATTATGCGGAGCGGTGGGAACTCGCGGACACGAGGGAAATCCTGTGCCAGGCACGGGAGTTCGAGGATTCTGCTTCCGCTGAATGCCTGGAGATCACCCAGCGTGCGAGGATGCTCGCCGAAAGTATTGGCGGAGAGCCGGAGCCTGCTAGGCACAGAAACAACCCTGACGGTGACAACACCATCGCGGGCCTGCTGGTTCGTGGCCGCGCCCTCAGCTACGCCGAAAGGCACAGTGAGGCGCAGGAAATCTTCGCGAGGGTGCGGTCATCCGCAACAGACGCGCACTGCAATTGGCGCGAGACAGCCCTCTTCCTCGCGGCAGACAACGAAATCAGGGCAGGAAACGTTCGGACTGCCGTCAAGCTGGTCGACGAACTTGCACTGCGCGAGCCGGGATCCAGTTACCACCGGGGGATGCTCCATGTCCTCCGGGCATGGCGGGCCCACGCGCTGGGTGATGAGCCAATGGCCCGGACCTGCGCGAAAGAAGCGCAGCGCCACGCCGGCGTTGAGAGCCATGCCGCCGTCACTGCCCAGCTTGCCTCGTGGCAGGGGCACTTCGCATTGCTTCGGGGCGACCTTGCAGAATCACTTGCCCAGCTTTCCCGCGCTGCCGAGATTGGCGTGCGGTTCAACAATCCCACCCTGCTCCGCTGCGATGCGGATCTCGTGGAGGTCCTGGTTCGGCTGGGACGCCACCGGGAAGCTACCCAAGCTCTTGCAAGCCTGGAAAGCCGCTCCGTGGGGCTCCGCTCCCCTTGGTTAATGGCAGCAGTTGCCCGCTGCCGCGCTATGTTGGCGGACGGTGAACAGTCGCTCCAGCTATTTGCGCAGGCGCTCGAGAACCGGAACCGGCATGAGTCTTTGCTGGAGCGCGCCAGGACAATGTTGTGCTACGCCGAACGGCTCAAGGCCCTGGGCAGATTGCGGGATGCCCGGGACGAAATGATGCGGGCGAAGGTCATATTCGATGAAATCGGGGCCAATGCATGGCTGCAGCAGGTTGATGCCCTCCTGCTCGACGAACGGGTGGAGGCACCAGGACCACAAGGCAACCCTGCCCTACTCCTGCTCGCCGACCATGAAAGGGTGCTGGCAAACATGGTTGCAAGGGGTATGCGGAACAAGGAAATTGCAGCCACATTGTTCGTTTCAGTAAGGACTGTGGAAGTGCGTCTTACCGCCATCTATCGCAAACTCGGCGTCGAGTCACGGGCCCAACTGACTGCACTTGCGTCCGGGAAAGCCAAGTCGCTGCCCGAGCCATACGTCCTGCCTGTCCTGTAGGTCCGGGCGCCGCCCTGCAGGTCCCCGCATTTCCCACAACATACCGTCGCAGGATCCACAGGGAACCTGCCAAAACCCGGCGCATGCTGCTCTCCCCAGCTAGTTTTGCGTCAAAGTCACATCACCGGTGAACATACCGTTAGGGGCCACGATGGCTGAAGTACCTATTACCCGGGAACGGAACCCGATGCCCTATAAGAGGGCTGGGCGTCCCCTTTATGCCGGGAACCTTCAAAGCGATTATTCTCCCGACGGTATTTCCGCAGGATCAGCACAGCCTGCCGGCCTGCTGGCCGTACCAGCCAAGGGACGGAAAGCGTCTGCCGACTGGATAGCAACCCACATCAATCTTTTGAGGATCACTGACTCCATATTGGTGACAGGCGCCGTGATGCTGGGCTCTGACCTGGCCAACCGCGGGTTGTTCCGGGACGGGTCCAGAGCTGGAGCCGTTGCCACTGCAGCAGTGGCATTGATTTGGATTGCCGCATTGGAAATTCAGCGGACAAGGGATCCCAAGGTTCTGGGAGTCGGGGCTGACGAATACAAACGCGTAGCCGGGGCTACTTTCCGCGTCTTTGGTTTTCTTGCTTTGGCCGCCGTCATTTTCTCCATCCAAGGTGGCGCCGCCCTGGCCACGGTTTCCATGCCAGTAGGGATCGTTGCACTTACAGCCAACCGTTGGGTGTTTCGACGCCGACTGGCGACCGAAAAGGCAAAGGGACGGCACCTGTCGCGGGCCATCGTCGTCGGCGAACCCGAGGATGTCCGCTATGTGGTCCATCAAATCGAGAAGAAGTCGGGCCCTGTCTACGAAATCCTCGGAGTTTGCCTTCCTGGTTCCAGGCGGGGTGCAAGGCTCAGGGTGGACAACCAACTAGTCCCTGTCCTTTCGTCCACTGATGATATTCCGCGGACAGCAAGGCTTGCTACGGCAGATGCTGTGATTATCGCCGGACCTCTCCCAGGCGGCAACAGATTCATCCGGGAACTGGGATGGAGGCTGGAGGAGTGTTCAGCGGAGATGGTACTGGCAGCCACCCTGACGAACGTGGCGGGGCCCCGTATCCATTGGCGCCCTGTCGAGGGGCTGCCGCTCATGCACGTTGATATCCCTCAGTATTCAGGCGGAAGGCACATCCTCAAGCGGGTGGTGGACGTGGCACTTGCCGGTAGCGCACTCCTCGTCTTGTCACCGCTTCTGTTACTCCTGGCCTTCATCGTCAGGAACGACAGCGCCGGCCCGGTCCTGTTCCGCCAAGAGCGCATCGGAAAGGACGGAAAGACGTTCGGAATGTACAAATTCCGGTCCATGGTGGTCGATGCCGAGGAACGTCTGGCAACCCTGACCAAGAACAATGAGGGCGCAGGCGTGCTCTTCAAGATGCACAACGATCCGCGGGTCACCAAATGCGGACGTTGGATGCGTAAGTTTTCGCTGGATGAATTGCCGCAACTTTGGAACGTGCTGGTCGGCGACATGAGCCTGGTAGGGCCACGCCCTCCCCTCGCCAGCGAGGTCAGTGCGTATGAGCGGCACACTCACCGGCGCCTCCTTATCAAGCCGGGCCTGACGGGGCTCTGGCAAATCAACGGCCGCTCGGACCTTTCGTGGGATGAAGCCGTACGGCTGGATCTGTACTACGTCGAAAACTGGTCAATCGCGGGGGACCTGCTGATCCTGTGGCGGACGTTCCGCGCCGTTGTTCAGCCTTCCGGCGCGTACTAAGAACTCAAGCAGGAAGAGGACGAGATGAATGCTCTGGCACACAATTTCGGCTTGGACAACCAGCCCGCAAGCCGGTTGGGAATGGCCGTAGTAGGCGCCGGATCCCGGGGTGCCGCTCTGGCGAGGGCCTTCCACACCTGTCCCGGGTGGGAAGTGGCAGCCATATGCGATGCGGACGGTGACCGCGCCGGCAGACTTGCCGCGAAACTTGGGGACGTCGCCTGTTTCGAGACGATAGATGAGCTGCTGGACAGCGTTGACGTGGATGCTGCCGCCATTGCCACCCCGCTGGGCGCCCGCCATGGAACCGCCATGACCGCATTGCGTGCTGGCAAGCATGTCCTGGTGGAGGAGCCCCTCGCAGACAGCCTGGCACACGGCCAGGAGATGGTCTCAGAAGCGAAAATGGGCGGCCTTGTCCTGATGGCCGATCATCCCCATTCCTTTGAGCCTGCCACTCAAAAAATCAAAAAGTTAATGGATAGTGGTTCACTGGGCGAAATCCTGTTTGTCGAAGCCCTCATCTCCGAAACCAACGTGATGAAGACGGAGCGGGATGTCTTCTGGGATCTCGCGCCCAGTGACTTCTCCATCCTGGACCAGATACTGCCGGAAGGCCTGGCCCCCCTGGACGTCTCGGCCTTCGGCGGCGATCCCCTCGGGACCGGACGGGACTGTGTGGGCCATATCTGCTTCAGGCTTCCCAACGACGCCCCCGTCCACCTTCATGTCAATAGGCTCGGCCGGGCGAAAAGCCACCAACTCGTGATAGCCGGTACCCGGCTCACGCTGGTATGGGACGCCAAGCAGCACAAGGAACGACTGCGCGTCTATGATCCCAACTCGCCTGCGCAGCAGAAACTGACCGCCCCGTTTTTCCCGGAACCAGACCTTCTCCAATTGCTGGGCGAAGACGGAACCCTGTTGACCGTTGAGCAACAAACCATGGAGCGCCTGGCGGCTGAGTTTTCAAGCCGTATCCAACGCCAAAGGGACGGCTATGCCCCTCACCTTCCAGGTCTGAGGGTCCTGGCATTGCTGGAAGCCGTTGCGCGGAGCAGGAGCCTTGATGGACAGATAGCCGGAGTTGTGGCACCGCTTCAGGAACGTCCCGGCGATCTCGCCGGGAACTGGTCCCAGAGCATCTTGTGGTCTACGTAAAGGCATCGATTATCTTCGTCCTGCTCCTCCAAAGAAAGTTGGTGTCTTGTGGCTACTGAGTCAGTAGTTGCCAGGATAGAAGTCGTGAAGCCGTGGCTTGGGCAAGAGGAAGCCGATGCCCTGACTGACGTGGTTCATTCCGGTTGCCTTACCCAAGGTAGGAAAGTCAGGGAGTTCGAGGGAGCTTTCGCGGCCGCCCAAGGGGCCCGCTTTGCCGTTGCAACTTCAAGTTGCACGACGGCCCTCCATCTCGCCCTGGTGGTGGCCGGCATAGGCCCGGGTGACGATGTGGTGGTCCCGTCACTTTCGGTCGTGGGCACGGCGAACGCAGTCACCTACGTAGGGGCGCGGCCTGTATTTTGCGACGTTGACCCTGCCACCGGAAACGTCACAGCAGAAACCGTCCATGCTGCGCTTACTCTGGACACCCGCGCGGTGATCGTAGTGGACCAAGCCGGTGTCCCTGTAGATCTTGACCCCATCCGGGACCTTTGCAGCCGACATGAAATCACACTGATTGAAGATGCTGCTTGTGCGGCCGGGTCGCTCTACCGGGGAAAACCCGTGGGGATTGGATCCGACGTTACTGTGTGGTCATTCCATCCGGATCACATACTCACCACCGGCGAGGGCGGGATGCTCACCACCCGCCGGGCCGATTGGGCTGCCCGTGCCCGGGCTTTGCGGGGGCACGCCAGCAACCTGGCGCTTGAGAACAAGGATCGGCCCGTCCCTCCCCGGGAGGTGTGCCTGGAAATAGGTTTCGATTACCAGATGACAGACCTGCAGGCAGCGATCGGGCTCTGTCAGTTGCGGCGACTTCCAGCCATGGTGGAACGCCGGCGGAGGATCGCGGGCATCTATACAGACGCACTGTCAGGGTTGGACGGCTTGCGGTTTGTGTCGGATCCTCCCTATGGCACCACGAACTTCCAGTCCCTTTGGATGGAGGTCCTCCCAGCATTCCCGGCTACGCGTGAATTATTGCTGGAAAGACTGGCAGAGGCCGGAGTAACTGCGCGGCGGGGAGCCTACGCTGCCCATCGCCAGCCTGCCTACAGGTGGCGGGATACTGGCAACACACGCCTTCACTACACTGAGCGGCTCAGTGACCGGACCTTGGTCCTGCCGGTATTTCACGAATTGGATGCCACCAGCATCAATCGCGTCATTAATGCCATCCGGAACACAGCATCTCCGGTGGGCATGTGAGCGAGCTGATACTGGTCGCAGCAACAGGCCTCGCCCGCGAAGTCCTCGCAATGGTTCGCAGCAGCGGGCAGTATGACGTCGTCGGCTTGCTCGACGACGACAGGGAGATGGCCGGTGTCACGGTGGACGGCGCCCCTGTCCTGGGCAGCATTGGTGAAGCTTCCAACTACACACACGCCTTCATGCTGGTGTGCATAATGGCCAGCAAGGAACGTGAAGCTGTGGTTGCACGGCTGGCATCACTGGGAATCAGCGAGTCCCGGTACGCCACGGCCGTGGATCCCTCTGTCCAGTACCCCGAAGGGTGCCGGGTGGGGCGGGGCAGCATCCTGCTGCGGAACGTTACCCTCACTGCCGCCGTTACCTTGGGTTCCCACGTAGTGGCCATGCCGTCAGTTACGTTTTCGTACGACGACGACATATCCGACTTTGCTACGTTCGCCGCTGGAGTTTCGCTGGGCGGCGGAGTCAGGGTTGGCAAGGGCGCCTACCTGGGGTTGAATTCCAGCGTTCGGGACCGGACATCAGTGGGAGACTATGCGACGATCGGAATGGGCGCTGCGGTCCTCAGCAACGTCCCTGACGGAGAAACCTGGGTCGGCGTTCCTGCCCATGAGATAGACCACGGGTCATTTAACTTTGGCAGGGTTCGTTAGAACTACGCCACGGTCCGGAAGAACAGCTCCGTGACGGCTGCGAGGCGAAGGGGATCCTCCACGCCGCACAGCTCGCGGGCTGAGTGCATGGACAGCAGCGGCACGCCCACGTCCACGGTGCGGATCCCGAGCCGGGTGGCCGTGAGCGGGCCGATCGTGGAGCCGCAGGGCATCACGTTGTTGGAGACGAACTCCTGGTACGGCACCCCGGTTTCGCCGCAGAGCCGCGCCCAGAAGGCCGCACCGAAGGCATCCGTGGCGTAGCGCTGATTGGCATTGATCTTCAGCAGCGGGCCGCCGTTCAGCACGGGGTGGTTGGCGGGATCATGCCGCTCGGGGTAATTGGGATGCACTGCGTGGCCGGCGTCGGCAGAGAGGCAGAACGACGCCGCCAGGGCCTGCCGCCGCTGGCTCACCGTTGCACCCAGGCCGGCGGAGATGCGCACCAGGATGTCTTCCAGGATGGGCCCGCAGGCACCGGAGCGGGAGTTGGACCCGATTTCCTCGTGGTCGAAGGCAGCGAGCACCGCAATGGGGCCGCCGGTGCCGGCGGAGCCGGCATGGGCAATCAGTGCCGCCAGGCCGGCGTGCGTGGCCGAAAGGTTGTCCAGCCGCCCGGACGCGAAGAACTCCCCCTTGCCCCCGAAAACTGCCGGTGCCTGCGTGTCCGCAATGACGACGTCGTACCCGCCGATCTGCCCCGGATCGACGGATGTGCCGGCAACCGAAGCTGCCAGCACACCCAGCAGGTCCGAATCCGTGGGGTTCCCCAGGCCCCAGACGGGGTTCATGTGCCGCTGCTTATCCAGGGTGAGACCCTCGTTCACCGCCCGGTCCAGGTGGATGGCCAGCTGCGGGAAGCGCAGCAGCGGTCCGGTGGCGGCGAGGTGCTCCGTGCCATCGAGCATCACCAGCCGGCCCGCGAGCCGGAGCTCGCGGTCCAGCCAGGAATTCAGCAGCGGTCCACCGTAAATCTCCACTCCGGCCTGCAGCCAGCCGTGGGCGCCGGTGGTGGGTTTGGGCTTGAGTTTGAACGACGGCGAATCGGTGTGCGCGCCGAGGATGTTGAACCCCGTGGCCGGTCCCGCACCGTCCGGGACCACCCACGCGATCAGGGCACCATCGCGGATCACGAAGAATGATCCGGCGCCACCCTCCCACGGCTGCCGTTCATCCAGGCGGACGAATCCGGCTTCCTCCAGCCGCCGGCTCCCCTCATGCGCAGCGTGGAAGCTCGACGGCGATGCGCTCACATACGCGCCAAGGTCCTGGATGTGGTCTGCGGCAGAGGAAGGCAAAGGCATGGTCCCGAGTCTAGCGCCGCGCCTACTCCGCGGGAGCCGGGGCTGCCTCGGCTGCTACTGCGGGCTGTCCGGCGGCTGCTGCGCCCTTCCGCCGGTAGCGGAGCACGCCCACTGCCACCACTACGGCGGCCAATGCCAGCGAAAGCAGCAGGGATTCACGGGTGGATTCCACGATCACCATGCCGATGAGCAGAGCCACAATGCTGATGATCGCCGCCCAGGTGAGGTAGGGGAACAGCCACATCTTCAGCTGCAGGTCCTTGGCTGCGGCACCCATCCGACGGCGGAGGACCAGCTGCGAGGCCGAGATGACCAGCCACACGAACAGGGCAATGGCGCCGGAGGTGTTGACCAGGAAGAGGAAAACGGTGTCCGGGGCAATGTAGTTCAGGCCCACCGTCACGAAGCCCACCACGGTGGAGGCCAGCACGGCGGCGGCGGGGACACCGCGGCGGGAGATGCGGGTCCAGGCGCGGGGCGCGTCACCGCGGGTGGAGAGTGAGAACAGCATGCGGCTGGCCGTGTAGAGGCCGGAGTTCAGGCATGACAGCACGGAGGTGAGGACCACGACGTCCATGATGGTTCCGGCGCCGGGGATACCGAACAGTTCGATGACGGCAACGTAGGGGCTCTTGGCCACGGAGGCGGAGTTCCACGGAAGCAGCGTGACCACGATGGCGATGGAGCCGATGTAGAAGACCAGGATGCGCCAGACGGTGGATTTCACGGCCTTCTTCACGGCGTCCACGGGGTTTTCGGACTCACCGGCCGCGATGGTGGCGATCTCTGCGCCGAAGAAGGAGAAGACCACCACGAGGATGCCGGCCAGGACGGCTCCCGGGCCATTGGGCATGAACCCACCGTTGTTGACCAGGTTACTCAGGCCGGGTGCGGGGACGCCGGGGATGAGGCCGAGGATGGCGGCGACGCCAAAAATGAGGAAGAGGACGATGGCCGCGACCTTGATGGACGCGAACCAGAACTCGAACTCCCCGTAGGACTTCACGGAACCGAGGTTGGTGAGCGTCAGCAGCACCATGAGGACAAGGGCCCACACCCACTGGTCGATGCCCGGCACCCAACGGTGCATGATCGCAGCGCCTGCGGTGGCCTCGATGCCCAGGACGATGATCCAGAACCAGGCGTAGAGCCAGCCGATGCTGAACCCTGCCCAGCGGCCCAGCGCCTTGTCCGCGTAGGTGGAGAAGGAGCCTGTCTCAGGGTTGGCTGCGGCCATCTCACCCAGCATGCGCATCACCAGGATGACCACCAGGCCGGCGGCCGCGTACGCCACGAGGATGCCCGGGCCGGCCTGCTGGATGGCCGCCCCCGAGCCGACGAAAAGGCCTGCACCAATGACGCCGGCGATGGCGATCATGGACAGGTGCCTGGGTTTCAGGGACTTTGAAAGTTGCTGGTCAGCATGCATGGAAGCGCCGTCCTGTTGGGAAATATCATGGGTTGAGCGACGTACCTTGGTGGACCCCGGCGGACCGTGTGATGCACCACATCGTCGTTTCACCCTAGATCCGCCATTATGCGCCTTGCTTTGTGCAGTCCGACAGATCTGATTCCCGCCAACAGGACAGCACTCCAAGCGGAAACACCAAGGAGCAATAAAAGTTGCCTTGCAGGCATATTTGTAATGTGCCCGAAACCACGCGCCCGGCGCGGGCGCGTGGCGAAGGATGGGAGGCTACACGTCCCGGCGTTTCAGCAGGACGGCTGCGAGCAGGACCGGGATGACCACCCAGGCGCCCAGGACCAGCCCTGCCTGCCAAGCCTCCAGGGTAGCCGGAACGTGCTGGGCCGCTGTCAGCGGCTCCACGGTATTGCCGGGCAGGTACTTGCGGGCCTCCTTGAAGAAGTCCCCGGGAATCAGCTGGAACGCAATGGGTGCCACGAAGAAAATGCCCACCAGGCTCATGATGCCGCCGGCCGAATTCCTGATCAGCGTGCCCAGTGCCATACCGATGGCAGCCACGGCAGCCACATAGACGCTGTTGACCAGGAGGAGCTTCACCGACTGCGAACTGCCCACGTCCAGCTTGAGCCCATAGTTGTCCAGGATCGGCACCGCCGCCAGGCCCGCCACCCACGTGGAGACGGCAGTGACTGCGAACGACGTCACCATTACCACCACCAGCTTGGCGGCGAAGGCGGGAAGGCGTCGGGGCACCGCAGCAAAGGTGGACCGTGCCATGCCGGTGGTGAACTCGGAGCTCATCAGGAGCACGCCAAGGGACCCCAGGATCAGCTGGGCAAAGGCGATGCCCGACGTGGGAACGCTGACGGCAAGGTCTCCACCCTGGGCCGCCATCCTGGCCGCGGCCTGCGGATCCCGGGTGGCCGCATCGGCGAACTGGCCCGTCCCCCATGCTGAGAGGGCGCCGAAGCCAACCATGACCACAGCGGTGGAAGCGAGCAGGATCAGCGTGGAGAGCAGGCTGCGGAACTTAATAACTTCAGAGTTGAGGACCCGGACAAAGGTGGGGCCGGGAAGGGACCGTCCGGCGTTGCGGGCGGCGTGCCCGGCAGCGGAGGGCGCCGGCTCGCGCGGGGGCATTGATTCAGTGGTCGTGGAGCTCATGGGTGGCTTACCTCCGCAGCGGGCAGGGAGTGGTATTCGACGTCTTCCTTGGTCAGTTCCATATACGCCTCCTCCAGGCTTGCAACAAGCGGCGTGAGTTCATACACCATCACCTGGTTTTCCAGGGCCGCGGCCGCAATGGTTTTCGGGTCAAGGCCCGTTACCTCGAGCAGTTCACGTTCCGGAACGGCAATGGAAGCACCCCGTCCGGTGAGCAGCTGGTGGAGGCGCTCTGGCTGGTCGGTGCGGACGCGGACGCGGGACTGGCCCTTACCGGTGATGATGTCCTGGATCGGGGCGTCAGCAATGACCCGGCCGCGGCCAATGACGATCAGGTGGTCGGCTGTTTGAGCCATTTCGCTCATCAGGTGGCTGGAGAGGAACACTGTGCGCCCCTGCCCGGCTAGATACCGAACCAGGTTGCGGACCCACACCACTCCCTCAGGGTCCAGCCCGTTAACGGGTTCGTCGAGGATGAGTGTCTGCGGGTCACCCAGCAGGGCAGCCGCGATTCCAAGGCGCTGGCCCATGCCCAGCGAGAACCCGCCGGCCTTCTTGCGCGCCACCGCTTCCAGTCCGGTCATCTCGATTACCTCGTGCACCCGGGCTTTGGGGATGCTGTGGGTGGCTGCCATGGCCAGCAGGTGGTTGTAGGCGCTGCGGCTGGTGTGTACCGCCTTGGCATCAAGCAGGGCGCCCACCTCCCGCAGGGGAGCCTTGTGCTGGACGTAGGGCAGGCCGTTCACCGTGGCAGACCCCGACGTCGGCCGGTCCAGCCCCATGATCATGCGCATGGTGGTGGACTTTCCTGCCCCGTTAGGGCCAAGGAAGCCGGTGACTTGCCCGGCCCGGACGGTGAAACTGACACCGGCCACGGCGGTTTTGGCGCCGTAGACCTTGGTCAGCCCGTTTACCTCGATCATGGATCATCCTTTGAACGGCAGCGGACGGCTGCAGACGTTGTGGGGTGCGGGTACCTTCCCCACGGTACCGAGGCCGCCACCGCTTTTCGCCGCTTCTCAGGGATGATTCAGGGGCGAATCAGGGTAGTTCTCCACCCCGGCCCCGCTACGGACGGGGCGAGTAGTAGGTCAGCGCCCGGGGACGTACTCCATAGGCCACTTTGCGGACTCCCGCCAGCGCTTCTCCGTCCACAGCCAGTGCCATGGGGGCGCCGCCGGCGTCGATCCGCACTTCCGTTGCCTCCCGGAGGTGCGTGATCCCGGAGCTTGCCACCGTGCCCGTCAGCACGGACCAGAGCAGGCGGAGCCGGGCAAAGCGTTCATCAGCGGTGATCAGGCGGACGTCCAGAACCCCGTCATCCATCACGGGCCTGATCAACGGAGCGTGGTCACGCGGATAGAAGCGGCCCCGGCCCAGGTAGGCGATCCACACTTTGTGCCGGACGCCGTCCACAGTCAGTGTGATGGGGGTGCCGGCCGCGAACGTCCGGAACATGGCCACGACGCCGGCCAGCGGCTTCCCCAGTGCCGGCTGCAGGTGCTCCCGCCGGCGCACAAAATTCGGGTAGAGGCCCACGCTGGAGGTGTTGAGCATGATCAGCTCCGACACCTCAGGGTTTCCGGCCAGCCCGCGTTCCACAGTGACCACGCCGACGTCCGCCAGGGCAGCCTCGCCCTTGCCCGCAGCCTCGACCGCATCCTTCAGGCTTCCTGTTCCCGCGTCGCGCGCAAAGTGGTTGAGCGTTCCGCCGGGCAGGACCAGCAGGGGAATGTTGCGTTCGACGGCGGCGGCAGCCGCCGCGCCCACAGTCCCGTCCCCGCCCCACACACCCAGGGCCCGGGTCCCGGGAAAGTCGGCAGTGGCAGCGATGCGCTCCACCAGGTCCTCGTCAGGCTGAACAGTATTTATATGCGCCTTTGGAAATACTTCCTGGAGGGCTGATGCAGTCTCCTCCTTAAAGGAGCCGCCGAGGGTGTTCACCACGATGCTGAGCCCCTCGCCGTTCGGGAGGGCGGGGGCAGTGGTCCACATACGCCTGGTCTGCGGAATGGGTGGCCGGACCGGCCACCAGTGGCGCGTTACCAGGGCAGCACCAGCACCCAGAGCCGAACCGAAAAGGACATCCGAAGGCCAGTGCGCCCCGGTGTGGACCCTCGAGTACGCCACCCCTAGGGCTGCCGGCGCGAGTGCGGCCCCCAGCGCCGGACGCACCAGTCCGGCTCCCACCGCGAACGCCACAGCTGACGCCGAATGTCCGGACGGCATGGAGGAACTCGTGGGTTGCGGGTGCACAAAGCGGAAGACGGGCAGGTGCTCGGGCAGTGGACGCGTCCGGGGGAGCAGTGTCTTGAAGACCACGTTGGTGACGGCGGAGGCCACGCCCTGGGCGATCAGGCCATGCACCGCCGCCCTCCGCGTCTTGCCGGGGAAGAGCGCCAGGACCGCTGCCGTTCCTATCCAAAGCTTGCCCTGGTTTGCTGAAGCGGAAAGGCGGCGGAAGAAGACGTCGTGGTTTCCTCCGGGCAAGCGGGAAACATGCCCTAGAAGGTATCTATCGAGGCGGCTGATCCACGTCCGGCCCCTGCGCCTGGTGCTCTGCATGTGATCACCCTAACCCCAACGGCTACTCCCCTTCAGCCGACTCCGGTTCAACTGGCAGGGGCCTGGCAGCTCCCGCAAGGAGCAGTGCCAACAGGATGGGTGCCATGATTGCCAGCAACGAAGTATGGATGCCGATCAGGTCGCCGAGGTAGCCGAGCAGGGGCGGTCCCGCGAGGAACGATATATACCCCAAAGTGGATACTACGGAGACACGCGCTGCTGAGTGCTTCGGGTCGTCGGACGCGGCGGACATGCCCATGGGGAAGGCCAGGGCGGCACCTACTCCCCACAGTGCGGCACCGACCCCGGCCAGCCAGATGTTGGTTGCCAGCACGAAGAGACCCAACCCTGCGGCCGCCGCGGCCATGCTGGCGCGCAGTACCGCTACCCGTCCATATTTGTCGATGACCCGGCCGCCGAGGAACCGCATGGCTGTCATGGCCAGGACGAACAAAGCGAACATGAGGGCGCCGGTGGATTCGGAGGTTGCGAGCCCGTCCACCGAGGCCTTGGCGATCCAGTCGTTGCCGGCCCCTTCGGTAAGCGTGGCGCCGAGGACCACCACACCAATAAGCAGGGTCCTGCTGTCCCGCCAGGCGGACGGTCCCTTGGCTTGTTTTGGCTCCCCGTCCACAGGGGCCGTTGATATGTGGGGGAGGAAGTAGCGCGGCACGGTCAGCGCCACCAGCACCACCACGGATGCGATCACCATGAGGTGCAATGGCAGGTCCACGCCGAGGGTTGACAGCCCCGCTCCCACCAGGGCGCCTACGAAGGCGCCGCCACTGAAGGCTGCGTGGAACTGGGGCATGACGGTGCGCCTGAGCTTGTGCTCCACGTCAGCACCTTCGATGTTTTGCGCCACATCCCAGAGGCCAATTCCAATGCCGAAGGAGAACAGTGACACGGCCGTTCCGGGAATGGATGTTGCCAGGAGTGACATGGCGATGCCCACGCCCGCGGCCGCCGCCAGGAGTCCGGCAAAGCGGACCGTGTTGGCCGTTCCTATCCTGCCCACCACCAGGCCGGCGGTGGGCAGCGCGAGCAGGGAGCCCACGGCTGTGCACAGCAGCAGTGTGCCCATTTGGCCGGAGGTGATCTGCAGCGTCTGGGTGACGGCAGGGATCCTGGCGGCCCAGCTGGCAAAAACAAGCCCGTTGATGCCGAAAACCACGAACGTTGCCACAGCGGCAGCCTTCAGGCCTGCCTGCTGTTCCGTACCGGTGCTGGTGCTCATACGCTCACTACTTCCACTGAGTATTTTTCGAGTTCGGCTTTGTCCTGCGCGCTGAGTGTCCGGTCTGTCACGATGACGTCCACGCGGTCCAGGGCGGCCACGAGCACCCTGGCATGCGCCTGCCACTTTGCAGCCGTGGCGGCCACCACCACCCGTGCTGCTGATTCCAGGCCGGCTGTCTTGACCGCAGCATCGTCAAGGTCGTGGGCCAGGAGTCCGTCCTTGACGTCCACGGAACAGGGCGTGAGCACGGCGGTGTCAAAGCGAAGCGACCTGATATTGGACTCGGCCAGGGGTCCGCGGAAGCAGAGTTCACCGGGCACCACGCTGCCCCCGGGCAACAGCAGTGCCGGGCGTAAACCATCGGCGCCACCGCTCCCGGCCGCCGCGTTAAGGGCCTGCAGGGACATGGGCATCAGCGTCAGTTCCCTGCCGGCCACGGCCCGGGCCACCGCGGTGGCTGTGCTTCCGCTGTCCAGCCAGACGTGTTCGCCGTCAGCCAGGAGGCCGGCGACGGCAGCCGCGACACGGCTCTTGCCGTCCTGCTCCTCCAGCTCGCGCTGGCCGTAGCCAGGGTTTTGCCCCTGCCCGATGAGGCTCCTGGCGCCGCCGTGGACCCTTCTCAGCACGCCGTGGCCGGCGAGTACTTCGAGGTCGCGGCGGATGGTCGCGCCGGAAGCGCCGCACGTTTGCATCAGCTCTTCCACGCTTGCCTCTGACTGCCGCCGGAGGACCTCGGCTATGGCACGGTGCCGCTCATCCGTCTTCATGATCAAATGCTATCAATTTTTGATCAATTGATCATGGAGATGGAGGGTTTAGCGGGCGCGCTCTACCCGCTGCTCGTCCCACACCGGTTCCGGAGACTCGTAAACTTTCCCGTCCGAGCCAAACACCAGGAACCGGTCGAATGTCCGCGCAAACCAGCGGTCGTGAGTGACCGCCAGGACGGTGCCTTCGAAATGGTCGATGGCCCGTTCCAGCGCCTCGGCCGAATGCAGGTCCAGGTTGTCCGTGGGCTCGTCCAGCAGGAGCAGTGTGGCCCCGCTGAGCTGGAGGAGCAGAATTTGGAACCGCGCCTGCTGGCCGCCGGAGAGGGACTCATACTTCTGTTCCGACTGCCCCGCCAGGCCGTAGCCGTCCAGCGCGCCGGCGGCCGCCTCACGGCCCAGCCCGGACCGGTGTTCATCCCCGCGGTGCAGGATTTCCAGCAGCGTCTTGCCCAACAGGTCCGGACGGACATGGGTCTGGGCGAAGAATCCGGGCCGGATCCGGGCACCAAGCTTCACGGTTCCCTCATGCGGCACCTCGGCGATCTCCACGTCGGAGACTGGCAGGTGCTCGCGTTCGGGGTCGGTGCCGCCGGTGGCCAGCAGCCGCAGGAAGTGCGACTTGCCGGAGCCGTTGGAGCCCAGCACACCCACGCGGTCACCAAACCACACTTCGGTGGAGAACGGTTTCATCAGCCCGGTCAGCTCCAGCCTTTCCGCCACGATGGCCCGCTTGGCGGTCCGGCCGCCCTTGAGCCGCATCTGGACGTTCTGCTCGATGGGGAGCGCCTCGGGCGGCCCCACCTCCAGGAACTTGGCCAGCCGGGTCTGCGCCGCATGGTACCGATTGGCCATGTCAGAGCGGAAGGCAGCCTTGTTCTTGTACATGTTGACGAGTTCCTTGAGCTTGATGTGCTCCTCGTCCCAGCGCTTGCGGAGCTCCTCGAAACGCGCGTTCCGGTCCGCGCGGGCCTCCACGTAGGAGCCGAAGCCGCCACCGTGGATCCAGGCCGCAGCGCCGTTGATTCCGGGCTCCAGGGTGACAATGCGGCCGGCAGCGTTGTTCAGCAGTTCCCGGTCGTGGCTGATGAAGAAGACCGTCTTCTTCGACTCATTCAGCTTTTCCTCGAGCCAGCGCTTGCCCGGGACATCCAGGTAGTTGTCCGGCTCGTCCAGGAGCAGGAGGTCATCCGGGCCGGCGAAAAGTGCCTCCAGCACCAGGCGCTTTTGCTCACCGCCGGAAAGGGTCGACGCAGGGCGGTGCTGCGCGCGGTCAAACGGTAGCCCCAGCGCGGCCATGCACACCTCGTCCCAGACGGTTTCGACGTCGTAGCCGCCGGCATCGCCCCAGTCCACGATCGCCTGGGCGTACCGCATCTGGGTGGGTTCGTCGTCGTGCTCCAGCATGGCCAGTTCGGCCTCGTCCACCTCGCGGGCAGCGGCCGCCAGGGCCGGGGGAGCGGCAGAGACCAGGAGGTCCCGGACGGTGGAGCCGTCCCGCACCTGGCCCACGAACTGCCGCATGATGCCCATGTTGCCGGAGCGGCCAATGACCCCTTCGTCCGGAACCAGGTCCCCCGCGATGATCCGGAACAAGGTTGTCTTGCCTGTCCCGTTGGGACCGATCAGGGCGGTCTTGGTCCCGTCCGGAACCTTGAAGGTCACCCCGTTCAGGAGCTGGGTGCCGTCGGAGAGGAAGTAGTCAATGCCGGAAACGTCAATATGGGCCACGCCGTCAATCTTCCCATGCCGTACCTAGCCGGCGGCGGTGAGGAACTGCTTCAGGAGCGGGCCGGAGGTGGTGGCGCCCAGGCCGCCGTCCTCGACGAAGACGGCCACGGAGAGGTCGCCGTGGACGGCCACGATCCAGGCGTGGGTCTTGGGCGGGTTCTCCGTGCCGAACTCGGCCGTTCCGGTCTTGGCTCCCACCGGAGCACCGGGGACGCTGGAAAGGAAGCCTGCGTGCCCGGAGGTGACCACGGCGCGCATCATGTCGGCCAGCAAGGCCGCCTCCGCTGCGGTGATGGGCTTGTCCGACGCCGTGGAGGGCGCCTCGGCCGTGGCCGTCGCCGTCGCTTCGGCTGCTGGAGCAGTGGATCCCGCCGTTGTCCCGGCGGCGGGAGCGCCGGCGTCGGGATTCAGGACAAGCTGGGCAGAGACCGGAGCACCCTTGGCGACAGATCCGGCCATGATCGCTGCTGCCAAAGGAGAGAGCAGCACCTTGCCCTGGCCGATCATGGAGGCTGCGTGCTCCGTGCCTTGGGCCTCGCCGGGAACGGACCCCAGGAACGCCTCCGCACCAAGTTTGGGCGCCTCAACGGCCACACCCATGGACGTGGCGGCCGCTTCAAGCTGGCCCTGTGAAACCGCGTCGCGCTGCGAGATGAAGGCGGTGTTGCAGGAGTGCGCAAAGGCGTCCCGCAGCGTGACGGCGCCCAGGGAGGTCTCGGGATAGCCTTCGGAGTTCTTGAAGGTCCGTCCGTCGACAGCGAGCGTTGGGGTGCACTGTACGGTGGAATCCGGCGTCATTCCGTTGCGGAACATGGCGAGGGAATCCACCATCTTGAAAATGGAGCCCGGGGCGTACTGCCCCAGCATCGCGGTGTTGTAACCGTTGCTGCCAGGCCCCGAGGCCGCTGCCAGAACGGCGCCCGTGGAGGGGCGGAGGGCCACTATCGCCGAGGCCGGCCCCACCTTTTCCAGGGTGGTTTCAGCCAGCGACTGCAGACGGGGATCGAGCGTGGTCTTCAACGGCGTCCCGGGCTTGGGCGCCACCTGGAAAAGGACCCGCCGGGGATCCGTCCCCGCAGACTGGATTTGTTCCCGGGTCAGGTCTGCCCGCTGCGCGCGGATCACGACGGCGTCTGATCCGCGAAGCTGTTCATCATACTGCTGCTGGAGCCCGCCGATGCCCGTCACGTCGCCGGCGGTCAGGGCACCTTTCGACGCGTCGATCTGTTCTGCGGTGGCTTCGCCGACCGAGCCAAGGACTGCGCGGGCAAACGTCCTGCTCGGGGCCAGGGGGATTGATGCCGGAATGCCGCGGGCGCCGGGAATGGCCTGGATCTGCTCATCGGAAATGGTCCGGCCTTCTTCACGCAGCGTGATCGCGGGAACGAAGGCCTGCGCCCCGGCCGCCTTTACCTGCTGCACGTACGCGGCCGGGTCCACCCCTACCAGTGCTGCCAGCTTTCCGGCGGAATCGGCAGGATCTGCGGCGCCCAGCTGGGGCTTGTCGATGCCCACATTCACCACGGGACGGTAGGTCACCAGCGGGACGTCGCCGGCGCCAAGGATGTCGGCGCGCTGGGGGGACTGGGATCCCTTGGTCACAATCTCGCTGTCCGCGAGGCCCGGCGCCAGGATGGCCGGGTCCCAGACGGTGAGCCATTTGTCACCGGACTTCTTGAAGTTGGCCGCGATGGTGTACTTCCACTCGGCATCGCCGAATTTCCAGGTGTAGTTCAAGGGCGCGGACGCCTTGTCTCCCTCCAGCGTCAGGGCACCGGGCTGGACCTCGGGCTTTTGCGGGTCCAGGCCGGCAAAGACCTGGTGCAGCTGGTCGTTGGCCGCGGCGGCATCCTTGCCTTCGAAAGCCACAGACCCTACGTCCAGCGCCGAAACCGCGCCGGCAAGCTGTTGTGCCGCGGCTTCCGCCCCGGATTTTCCGTCGTCGCAGGCCACCAGCGAGGTACCAAGGATGAGTCCAGCTATGGCAAGCGAAAGTTTTGTTGATTTCCCCATCGCGCCATTATCCCCCGGCCCGGGCACTGGAAATGCCATTCCCGGCGCCTGCACCGGCCGTCACCGGTACCTCTAGGAAAGCCCCAGATCCGGGACCGGCAGTTTGAAGATGTCCTTGAGGGCGTACTTTGCCGCGTGCATCCCGGGCATTCCCGTGACCCCGGGGCCGGGAGGTGTGGACGACGAGCAGAGGTAGACAGCCAGCAGCGGGGTCCGCCACGGGACGGGGGACACCACCGGCTTCTGGACAAGCCCGCGGACGTCCATCACACCGGCGCTGAAATCGCCCCCGATGTAGTTGCGGTTGTACTCAGCCAACTCCGCCGCGGTGATGACGTGCGATTCCACCACCAGGTCACGGAAGCCGGGCGCGAACCGTTCGAGTTGGGCCACCACCTGGCTGGTCATGTCCTGTGTTGAGCCGGAGGGCACGTGGCAGTAGGTCCACAGCGTGTGCCGGCCCGCCGGGGCGCGGCTGGAGTCGAAGCGGGAAGGCTGGGCCACCAGCACGTAGGGCCGTTCGGGATGGCGTCCGGAACTGACCTCGTTCTCCGAGCGGGCCAGTTCTGCACGCGTGCCGCCCACGTGCACCGTGCCGGCGTCGGAAAGCCCGGCGGCCTGCCACGGCACCGGCCCGGACAGGATGAAGTCCACCTTGCAGGAGCCGTTGCCGTAGCGGAAGCGCTCCAGGGCCCGCCGGTAGTGGGCGGGAAGGGCGCTGCCTGCCATGCCGAGCAGCCCCGCGGGGGCCACGTCCAGGAGGGTGGCGCGGGTGGCGGGAAGCTGTTCCAGCCGGTCGATCGGGGTTTCGGTGTGGATGACACCGCCGTGGGCCCGGATGTCATCGGCAAGTGCTGCCGCGATTGACGCCGAGCCGCCGCGGGGGATGGGCCATCCGCCGGCGTGCCCCAGGGCGCCGAGCATGAGTCCGGCTCCGGAGGCTGCGAGGGAGGGCAAATGGGAGATGGCGTGCGCGGCCACACCGCTGAGGAGGGCCGGGGCAAGGTCGTCCCGGAATCTGGCGTTCCACAACCCGGTCCCCTGTTCCAGGGTCCGCAGTCCATAGATCCCCGCGACCAGGGGGTTCCGGGGGATCCGGAGGAGCTGGTTCTGGGTGAAGTCCATGACATCGTCGATATGCCGGACCAGGGGTTCCATGAGCCGCCGGTAGGCGGGGCCGTCCTGCCCCAGTTCCACCGCTGTCCTGTCCAGCGATTTGTAGGCCAGCGCTGCGCGGCCGCCGTCCAGCGGCGAACCGAAGGAAATGTCCGGAGTGATGAGGTCCACCCGCCGGGGCAGCTCGAAGGCACGGAAGAAAGGGGACGCAATGGCCATTGGATGCACCGCGGAGCAAACGTCATGGAAGTGCTCCGGCTGCATCAGCTCCGTGGTCCGGGTTCCACCACCGATTTTGGCTGCAGCCTCGAAGACCTCCACTGAGAGCCCGGCCCGCGCCATGACCGCTGCTGCCGAAAGTCCGTTGGGACCGGAGCCTACTACCGCGACATCAGGCATGGGACCTTGCTTTCGGAGGAAGGAGCGGGGCGCCGGGCCGGAATGGCTTCAACCGGAACCGGTCCGGCGCATTCGCGAAAGGGCCGCCGTGCGGATCATCAAGGTGGTGCCGGCGGATGGGGTCGTACGCGGGGTCGTAGATATCCCAGACGACCCGTGCCATGAGGTAGCCCACCGCGGCCATGTGCGCAGCTACGGCGAGGACGTAGTAGGGCATGTCCAGGTTGTGCTGGGAGGAACCTGCGCTGGTCACCTGACCAAGGTACATCCAGATCGCCGCCCAGTGCAGGGCTTCGATGCCCTGCCACATTAGGAAGTCGCGCCACCGTGGCCGGGCCAGGGCCAGCAGCGGAATGAGCCACACGACGTACTGCGGCGAATAGACCTTGCTGGTCAGGATGAAGGCAGCCACAACCAGGAACGCGAGTTGCGCAAGCCGTGGGCGGCGGCGTGCCGTCAGGGCAACAGCGGCAATCCCGGCGCAGGCCAGCACAAAGAGTCCCGTGGACAGAACGCTGACGCCTTCAGCACCAAGCCCGGACCAGCCCAGCCGGTCAGCCACAAGGTTGTAGGCGAACCAGGCTGAGCTGTAACCGGCACCCCGGTCGGCGCTGTACTGGAAGAAATAGGCCCAGCCGGAGGGGTTTGCGACAGCGAAGGGCAGATTGACCACCAGCCACGTGGCAGCAGCACTGCCGGCGGTTACCAGCAGCGGGCGCCACCTTCCGGTACGGACCGCAAGCAGCAGGATGGCCCCCAGCACCAGGAGCGGATACACCTTGGTGGCTGTTGCCAGGCCAATCATCACTCCGGCGGAAACGAGGCGCTGCCGGGCAAAGAAGTACATCCCCAACGCAAGCAGGCACGCAGCCCAAAGGTCCCAGTTGATGGTTCCGGCCAGCACGATTCCCGGCGCCACCGCCACCATGGCGGCGTCCCAGGGACGCCGGCCGGGCATGCGGGCCGTCACCAGCACGGTGAGGATGGCAACCGCCGCCAGCAGGACTGCGTTGATGTCGAAGTAGGCCAGAGCCTGGGCGTTGATATCCCCACCTGGCACCAGCCATGCCGTCAGCCCCGCGATCAAACCGATGAGCACCGGGTATTCAAACTGGCTCCCACTGCCCAGGATGGGAAAGAGCCCCGCCGCCATGCCGCGGTTCCTGAACAGCTCCGGGAAGTCCGAATAGCAGGTGGCATAGAACTGTGTGGGCGTCGACCACCCGTTGACCCTGCAGTAACCCTTCAACAGGATCCCCAGCAGGGCCGCCAGCACCGTGAGGCCAATGAGCACCCGCTCCACAGTGAAAATACCCGGTGTGACCACGCCGGGATCAGCCCTGGTCCCCAGCGGGCCGCCGATCACCTCGGTGAAATTCCTCAGCAGGGAATCACTGCGGCTGGGCACCACGATGCGGGGCCGTCGTGCATCCTCCCGCGGCTGGGTCTCGTGCATGGAATCGAGCTTACAGCCGGCCCCTTCCCCCAGGTTCGGGGCCGGCTGTCAGCGCAGTCCGCCCAACTGCTGGTGCATCAGCACGAACACGTCGTTCCGGTGCTGCTCCAGCAGGGCACTGTTCAGGGAACTGCGGCGCTGCAGAGGCCGGGACAGGAGTCCCAGGATTCGTCGTATCAAGGGAGCCACCTCCTTTCTTTGATAATCAGGAATGAAAAAGGGCACCACAAATAAGCACCGTTTTAGGGCATAAAAGAGCATGCAAAAGGGTGCGGGAATTCCACAAAAGGAATCAGGGAAAATTGCACACATCAGCACAATCAGACAGGCCGCGGCGAAAGAGGCTAATGCGGAACTGCAAAAGCCGAATGCCAGGTTCTCCGGGCAAGGACCGTTCGAAGGCAGGGCACGTGGCTACGCCAGGAACTGCTTCAGGGAATCAGCGGAGAGCCGCAGCAGTCCGTTGCCGGCAGTAACTCGGCGGATACCGCAGCGGCAGTCCCGGCGGAGAAGGCTGGTGCCGGTTATCGGCGCCGCAGCAGGCCCGGGAGGGCGACAGGCCCACCCATGCCGGCATTGACCGGGGCAACGCGCGCGGAATCAGCAAAGGCCGGGAACGCATTGATGGTGGCATTCCATTCGCCAGTCAAAGTCATCATTATCCCAACCTCCTTTTCTGCTGTCCGCTGCGTGGATTGCGATGCGGTCTGGAGCCCAGGCGGATCACCGTGGGGTCAGGAATAAAGGTACCGCAGGCTTCCGTGAATTGCCAGCAATTTACCGGAAAAGAGTAAAACTTCCCGAAAAATAAGTTTTAGAGGCCCCAGCGGACAATAGCGGGTGTCTTCTTATCCCATCCCAGGGTGCAGACCTTGGCAGTCCCCAGGACAAAGTGCCGTCCCTCCGTGGGAGGCAATTCCAGCCAGCGGGCAGTCAGTATCCGGGAGAAATGCCCATGCGCCACGATCAGCACGTTATCCATCCCGGATTCCAGGATCCGGCCGATGATCTTGTCCGCCCTCGCGGCCACCTCGTCCAGGGTCTCGCCGTTGGGCACGCCGTGCGTCCAGATCAGGTAATCGGGGTTGTCCTTGCGGATCAGGTCGGAGCTGATGCCTTCGTAGTCGCCGTAGTTCCATTCCACGGCCAGCGGCTCGTGCCGGGCATCGGGGAATCCAGCCAACTCGGCGGTTCGCCGTGCGCGCCGCAGCGGGGAAGTGAGCACCAGGTCGAAATCGACGCCGTCCAGCACCTTGCGGGCCTCCACGGCCTGCTGCTCACCTTCCACGGTCAGCGGGAGGTCGGTGAGGCCGGTGTACTGTCCGCTCTTGGACCATTCAGTCTCACCGTGGCGGAGGATCCAGAGCTGGGGGCGCGGGGCTAGGGCGGGACTGGTCACTTGGACTCCTCAACGGGTGAAGGTTCGACGACGGCGGGAGAGGCTTCGGCCCCGGGTCCTGCAGGTGCTGATTCAGGCTGTTCGGCCCACCAGCGGAGCAGGCGCGCCTCCGCTTCCTCGGTGGGCAGCGGACCGTGCTCCATCCGTTCATTCAGAAGGAACTTGTAGGCCCGCCCCACCACGGGGCCCGGCTTGAGGCCCAGCAGCTCCATGATCCGGGCACCGTCCAGGTCCGGACGCACCGCGTCCAGGGACTCCTGTTCACGCAGGGCTGCGATCCGTGACTCGAGGTCGTCGTAGGCGAAGGCCAGGCGTTCGGCCTTCCGCTGGTTCCTGGTGGTGACGTCGGAACGGGTAAGCCGGTGCAGCCGCTCCAGCAGCGGCCCGGCGTCCGTGACGTAGCGGCGGACGGCGGAGTCGCTCCAGCCGGCGTCGCCGTACCCATAGAAGCGCATATGGAGCTCCACCAGCCGAGCTACGGCCTTGGTGGTGTCATTATCGAACCGCAACGCCTTCATGCGCTTGCTGGTGAGCTTGGCACCCACCATGTCGTGGTGGCGGAAGCTCACCGCGCCGCCCGGCTCGAAGCGGCGCGTAGCCGGCTTTCCGACGTCGTGCATCAACGCAGCGAAGCGGAGCACGAAGTCCGGCCCGGGTACGGGGCCCTGCGCGTCCGTTTCAAGCTCGGCCGCCTGTTCCAGGACCTGCAGGGAGTGCTGGTAGACGTCCTTGTGCCGGTGGTGTTCGTCGGATTCGAGGCGGAGGGCGGATACCTCGGGCAGCACATGCTCGGCCAATCCTGTCTCCACCAGGAGATCGATGCCCGTCCGCGGCCGGGCCCCGCACACCAGTTTGACCAGTTCGTCCCGCACGCGCTCCGCGGAAATGATCTTGATCCGGTCCGCCATTCCCGTCATGGCATCGCGGACGTCGTCGGAGACCGAGACCCCCAGTTGGGCGGCGAACCGTGCGGCGCGCATCATCCGCAAGGGGTCGTCGGAGAAGGATGCTTCCGGCGCTCCCGGCGTGGCCAGCACGGAGGCGTGCAGGTCCCGGACACCGCCGAAGGGGTCCACCAGCTCCATGGAGGGCAGCTTGAGCGCCATGGCATTGATGGTGAAGTCCCGGCGCAGCAGGTCATCCGTCAGGGAGGAACCGAACGCCACCACAGGCTTGCGGGAATCAGGATCGTAGGCCTCTGCCCGGTAGGTGGTGATCTCGATCTGGAAACCGGCCTTGCGCATGCCGATGGTGCCGAAAGCCCGGCCCATCTCCCAAAAGTTGTCCGCCCATTTCTTGACCAGGGCCACGGTCTGGTCCGGTGTGGCGTCCGTGGTGAAGTCGAGGTCGGGGGATGTCCGGCCCAGGAACAGGTCGCGCACGGGACCGCCCACCAGGGACAATTCGTGGCCGGCGTCCACGAAGCGCTGCCCGAGCTCCAGGACCACCGGGGGCACCTTGAAGTCGACAGTGTGGGAATCAATCTTGTGATGTGCGTGCGCCATAGTTCCTTAAGCTTGGCAGAAACCAGCGCCTTGGCAGTCCAAAAAAGCGTCACGATCCGCGCTGATTCGTCTTCCCCTCCGGAAAGTGCGTCATATCCCGTCCATGTTGGTGTCATGTTCCGGTCATCACGGGAGGGCAACAGTCGTTAGAGTGGACTCCATGGCCCATCCAGTACCGAGCGCTCCAGGCAGGAGGACAAACGCACCATTGCCGTCGGCAATCGGTGCGCACGTTGCCCCTGCCCAGCAGTCGGCACCGGCATCGCTGCCCACGGTGGAGGAAGTGTCGGCGGGCGGCGTTGTGGTGGACACGTCCGACGCCGAATTGAGGGTGGCGATTATCGCCCGCCTTAACAGGGGTGGACGCCTCGAGTGGTGCCTGCCCAAGGGCCATCCGGAGGGCAAGGAAAACAACGAAGAGGCTGCGGTCCGGGAAATCGCCGAGGAAACTGGCATCGAGGGCATCATCCTGGCACCGCTGGGCAGCATCGACTACTGGTTCACCGTCAGCGGCCACCGGGTCCATAAGACCGTGCACCATTACCTGCTGCGTGCCACGGGCGGCGAGCTGACCATCGAGAACGATCCCGACCAGGAAGCCGTGGATGTGGCCTGGGTGCCGATCCAGGAGTTGGCCCGGAAGCTGTCCTTCCCCAACGAACGCCGCATCGCCGACCTCGCCCGTGAGGTCCTGCCCGGACACCTTTAAGCCCGGACGCCGCCGTCGCCGTTGCGGTGTTAAGTGCGCGCGGGTGAGACGATGAAGTCGATGTCAGCTACCAACTTCCCTTCCGACCGGTCCGGCCGGCCCGATGACGCCGCGCACCATGGCGTACCCCCTGAGCCGGCGGCACCGGACCTTGCGGAGCCTGCAGCAGCAGGCGTCAGCGAGACCCGTTCCAGCGCCATCATGGCTGCCGGGACGCTCGTGTCACGTTTCCTGGGCTTCGCCAAGACCTGGATGCTCGGCACCGCCCTGGGCCTCGGTTCAACGGTCAATGACACGTTCATCAATGCCAACAACCTGCCCAACCTGATCTTCCTCCTGGTGGCCGGCGGCGTGTTCAATGCCGTGCTGGTCCCGCAGATCATTAAGGCCAGCAAGGCTCCGGACAGGGGAGCGGACTACATCAGCCGGTTGCTGACGCTGGCTGTCCTGCTCCTCTTCGGCCTGACAGCACTGGTTACCCTGGCGGCGCCTGGGGTCATCGAACTGACCACGCAGGGGTACTCGCCACAGCAGAAGGCCCTCGCCGTCACCTTCGCGTTCTGGTGCCTGCCGCAGATCTTCTTCTACGGCCTCTACGCGCTGCTCACCCAGGTCCTGAACGCCAACGGCGCATTCGGCCCTGCCATGTGGGCGCCCATCCTGAACAACGTGGTGGCCATCGCCGGCCTGGGGATGTTCATTTGGATCTTTGGCACCAACGACGTCAATACCCACACCCTGGACAACTGGGGTTCCACGCAGACACTGTTGGTGGCCGGGTTCTCCACCATTGGCGTGCTGTCCCAGACGGCCATCCTGCTGGTGCCGGTCTTCCGGTTGAAACTCGGACTCCGACCCCGGTTCGGCTGGCGGGGCGTGGGACTTGGCCACGCTGCCAAGCTGAGCGTGTGGACGCTCCTGACGGCCGCCGTCGGGCAGTTGGCCTTCCTCTATGTCATGCGCATCGCCACCATCCCCGGCGCTGAACGCATCCGGCTGCAGGAGGCAGGGGACCCGGCCGCGTCCACCCTGCCCGGCAACGCCGTCCTCGAGGTGGCCAGCCAGCTGTACCTGCTGCCGCACTCGATCATCGCGCTGTCCCTGGCCACCGTGCTGTTCAACCGCATGACCCGCGCCTCCCAGGAGGGCAACCGGGCCGAACTGCGGGATGCGCTCTCGCACGGTCTGCGGACCATGGCCGTGGCCACCGTCTTTGGTGCGCTGGCGCTGTTTGCCTTGGCAGGTCCGCTGGGCATGTTCTTCTCAGGCGGCAAGGTGCAGGACGGCGTCATGCTGGCCCAGACGCTGACCATCCTGGCCCTCAGCACCCCGTTCATGAGTGCCAACTTCATGATGTCCCGCGTGTTCTACGCCAACGAGGACGCCCGCACTCCGTTCTACGTGCAGCTGCTCCTGGCAGTGGTCTACGTGGCCGGTGCGTTTGCAATCCAGTTCCTGCCGGTGGGCCAGATCATCTATGCCATCGCCGTCCTCTACATGGTGGGCAACATCCTCTCTGTAGTCATCAGCGCATTCTTCCTGCGCCGCATGCTGGGGCACCTCGATGGTCCGCGGATCGCCAACTCGTACATCCGCATGGGGTACGCGGCCCTGGGCTCGGCCATTGCCGGCGCAGGCGCCCTGTGGCTCATGGGCAGCTACAACCCGGACGGCTTCGCGTGGAGCGGCCGCCTCCAGGCACTCGTGACGCTCGCCGTCGTCGGGCCCGTCATGCTGGCCGTCTACTTCCTGCTCCTCCGGGTGTTCCGCGTCTCTGAGCTCAGCGACATGCTGCGGCCCCTGCTGGGACGGTTTGGCCGGGGCGGCCAGGCCCCTGCTCCGGAAGCCGGGGACGCGCCGTCGCCCTCTCCTTCTGAAGGGTCCCCCACTGGCCGCGGAAACCATCCCGAGCGGGCCACCACCTCCGTGGACACTGGCCTCATTCCCCGAATTTCCGGCGAGTTCGACGCCGTCTCGTTCCGTGCGGGCCCGGACCCCCAGCGTGGGGCCCGCCGCCCGGAACCGTACGACGCCGGCCCGACGCAGGGTGCCGAAGGCGACTACCTGCCGGGTGAGGACCAGCCCAGCACGGCCCGTGGAGGACTGCTCAGCGAACAGATTCCCCTTCCCGGCCGGCGGACCTACCAGGGGAAGGCCGGCGAGAACCCGTTTTTCAGCAGCCGGCGCAAGCGTAAAAAGTAAATCCCGTGCGCTGCGGCGCCCGTCTTCTCCGCAGCCGCCGGGAGCGGATCGGCTAGGATCGAACAGGTACAGGGGTAGTTGCATTCAGGGCAGGCCGTGCGACGCGGGCACCTGAAGGGCGGTTGCGTCATCGAGGCCGGCAATCCCGGACAGTCTAGGAGGAACACGTGTCCAACCCGATCGATGTCGGATCAGTACTGGGCGGCCGCTACAAGGTCACCGCCACAGTGTTGGCCTCGCACGACCACGATCTGGTGCTGGATGGTGTGGACCAGGTCCTCAACCGCCCGGTCAGCATCCTGGTTGCCGGACCGGAGAACACGGAGCAGGTTGCACAGAGCGCCCGCGAAGTGGCCACCGGCGAACGTCCCGGAACGGTGCAGGTCCTGGACCTTGGCGTAACCGAGGACGCCACCTACCTCATCACCAACCACACTTCGGCCGCCGACCTCCTGGACCTGGTTGTGGCCCCCAATCCGCCCTACGTGGAGCCGTTCTTCACGGACACGCTGGGCAGTGAAATCTTCGGACAGGCGCGGTCGCACGAACCCGAACCGTACGACGAGGAAGACCACGTCGAGGCAGGCTACATCAGCTACGCCGATTCGCACCCCAACCAGGTTGATCCCTACCGTTCTGCTCCCGACCGGCCGGCTCCTGCCCGGTCGGCTCCTGCCGTCCCGCCCAGGCCTCCGGTCCGGCCCGCAGCCCAGCAGCCGGCTTCAACGGGCCGCACTGGCGCGGCTGCCGCCGGTGCGGGCGCTGCCGCGGCAGCTGCTGGTGCCGCGGCTGCTGGTGCCGCGGCCCCCGCGACGAAGACGGGGACGGGCTCCTCACGGACCGATCCCGATGCCACCGCCGCGCAGCCTGTGGCCCACAATGCTGCAACCACGTCCGAGCGTTCAGCCTCCGCAGACGCGGACACCGGCCCGAACGATACCGCTGCTGTGGCCCACACTGCGGCAGGTGTCCAGCCCGCCGCCGGGGAACGCAAGCCCAAGGTGTCCCTCTGGTCCAATGACGACTACGCCCAGGCGGCCGACCAGGACCACTACGAAGACACAGACGAGGCACCGGAGGAACCCCGCCCGGTCAAGAGCAAGTCAGCGCTCTTCGCCCGCGCCGCAGCACCCGCTGCCGCCGGTGTGTCGTTTGCTGACCGCGACGACTACGACGATGACCGTGATGAGTCCGAAAACCAGCCCCGGTCGATGCGCTGGCTGGTTGGGGGACTGCTGGCTGTAGTACTGATCGCCGGCCTGATCTTCGCCGTGACCAACCTGGGAAGCCTCTTCACGTCGGAACCGCAGGCCAAGCCGACGGCTGCCCCTGTTACCAGTAGCGCCCAGCAGAACTCTGCACCGGCAACGCAGGCAGCCCCGTCCGCGCCCCCGGTCGTCCCGCCGGCCATCGAAAGTGTCACCCGCCAGGGGAACTTTGATTTCGCCGCGACCTTTGACGGTGACCTGGTCAAGGCATATGACGGCAACGCCGCCAGCTACTGGTCGGACATGGAGTTCGCAACAGAGAACTGGGGAGGCCTGGCTCCCCAAGGTGTGCCGCTGGTTGTGAAGTTGAAGGGCACTGCCACCATCTCTTCCATCACGCTCTCCCAGCTCGGAGGATCGGGCGGCAACATCACCGTTTACACCAACGACCGGCCTTCCATGGACGGAGCCAAGGCAGTGGGGACAAACAGCTTCACGTCCACAGACCTGAACATGCCCCTTTCGGAACCCGTCCAGGCGCAGTACGTCATCGTCTCGATCAATGCACTGCCCAAGCTTGCGGCCCCCAAGACCCGGTACGGCTACGGTCTCCGGCTCGCCGAAATCAAGGTCCAGTAGCGCTCAGTCGCAATAGTGCAGACCTGCTGCTGGAATCCAGTCCACAGCAGCAGGGAATGTAGTCTACAAAGAGCGCCCTGCGACGGCTGGACCTCTGCCTCCTGCGATGGCCCACGGTGTCCGGGCGCTGGAATATTCAGCACCCGGACACAGTTGTGCCATGTGGCCGGCCTCCACGGGGAGGCGAGTCGAACAAGGAAGAGGTTCACGGTCCAGTGACCATCGAAGAGAAGACGGCGTCGGACGTTCGCGACGTAATTATTGTGGGCTCAGGTCCGGCGGGCTACACGGCCGCCGTCTACACAGCCAGGGCAAACCTCAAGCCTTTGCTGCTGGCTGGTTCGGTAACCGCCGGCGGCGAACTGATGAACACCACGGACGTGGAAAACTTTCCCGGGTTCCCGGAAGGCATCATGGGCCCGGACCTGATGGAAAACTTCGAGAAGCAGGCGGCACGGTTCGGGACGGAGATCCAGTTCGAGGATGTAACTGCCCTTGAGCTCGACGGCCCCGTCAAGACGGTCACCATCGCTACGGGGGAGACCTTCAAGGCAAAGGCTGTCATTCTCTCCACGGGCTCTGCGTACCGGCAATTGGGTCTGCCCAATGAGAAGCGGCTCTCGGGCCACGGTGTGAGCTGGTGCGCAACCTGCGATGGTTTCTTCTTCAAGGACCAGGACATCGCTGTCATCGGCGGCGGCGACTCCGCCATGGAAGAGGCTTTGTTCCTTACCAAGTTCGCGAAATCGGTAACGGTTGTCCACCGACGTGACTCGTTGAAGGCATCAAAGATCATGGCCGACCGCGCACTCGCCCACGAAAAGATCAACTTCGTCTGGAACAGCACCGTCGATGACGTCCTGGGAACGGACAAGGTGACCGGTCTGCGGCTGAAGAACCTATTGGACGGTTCCCTGTCCGATCTTCCCGTGACGGGCGTATTTGTCGCCATCGGCAATGACCCCCGCACCGACCTCGTCAAGGATGTCCTGGATCTGACACCGGAAGGAACCATCGCCGTAGAGGGGAGGAGCTCCCGGACCAGTCTCCCGGGTGTCTTCGCGGCCGGTGACGTTGTGGATCCCACCTACCGCCAGGCGATTACCGCCTCGGGTTCGGGATGTGTTGCAGCCATCGATGTTGAACACTACCTGGCAGACCTGCCCGCATAATCTGCGCCACTGTTATTCGAAGAGAAAGAAAAGGTTATGAGCAACGCAAAAGATGTAACTGACGCAAGTTTCGGCACCGATGTCCTGTCCGCCGATAAGCCGGTAATCGTTGACTTCTGGGCCGAATGGTGCGGCCCCTGCCGCAAGCTCGGTCCCATCCTGGATGAAATTGCGGTTGAGTACGGCGAGAAGGTTGACGTGGTCAAAGTCAACGTCGACGACAACCCTGCCATTGCTGCCCAGTACGGAATCACTTCCATTCCTGCTGTCTACCTCTTCCAGGGTGGTGAAGTGAAGAACACCGTTATCGGTGCCAAGCCGAAGCAGTTCTTCGAAAAGGAATTCTCTGACGTTCTGTCCTGATCTTGGACGGGCCCTGCAGGGTTCGATGTAGGAGTTTTCGGAAAGTGGCCATTGCCTTCGGGCGGTGGCCACTTTTTGCATGTCAGCTCCTGAATTTCTGGTAATCATGTCACTAAATGTGGGACGTGGATCTATCGGGGCGGATGCTCCGACGCCGGCGCTGTCGTGGCCTTTGCCGTTGCGTTTCACGTGAAACACGACCAGCGCGGAACTTGTCTCCTGCAACCGCACCGATTCGTTACCACCCAGCTTTTGGCCTGTGGCGACAGTGATTTCGCGGCCCGTAACTGAGGCCAGCCACCCCTGCGGGTGAGTGCGACTGTCCGCAGCGCCGGCAGAGTGCCCCGGCGATTGATGAACGGGAAAAATCATCAAGTACGCTTGCTTGGCGTTATGCCCGCAACGCCGGGGATGCCCCTGCTTGGAGCACTCACCACCATTGAAGGCGGCGGGTACCTCTCCCACCGATGAACCCGGGATGGTCAGCCGGCGACTGTTTCACGTGAAACATGCTGCGCCTCATGCCTCACTATCTGTCCGCTAAGCATCGGGCATGCTCACCACTTCGCACCCCGGAGCAAGTCACCTTCAAGCAGGAATAGCACGAGAAGACTCCACACATATCGCGCGTGTATCGAGCGGAACTGAGTTGGCTCCGACTTCAACAGGTAAATGGCTCTTCGTCCAGGCACATAGATCCAGTGCCCAGCCTGTTTCCTGCGCCATTACGGAAGGGGGTTATTCGCATCAGTGACGTATGTGCCAGAGTCGAAGGTAAAGGGACCTGGATAAGAACCTTGTGCATCGGCAGGGCTTGACGAGTGCCGAACACCAGATCTTTAGATGCGCGGATCCGGATTGGATGCGGCTGGACAAAACGCGTGCCGATGTAGATCAGGTAGCCTTGGGGGAGCGCACTTAAGGGCCAGGTACAGAGGACGCCGAGTCACGGCGCCAGTCGACGATAGGTCCCCCTAGTTTGGCCATCATCTTGCGTACAAAGGGGCCCCCGGAGGTCGTCTGCCAGATACACAGGCGCTTACCCGCACAGATCCGTAGCGGGCGATCCGGCACCCGCCACAAATGGTGGCGGCTCGGCATCGCAAGTGACAATCAGGGCCGCGGTTGTGAGGACCGGGCCCGAAGGAAGTGTGCCCAATAGATTTGATCGTCCGCCTGCCTTTTGGCGGATGCCCGATGTCCATTCGCAGGTTCACAAGTAGTTCCATCACGCGGTTGGGAACTCGGACCAGACCGCGCCTGCGCTCCACCTAATCCTGTACTGCTTCACGTGAAACACGCCATTAGCGATCACCGGAATGTTTCACGTGAAACGGCGGCCCTGAACACTCGGGGCACAGCTCTCTGAGAGGTCGAATAGGGTCTCGGCCACGGCTTTATCGTACTAAGAGAGAGCGGGACCACGCCGACTCGTGGCAGTGGCAAGCGATTGGCATCACCGCCGGCTGGCGGTGCGACCGCCGCCCCCGGCTAACAGGGGGACCGGCCGCGATCCAACCGGCAACCCGACCTGGATGGGGCAGCCCGAATGCGGCGCGTGCGGGGCAATGGTGGACCGCCGGCAGCCCCTGTAGGCCCCCGCCCCAGGAAACCAAGTATCGTGTGGGCTCTTCAGCGTCGCCTTCTCCCGCTCGAGTATTCGCTGGCAGAATATGCCCGTTCTATGCACGGTGGCTTCGCGTAGCGATGACCACCTGCCCCCGCCCTGAGCATGCATCCCCTGCAGGCAAATAGGAGTCCGATCGAAGCACCCTCAGTACATACCGAAAACGCCCCTCTATCCCACGCCGAGGCCCAGGCGGCGGCTTGGAATATGCACGGAGGAACAGGGCTGAATACGGCGACCCCTCCGGTGGTCCTGTCGCTGGACCACACCCCTAGGCGGCTGGGGACTGTGATCTTATCCACACTGTTATCCACAACATAGCATCATGGTATTCCACAGACTTATCCACAGCCCTGCGGCTGCGCTGAGTCTGAGCCAGTTGGATTCAATGCGGGGCCCGTAGCTGGACTGGCTCATACTAGACTCTTGTCCTGTGATCTCTCTGACGCAGCACGGGTTCATCTGGTCTACCAGGCCTGCTGTGTTGGTTCTTAGGTAACCAATTTGCATCGATTTTTCACGATTTGCGCTCTAGTGCGGTGAGCACGAGCTGTTTCACGTGAAACATCCCCGTGCACACCCCGCGCTACCTGCTCCACGTCCCTACGCGTCCGGCCGTGCCCAGCGGCTTGCCGCTGCCACTGAGGCTAATCCCAGTCAACTGTGGGCGGACAATATCCCCAAGGTTATCCACAGGGATATCCACTGGGAATCTGCCCTTCTCATCACGGTAAGAACGGGTCCTGCAGCATCTGGGCCCGGGCGACCAGAAATGCGGGGGGCCTCCTGGAAGGTTGCTCGCCAGCAGGTGACCCGACTAGAAGACAGCCTTTACCAGGGAACAGCCGGAAACTCCTGCGCCGACAAGAAGACTGCACGTCCGCAGGGTCAGCCCCTTACCCGTGCGCTGGCAGGACTGCTGCAGGCTCACTACCGGCAACCAGCTATGCAGCATCCCTGAGTCAGCAAGAGGCCTAGGGGGAGGACTAGCCCGAGACATGAGCTGGAACCGTCCGTATGGGCCGGTAATAGGAGTGGCGGCTCTCCTCGGATGTCATATACGGAGGCCTCCTGCAGCACGCGGCCGGTTGCTCGAGGAGGTCGCCATGCCCCCAGGTAGCGGGCTACGTCCCTGAGCATAGCCCTCAAGTGCCAACGGTACTGGCCTCGCGCACCAGTTTGTGGGACTGATGTCGCCCGCTACAGAGGAACACCATGGAGGGCATGGTCAAAGGGCCCGAGTCCGAAGCATAAACTTCCTATTCACCTGCGGGCGGCGTTCCGGCTTTGGATCTGCCTCCTGACCGGGACAGAACGATCTCCAAGGGGAGACGAGCCCTAACGCGTCAACACTTCAAGGCAGGCCACCCTACATCCCCGCGGCTTGTATTCCAGGCTGTCACCCGGACCACCGCGTATAGAGGCATAGCTACTGTCGCTCCCGGTCGGTACCAGGTGTCGAGCGACTGAGACCAACTAAGTAGCACGTTAGTTTTACCGAGGACTCGGGCGTGCTGAGGCCCATTGAGGGTTGATGGGCCCTTGTGGACGGGGGTATCCGCCTGCAATGCCCTCTCTCTGCCGTGACTACAGCTAGCTAGTTAGTTCTCCTACATGACGCAGCGTATCGCTTGTTTCACGCGAAACGCGTTGGCATGGCAAAGAAAGTAGCTTTACCTATGAAGACGAGCCTCCGTACGATAGCGATCCACTTGGATTCGTGCTTCAAATGGAGACCTCTGAGTGCGGTCCTCGGCGGTGGACGCCAGAGGAGGGGTGCAGAACCTTATGGGACGATCCCGTGCTCGGCCGACAAGTGCCGGCCCGCATCCACGGAGGGTAGTCGAGGTGCAGTGGAATGTTTCACGTGAAACGCTGCAGTCGCCACCATGGGCCACTGTATGTTTCACGTGAAACCGGTACTCGTCCCCACCAGCCTAGGCTCTTCCCTCAGACAACCACTCGTCGACGAGCCGAAGTCTCACAAAGTCAGAGTCATCTTCTCGCCGGCTAACCAGCACCAACGGATGCTCCTAGTAGTCCGTCCCGTAACTATGAAAGCGGCTTTCGGCGCAGCACACGTTGCCTCACCGGGGGGTGAGCCGCGTCAGGGGCAGGCGGCTGGCAGTGGCAGTGAGGCATCGGATTCTTGCGTCACTGAATGCGGGGGACCCCATCAGTCTGGTGGCCGTATCAGCGCACGGCTCATGTGCAGCCAGGGCGGTCATCCACGCATCTAGTACAGATCGCCGAGAGATGACAAGTGAAGCACACCAGGAGATACCTTGAACCGGCGGTAGGCGCTAGCTGCCGGATGAGTGACTCATAGACCGTGTCCTGCCCTGGGAGTGGCGTGCGCTTGGGAGCTCACGGCCTGCGCCTCCACCCGCTCAAGTCAGTGCCAGCTTCACCGTTCCTTCTGAGCAGCGAGAAATGCCCGTTGTCCAACGCCATTTGCCCGTACTAACGGGCGGAAAAGGGCGGACGCTGCTGGCTTCTACGATGCAGACGCCTCATATCAGGGGAGCTCCAGCACCCGAACGAATGCATCAGACGACCTCGGAAGATCTGGACGGTCAGGGTTTCACGTGAAACGTAGCCGCGGGACGTCAACGCAGTGAAACGCGATCCGGGCAAGGATCATGAACGCTTGGTGGAATCCCAGAAGTGCGGATCGGAAACCTCTTCAACCGCTCACTAGACGCGCGAATCGTGGCGAAATACTCCTGGACCAGGAAAAACCCTTCAGACGTCCATTTCGGTACGCTCGAGACGGGGAGGGCGCGGGCTGCTCCTCGCCTGCCAAGCGACCAAAACCTGCACGCTGACGACAGTGCCTGGCGTCTCCCTTTCCGACGCGGACAAGGGGCAGCGAAATGACAAGATGCCGGTAGGGGCGGTTACAGGGATGAGAACCTCCCCCTAACAGCATGCCGTCGGGCGGTCTGGATACGCCTCTAGGCCCCCAAGACATGAGAAAGGCCCGATCCACAAGGAATCGGGCCTTTCTCAGAGACTAGTTGCTGGAACCCGGAGCCAGAACGTCCATGATCCGGTTCAAGTCCTCAACGCTGGCAAACTCGATACTGACCTTGCCTTTCCTGACACCCAGCGAGATCTTGACGTTGGTGTCAAGACGGTCAGAGAGCGAGGATGCAAGATAGTCAAGCCGTTCGTGCCTGGCACCGGGGCGCGGAATGTTGTTCTTGGCAGACTTGGCAGGATCCTGGTAGAGGGTCACTGCTTCCTCTGTTGCCCTAACGGACATTCCTTCCGCCACGATCTTCTGGGCCAGCCGCTCCATGGCTGCTGCATCCGGAAGCGACAGAAGGGCCCTGGCATGGCCTGCGGACAGCACACCGGCGGCCACGCGGCGCTGCACCAGCGGGGGCAGCTTGAGGAGACGAAGTGTGTTGGACACTTGGGGTCGGGAACGGCCGATACGGTCCGCCAGCTGCTCGTGGGTGGTGCCGAAGTCCTCCAGGAGCTGCTGGTAAGCCGCCGCCTCTTCCAGGGGGTTCAGCTGGCTGCGGTGAAGGTTCTCGAGCAGGGCATCCCGCAAGAGGTCGTCATCCGTTGTGTCACGGATGATGGCGGGGATGGTTTCCAGCCCTGCTGCCTGCACAGCACGCCAGCGGCGCTCACCCATGACGAGCTCATAGGGCTCGCTACCGTGTTCGGTTGAAGTACGGACAACAATTGGCTGAAGGACGCCGATTTCCCGCACGGAATGAACAAGCTCGGCCATGTCGTCTTCATCAAAGACGCTTCGGGGCTGTTTCCGGTTGGGATGGATATCGGCAACGGGGATTTCCGCGAAACGGGCGCCCGGAACCTCCACGAGCTCGACACCGGAGTCCACAGGACTCGTTACCTCGGCGGCAGCAGGTTCGGCAACAGGATCGGCGTTGCGCTCTGCCACAGCAGCAGATGCTTCCACTGAAGGGTCAGTTTCAGCTGCTGCCTTGGCCTCAGGAGTGGGCGCCTTTTTGGCGGGAGCCTTTTTCGTTGGAGCGGCAGCTGCAGCAGAAGCTGCATCCTTCTTCCCGTCCTCACTGACCTTGTCCCCAGAGGAACTGGCGGCTGCCGGCTTGGCTGAGGACCGGCTGTTCGAACCCGCAGAATCCTTTGCCTGGGTCTTGGCAGCGGCAGGCGCCGCAGGGGTCGCAGGTTGCTCCAACGGTTCGGTCTTCTTCCGGCCCTCGGGGAAGAAGAGATCCACGGGCCGGGACACCGCCCCACCGTTACCGGAGGACCCATTGGCTGCGGCGGAACTAGGAATCAGCGCGCCAAGACCGCGGCCTAGGCCCCGTCGCTTCTCGCTCATGGGTAAATCCCTCCAGTGGTAGACCCAGGACCAGCCTGGCTCCGTGCGTTGCGGTATTGAAGATTCTAGCGTTCCGCTATTTCAGCAGCGGCTTCCAAGTAGGACAGTGCACCACTTGAGGAAGGGTCGTACGTCATGACGGTCTGCTGGTAGCTGGGGGCCTCGGAGATCCGCACAGACCGCGGCACGACGGCCGAGAGCACCTGGTCGGGGAAGTGCTGGCGCACCTCAGCGGCCACCTGTGCAGCGAGGTTTGTGCGGCCGTCGTACATGGTCAGCAGGATGGTGGAGACAACAAGATCTGCATTGAGGTGCTTTTGGATCATCTCAATGTTCTTGAGGAGCTGGCTGAGGCCTTCCAACGCGTAGTATTCGCACTGGATGGGGATCAGGACCTCGTTGGCCGCACAAAAAGCGTTGACGGTCAGGAGGCCCAGGCTCGGCGGGCAGTCGATGAAGACGTAGTCCAGGCGCTCTTCACCGTTCTTCTCGCGCACCTTGGCATAGACGTCGATGGCTCGCCGCAAACGCTGTTCGCGGGCCACGAGCGATACCAGTTCAATTTCCGCACCGGCGAGGTGGATCGTGGCCGGCGCACAGATGAGCTTTCCGATGTCCGGGCACGGGGCAACAACATCAGCCAGCGGGACGTCATTGATCAGCACGTCGTAGATGCTGTCTACGTCTGCGTGGTGTTCAATTCCCAATGCAGTGGAAGCATTGCCCTGCGGATCGATATCGATGACCAGGACGTTGAGTCCGGCAGCAGCCAGCGCAGCGGCGATGTTCACGGTGGTGGTGGTTTTACCCACTCCGCCCTTTTGGTTGGACACCGTGAAGATCCGGGTCTTTTCCGGGCGCGGAAGCTTTCGCCCCATCAAGCGCTCACGGCGCTTCGTCTCGTGGGCAAGCTCACGGGCGATGGGGCTCGAGTCGTCGATGGCGTCAATGACGTTGGAGCGACCGCTGGAGGTTGTTTCACGTGAAACCACGCTTCCGGAAGAGGGAGAGGAAACCGTTTTAGGGTGATTACCGCCCCTACCAGGAGCCATGGCGGTACCCGACAGTCCTGACCCAGCGACAGAACGTGCCGACCCCAAGGACACAAACGGCGGTATCCGTTGTGCGGAGGCTTCACTACTGGTCACTGGGGCACACTCACTCTCGTTCAGCCAATTTTGCTGCCGTTGTCTAGCCTAACTGCTCGCACCTGCTGACAGCCGTCAGCGGGCCCGCGTTAGGACTTCTTTTGGGACTTGTTCACCACGATGCGGACCACCGTGGTGGGTTCTTCCAGCAGGTTGTCACCCACCGTCAGCACCGAGGTCTCCACACCACCCAGCTTGCGGATGGTCTTTGCCGCCTTCTCGATCTCTTCGCCGGCGCTGCGGCCCTTGATCGCCACCACTTCACCGTGCCCTCCCAACAGCGGGATGGTAAGGCCGGCAAGGTTGGTCAACGCCGAAACGGCGCGGGCCGTCACCACGTCGGCCTCCACGTGTCCCACGGCCAGCTCGGCCCGCGTACGCATCACCGTGACATTGTCCAGGCCGAGGTCATCAACCACTTCCTGGAGCCAGATCACCCTGCGCTCCAGCGGTTCGATGAGGGTCAGCTCAAGGTCGGGACGCGCGATGGCAAGGCAAAGGCCAGGCAGTCCTGCGCCGCTTCCGACGTCGGCCACGTGGCTCCCGTGGGCGATCTGGCTTTCAATGACCGCGCAATTGAGCACGTGGCGGCTCCACAGCCTGGGAACCTCGCGCGGGCCAATCAGGCCCCGTTCCGTCCCGGACGTGGCGAGGTGCTCAACATACCGCTTGGCCAGCTCGAGGCGGTCGCCGAAGATCTTCTCAGCAGCGCGAAGCTCTGCTGCCGTGATGTCAACCATAACTATTGGGTCAGCATTCTCTAGTCTGCGGAAACAACAATGTGGCGTCCGGCGCCTTCGCCCTCGGACTCGCTGACCAGGCCGAGATCGGCCACGGCGTCGTGCACGATCTTGCGTTCGTAGGCACTCATCGGCTCAAGGGCCACCGGCTTGCCGGTTTCCTTCACGGAAGCCGCGGCGTCCTCGGCGACCTTCTGCAAATGCCCGGTACGTTCCTGCCGGTAGCCGTTGATGTCCAGGACAAGCCGCGAACGGTTCTCCGTTGCGGACAGCACTGCCAGGCGGGTGAGCTCCTGCAAAGCTTCCAGGACTTCACCGTCTTCGCCAACCAGGCCCTCCAGCCCCTCGGCCTCATCCTCGGCGACGATGGAGATGTAGGTCCGTCCGTTGCGGACCTCGATGTCGATGTCACCGTCGATGTCGGCGATGTCCAGCAGCTCTTCCAGGTAATCGGCAGCCACGTCCCCCTCTTCTTCGAGGCGACTGGCGGCGGAACCCTTGGGGGACGAATCGTCATGGCCCACGGACGCGTCCTGATCTTCGATTTCTTCAGAAAAGGCGTGTTCGGTGCTCTCAGCTGACATTACTTCTTCTTCCTGTTCTTGCGCTGGGGCTGGACGCGCTGTGCCTTGATCTCAACTGCGGCCGCCGCTGCGGCGTCCGCTGCTTCATCCCGTTTTCCGCTGAGGACGGACAGGGCCGGCAGGCCCTTGGCGGCACGGCGTTCGGCGAGGGCCTTGGCTGCGGGGGATCCCGGCGTCGGCATGCGGCGGATGACGAAGAACTGCTGGCCCATCGTCCAAAGGTTGGTGGTGGTCCAGTAGATCAGCACGCCGATGGGGAAGTTAATGCCACCGACGCCGAAGACGATGGGCAGGATGTACAGCATCATCTTCTGCTGGCGCATGAACGGGCTGGCCATGGCTTCTTCAGACATGTTCTTCGCCATGATCTGCTTCTGGGTGATGAACTGCGAGGCAGTCATGGCCAGGATCATCACGATGGAAAGGATCCACACGGCGACCTGGTTGCCGCCACCCCCGCCATGCAGCAGGGAGGCGGACAGCGGAGCCCCGAAAATGCTTGAGGCGTCGAATTCCACTACCTGCTCGTGGCTCATGGCTCCGATGCCGGCGCCCTGGTCCTTTGCGGCGGAAATACCGGAGAGTACCTGGAACAGGGCAAAGAAGAACGGCATCTGGATCAGCATGGGCAGGCACGCCGAGAACGGGTTGGTCCCGTGCTTCTTGTACATGGCCATCTGTTCCTGGGCCATCGCCTGGCGGGACAGCTGGTCAGTCTTGCCCTTGTACTTGTCCTGGAGCTTCTTCAGGTCCGGCTGCAGCAGCTGCATGCCGCGCTGGGCCTTGATCTGCTTGACGAATACCGGGATCAGTGCGGCACGGATCACCAGCACCAGTCCGATGATGGACAGTGTCCACGTCCAGCCGTTCGCAGCGGGCATCCCGATGGCGCTCAGGCCATCGTGGAATCCAATCATGATGATTGAAACCAGCCACTTGAACGGGGCCATGATTGTTCCAAAGAAGTCCATACTTATCCCTATTCGTCAGGCCGCACTGCGGCCTTCTTCATCAGTCCGAGCAACCAGGTACCTGTCCGGATTGTTCAGCACAACAATTGTGGGGGTCTGGCCTGCAGGCCATTCCCGGCCGCCGGCGGGGACGTGGTCCACTCCACCGGCGTTCCATGGGTGGCAGTGGCCAAGCCGCCGGGCGGCAAGCCAGCTTCCCTTGACGGCGCCGTGGACGGTGACCGCTTCCAGGGCATAGGCCGAGCATGAAGGGAAGAATCGGCAGACTGGACCGTACAAGGGAGAAACCACCTTGCGGTAGGCCATCAGCAGAAGGATGAGGATGTTCCGGGGCAGGTTCCAGAGGAACTTCCCGACGGCGGCAATCACGTTGCGGAGATGGGCGACGACGGCGATGGCGTTAGGCACGCGGTGTCCCCTCCTGTGTTGTACCGGCTGAACCCTTGGCGGCAGCCCGTGGAGGGCGGCCGGCCAGCCGGTTCAGCGTCGATTCCAGTGCAGCGTTGTAGTCCGACAGCAGCTGGTCCCAGCTGGCCGAGGCGGACGCAGGAAGCGCCCGCACCACGATAGCGAGTCCTGTACCGTGCTCGCGCAACGATGCAGCACCCGCTTCTCTCAGTCTCCTCTTAACGAGGTTCCTGACCACAGCGTTCCCTACACTCTTGGAAACAATGAACCCGATCCGGCTGGGTTCGTCGGCAGCAATGGCTGCCGCATATAACACTACGTTCCGGCGCCCATTGCGGACACCGGAACGTACAGTTGTTGAAAAATCAGTTGAGGTCCTCAGGCGGTTGCGGGTGGCCAGCACCTTAAACTCGCAAAGGAATGTCTACCGATAAGCCAGTTATTTAGGCCGACAGTTCGGTGCGGCCCTTGCCACGACGGGCTGCCAGGATGGCACGGCCGGCACGGGTACGCATACGAAGGCGGAAGCCGTGCTTCTTGGCTCGACGGCGGTTATTCGGCTGAAAAGTCCGCTTGCTCACGTTAGTTACTCCAGTGGATCAAAGGTGCGCCCACCCGATCAGTAATGGGGAAGAACTGGCCGACGCTAAGTTTTGTATATGCACGCTTCCCCCGGCTGCTCCAGGCGCATTGCGCTTGGATGTTCAGATGGGGCCAAAAAGCGGACACAAAGGACTTCACAACGTTAGGGCAATCTGCAAGCCCGAGTCAAACCGGGGCGCCCCGTAACGGCTGTCCCCAGCTGTTCCTAAGTATCCCCAACAGCCTGTGGATGAAGTGGCTCACAGGGGTGCTTCGGGAACCACAACCGTGTAATTATCCACAGCCGGATAGCCAGCTATCTTCTAGGCTTTTCATCCCCTAGAGTGTCCCAGTAGCCGATTATCCACGGACTGTGCATAACCCTGTGGATTAAGCTGGGCCAGCACCCTGGTTCCGGACTTGGGGCTGCAGGCAATGCAGGCATAGCAAGTTTTGAGGGAACCGATTGATGACAGTAGACGAAGCCAACCACGCCAATACTGTCGGAAGTTCCTGGCGCCGGGTTGTCAGCCTGCTGGAACAGGACCACCGCGTATCACCCCGCCAGCGTGGCTTTGTCATCCTTGCCCAGGCGCAGGGTCTCATTGGTTCCACGCTTTTGGTTGCCGTACCCAACGAACTCACCCGCGAGGTGCTCCAGACCCAGGTCAAGGAAGCCCTTGACGATGCACTTCACAATGTCTTCTCCGAAGACATCCGCTGCGCCATCGACGTGGACACCGATCTGGTCCCCATCCACGAGGAACCCGAAGCCACGGTCGAGCCGGCTTTCGCACCGGACCAGGTCGTCGAGCAGAAACCGCAGCCCATGCTGCCCAGCACCTCGCACGAATTCGGCCGGCTGAACCCCAAGTACGTCTTTGACACCTTCGTGATTGGTTCCTCGAACCGTTTCGCCCACGCCGCCGCCGTTGCTGTTGCCGAAGCGCCGGCCAAGGCCTACAACCCACTCTTCATCTATGGTGACTCCGGCCTGGGCAAGACCCACCTCCTGCACGCCATCGGCCACTACGCCCGGAGGCTGTACAGCGGAATCCGGGTCCGCTACGTAAATTCCGAAGAGTTCACCAACGACTTCATCAACTCCATCCGCGATGACGAGGGCACGAGCTTCAAGACGACCTACCGCAATGTGGATGTCCTGCTGATCGATGACATCCAGTTCCTGGCCGGCAAGGACCGGACGCTGGAGGAGTTCTTCCACACCTTCAATGCCCTGCACAACAACAACAAGCAGGTGGTCATCACTTCGGACCAGCCGCCCAAGCTGCTGGCCGGCTTCGAGGACCGCATGAAGTCACGCTTCGAGTGGGGCCTGCTGACGGACATCCAGCCGCCGGAACTCGAGACCCGAATCGCCATCCTCCGCAAGAAGGCGCTCAGCGAGGGCCTGTCGGCGCCGGACGACGCCCTCGAGTACATCGCGTCCAAAATCTCCAGCAACATCCGCGAGCTTGAAGGTGCACTGATCAGGGTAACGGCGTTCGCCAGCCTGAACCGCCAGCCGGTGGACGTGGCCCTTGCCGAGATGGTCCTGAAGGACCTGATTACCGACGACGGCGCCCAGGAGATCACGTCCGCCCAGATCCTCCAGCAGACCGCTGACTACTTCAAACTCAGCATGGAAGAACTGTGCAGCAAATCCCGGACCCGGACGCTGGTAACTGCACGGCAGATCGCCATGTACCTCTGCCGGGAGCTGACGGACATGTCACTTCCCAAGATCGGCCAGGAACTCGGCGGCCGCGACCACACCACCGTCATCCATGCCGACCGGAAGATCCGCGAGCTGATGGCGGAGCGCCGTGTGATCTACAACCAGGTGACCGAGTTGACCAACCGGATCAAGCAGCAACAGCGCGACTCCTGAATCCACACTGCGCCCGGCACTCTATACCTTATTAACAGGGGCATGTGGATAAGCCTGTGGATACTTAAGGGGACAAGCGCGGTTAATGGGCTTAAAACCCTTAAGCCGTCTGTGGATCGTTAAAAATGGCCCTTTGCGTTGTCCCCATCCACACCCTGTTTAAAACCCACTTAACGCACAGCCGGTGAACAGGGCTTAAGCGCGGAACCACGCGGCAGAACTGGGTTATCCACAGTTTCCACAGCAGTTATTAACACTACTAATCCCAAAAAATTGAAATCCCTCAAACAACAAGAACGATCCGCACATCCGGCAGAGGGGGCCTGCGGGCCCCCGGCGGGCTGGACCGGACCCCGGGGGATGGGTTAATCCCCGATCTTCCGGCTAAGCTGTCAGCAGCGCTCCCATCCCTGGGTTTTCGTGTGGTTTCCGTCTTCGCGGACCATGCACCAGCCGGGGTGCGCCCAACTTCTTCCGGAGTTTCTTGCGAAATTCCCGGGTTTTACATGGCAGCAGCAATGAAAGGCGGCACCCTTCCGTGAAGTTCAGAGTCGATCGGGACGTCCTGGCAGAAGCCGTCACCTGGACAGCCCGGTCGTTGTCTCCGCGGCCGCCCGTGCCTGTCCTCTCCGGCCTGCTTTTGAAGGCTGAAGCGGGAACCGTCAGCCTTTCGAGCTTTGACTACGAGACCTCGGCACGGCTCGAAATCACGGCCGACATCAGGGACGAGGGCACCATCCTGGTATCCGGCCGGCTGCTCGCCGACATCTGCCGGAGCCTGCCTTCTGCTCCCGTGGACGTGGAAACCGACGGCAACAAGGTCACGCTCACCTGCCGTCGAAGCAGCTTCCATCTCGCCACCATGCCGGAAGCCGAATACCCGCCGCTGCCTTCCCTTCCGGCCATCAGCGGAACCGTCCCCGGCGATGCCTTTGCGCAGGCCGTCTCACAGGTCATCATCGCGGCAAGCAAGGACGACACCCTCCCCATCCTCACCGGTGTGCGGATGGAGATCGAGGACGATCTGATCACCCTGCTGGCCACCGACCGTTACCGGCTCGCCATGCGCGAAGTTCCGTGGAAGCCGGTCACGCCCGGCATCTCCACCAGCGCCCTGGTCAAGGCCAAAACCCTCAACGAGGTAGCCAAAACGCTTGGTAACAGCGGCGACATCAACCTCGCCCTGTCCGACGACGACAGCCGGCTTATCGGCTTCGAAAGCGGCGGGCGCACCACCACATCACTGCTGGTGGACGGGGATTATCCGAAGATCCGTTCTCTGTTCCCCGAGTCCACACCCATCCACGCCACAGTGCAGACCCAGGAGCTGGTTGAAGCTGTCCGCCGTGTATCGCTCGTGGCAGAGCGCAACACTCCGGTCCGGCTGGCCTTCACGGCAGGCCTGCTGAACCTCGATGCCGGCACCGGTGAGGATGCCCAGGCATCGGAAGAACTCGAAGCCCAGCTGTCCGGTGATGACATCACGGTCGCCTTCAACCCGCACTACCTGATCGAGGGACTCAGCGTCATCGAGACTAAGTTCGTCCGGTTCTCATTCACCACCGCTCCGAAGCCCGCCATGATCACGGCCCAGGCGGACGCAGACGGCGAAGACCAGGATGACTACCGCTACCTGGTGATGCCGGTCCGACTCCCCAACTAGGCCCCACCCACCGCCAACCCGGTTCCTCCCACTAGCGCAGAAAAGAGTTCCACCATGCACATTGGACTGATCGGCCTCGGCAAAATGGGATTCAACATGCGTGAGCGCCTGCGCAAGGGAGGCCTGGAAGTCACCGGCTACGACCGGAACCCTGACGTCACGGATGCCGCCAGCGTCGATGACCTGATCGCTGCCGTTCCGGCGCCCAGGATCATCTGGGTGATGGTGCCCTCGGGCCCCATCACGGACGCCGTCATCACTGAGCTCAGCGAGAAGCTGGGAACCGGCGACCTTGTCATCGACGGCGGCAACTCCCGGTTCACCGAGGACCAGAAGCACGGCGAACTCCTCGCCGCCAAGGGAATCCGCTTCGCGGACTGCGGCGTGTCCGGCGGAGTCTGGGGCCTGCAGAACGGCTACGGGCTCATGGCCGGCGGCGACGCCGCGGATATCGAACGTGCCCTGCCCGTCTTCGATGCGCTGCGGCCGGAAGGTGAAAGGGCGGACAGTTTTGTCCACGTCGGCGGCATCGGGGCCGGCCACTACGCCAAGATGGTCCACAACGGAATCGAATACGGCCTGATGCAGGCCTACGCCGAAGGCTACGAACTGCTCGCCGCCAAGGACATCGTCACCGACCTTCCCGGCACGTTCAGGGCATGGCAGAAGGGAACGGTAGTCCGTTCATGGCTCCTTGACCTCATGGTCAAGGCCCTTGACGAAGATCCCGGTTTGGCCACCATTGACGACTACGTGGAGGATTCCGGCGAAGGCCGGTGGACCGTGGAGGAAGCCATCGCCAACGCGGTCCCCGCCCCGGCCATCACCGCCGCGCTGTTCGCCCGGTTCGCATCCCGGGAGGATACCTCGCCCGCCATGAAGATGGTTTCCGCGCTGCGCCACCAGTTCGGCGGCCACGCAACCCGTCCCGCCAAGTAGTACCCACCGGGAACCAGCAGAGTTCCCAGAATTGCCGAAAACCGCGTGTATCTGGAACACCTTTCCCTGACCGACTTCCGCAGTTATGCCCAGGTTGACCTCACCCTGGGACCGGGCGTCACCGTCCTGGTGGGTTACAACGGCATCGGCAAGACCAACCTGATGGAGGCCATCGGGTACCTGGCCACGCTCAGTTCCCACCGGGTCAGCTCGGACGCGCCCCTGCTCAGGTTCGGAACGGAACGCGCGCTGGTCCGCGCGCGGCTGGTCCGCGGCACGCAGACCACGGTCCTTGAGCTGGAAATCAACGCCGGCCGCGCCAACCGGGGACGCATCAACCGCAGCAACCCCGTCCGGGCCCGCGACATACTCGGCATCTGCCAGACGGTCCTGTTTGCCCCGGAGGACCTGGCACTGGTCAAGGGGGATCCATCGAACCGCCGCCGCTTCCTGGACGAGCTGCTGGCAAGCCTTATCCCGCACCATGCTGCCACCCGCAGCGACTATGACCGGGTCCTGAAACAACGCAACGCCCTGCTCAAATCGGCGCGCGCCGGCAGGTTTACCGCCGCACACGAATCCACCCTGGACGTGTGGGACCAGCACATGGCCCGGGCGGGAGCGGAGTTGCTGCACGCGCGGCTGGAACTGGTCGAACGACTCCGCCCGCATCTTGCCAGGGCCTACGCCCAACTCACGGACGCGTCCAAGCCGGCGGATGCCACCTACCGGTCGACGCTCCAAAGCCAGATGGACGACGACGGCGTCCCTGCGGGAAGTGCGCAGCGCTCCGCAACAGGAGGTGCTTCAGACGGCCAGGATGATCTTCGCCTTCTCTCCGTGGAACAGCTCACCGAACGCTACGTCCAGGCGTTCGCCGAATCCCGCAAGAAGGAACTGGAACGGGGCATATCCCTGGTTGGACCGCACCGAGACGAACTGGAACTCATGCTCGGGCAGGCGCCCGCCAAAGGATATGCGTCCCATGGTGAGACCTGGTCCATGTGCCTGTCCCTCCGGCTGGCCTCGTACTACGTAATGCTGGACGACGCCCGGACCGGAGGTTCTGCCCCCATCCTCATCCTTGACGACGTCTTTGCCGAACTGGACGTCCAGCGGCGGCGTAAACTGGCGGCAATAGTCTCCGGCGCGGAACAGGTCCTGGTGACCGCCGCCGTCGACGCCGATATTCCGGAGGAACTGTCCGGGCGGCGGGTGAAGGTCATCCCGGGAGGTATCGATGAGCAGTGACCAGGGCGGCGGGCTCCAGCCCGGCCGCGAGCCTGACGACATCGATGCGCCGCAGGCGGCACTGAACCGGATGCGCGAAGCGGCGGCCGCGCGGGGCGAAGTCCGCCGGAAAGTTGCACGGCCCGGTTCCCCAAAGGCTAAAGGCAGTATCCGGGACACCCGCGGCTTCAGCCAGTTCCACGCCACCGGCCGGGATCCATTGGGCCTGGGGAAGGTGGTGGGACGGCTGGTGGCCGAGCGGGGCTGGACTTCACCTGTGGCTGTCGGATCGGTCATGGCCGAGTGGTCCACGCTGGTGGGGCCGGAAATCTCTGCCCACTGCACGCCGGAAAGCTTCACCGCCACCACCCTGCACGTGCGGTGCGATTCCACTGCCTGGGCCACCCAACTTCGTCTTTTGAGCAGCAGCCTGCTCGACAAATTCCGCCGCGAACTGGGCGACGGGGTGGTCACCAGCATCCAGGTGCTGGGACCCTCCGCACCAAGCTGGCGCAAGGGCGGACGCAGTGTCAACGGCCGTGGTCCGCGGGACACGTACGGATAGTCAGGACGGCTGCTCTTGAAACTGCGCGCAACGGCGTGTAGGGCGCTGTAAGCACCGCGGCGTGTATAGGCACCCGGAGGCCGTACCGCTGGGCCGCCCTAGGCGCGGCCAAGAGCCGCGCACAGCCATATTCACCGGCGCTGAAGGCTCCGGAATGCGGGGATATGTCCTGGTTCACGGTAGAATTGGTGCAGATAACTGGGCGCGGATGAAACGTTGACTTCAGTCCGTTCTGCGCGCGCTCTCCGCGCGCGGAGAGCGGACCACCAACCGTCAGCAGGTCACCGGCGCCATAAGTTTGTGCCTGTTGGCGGGTGCCTTTTCCCTGGGAAAAGGCACCGGCCGGCCATCATCGAGAACAGAGGAGTCGCAGCGCCTGTGGCTAACGACAATACAGATATTCTGGCAGCAGATACAGCAGTCGAGGATGGCCGCACCCCTGATACTCCACCCGCGCCAGCCACCCCAAGGGAATACGGCGCCAGTGACATCACCGTGCTGGAGGGCCTTGAAGCTGTCCGCAAGCGTCCGGGCATGTACATCGGCTCCACCGGTCCCCGTGGCCTGCACCACCTGGTCTACGAAGTGGTGGACAACTCTGTGGATGAGGCGCTGGCCGGTTACTGCAGCCATATCGAGATCGTCCTGCAGGCCGATGGCGGCGTAAAAGTGGTCGATGACGGCCGTGGCATTCCGGTGGATATGCACCCCACGGAACACAAACCCACCGTCGAGGTGGTCATGACCATCCTGCACGCGGGCGGCAAGTTCGGCGGCGGCGGATACGCCGTTTCCGGTGGCCTGCACGGCGTGGGCATCTCGGTGGTCAACGCACTGTCCAGCCGCGTGGATACCGAAGTGCGCCGCCAGGGGCACGTGTGGCGGATGTCCTTCGCTGACGGCGGCAAGCCGCAGGGCAGCCTGGTCAAGGGCGAAGAGACAGACGCCACCGGCACCACCCAGACCTTCTACCCGGACCCGGCGATTTTCGAAACCACCGAATTCGATTTCGAAACGCTGCGCGCCCGCTTCCAGCAGATGGCCTTCCTGAACAAGGGACTGCGCATCACCCTGACGGATGAGCGTGCTGCAGCCAGCGACGACGCCGACGGTGACCTGGACCTGGACGACCTCAGCACCGAGGGTGAGGTCAGCGCCGAACACCGCACCGTGGTGTACCAGTACAACGAAGGCCTGCTGGACTACGTCAGGCACCTGAACTCGGGCAAGAAGGTGGAGGTGGTCCACGAGGACGTCATCGCCTTCGAAACCGAGGACACGGAGCGCCGCATTGCCCTGGAAATGGCAATGCAGTGGACCAGCGCCTACTCGGAAAGCGTCCACACCTACGCCAACACCATCAACACCCACGAGGGCGGCACGCACGAAGAAGGCTTCCGCGCCGCCATGACCTCCCTCATCAACCGGTATGCCCGCGAAAAAGGCATTATCAAGGAGAAGGACGACAACCTCACGGGCGACGACATCCGCGAGGGCCTCACCGCCGTCATCTCGGTCAAGCTGGCCGAACCCCAGTTCGAGGGCCAGACCAAGACCAAGCTGGGCAACTCCGAGGTGAAGGGCTTCGTCCAGCGCGTGGTCACAGACGGCCTGGGCGACTGGCTGGAGCGCAACCCCGGTCCCGCCCGCGACGTGATCCGCAAGGCGATCTCTGCCGCGCAGGCCCGGATGGCGGCACGGAAGGCCCGCGACAACGCCCGGCGCAAGAGCCCGCTGGAATCCTTTGGCATGCCTGGCAAGCTTTCGGACTGCTCCTCCAAGGACCCGGAAAAATGCGAGGTCTACATCGTGGAGGGTGACTCGGCCGGCGGCTCCGCCAAGCGCGGCCGCAACCCCGAGACCCAGGCCATCCTTCCCCTCCGCGGCAAGATCCTGAACGTGGAGCGCGCACGCCTGGACAAGGCCCTGGGCAACGCGGAAGTGCAGTCCATGATCACTGCCTTCGGTACCGGCATCGGCGAGGACTTTGACCTGGCCAAGCTGCGGTACCACAAGATCGTGCTCATGGCAGATGCCGACGTGGACGGCCAGCACATCACCACGCTGTTGATGACACTGCTGTTCCGTTACATGCGGCCCCTCATCGAGAACGGCTACGTATACCTGGCCCAGCCGCCGCTGTACCGGATCAAGTGGTCCAACGCCCCGCACGATTATGTGTACAGCGACCGCGAACGCGATGCCAAGCTTGTGTCCGGCCAGGCCGCCGGCCGCCGCATCCCCAAGGACAACGGCATCCAGCGCTACAAGGGCCTTGGCGAGATGGACTACACCGAGCTCTGGGACACCACCATGGACCCCGACCACCGCACCCTGCTGCAGGTGACCATGGACGATGCCCTGGCTGCCGACCAGATCTTCTCGGTCCTCATGGGCGAAGACGTCGAATCCCGCCGCAACTTCATCCAGCAGAACGCCAAGGACGTCCGGTTCCTGGACATCTAAGGATCCGCTCCAAAGTATTCGGAACCAGACATATACCTGAAACGGAAAATATCTAATGAGCGACGAAACCCCCGAGAATTCCGTCCCTGAGGCCGGAACTCCGGACACCGTTCTTGAAGGCGACGTGCTGATCGACCGTGTGGAACAGGTGGACCTGCAGACGGAAATGCAGCGGTCCTACCTGGACTACGCCATGGCCGTCATCGTGGGGCGTGCCCTCCCGGACGTTCGCGACGGCCTCAAGCCGGTGCACCGCCGCGTGCTCTACGCGATGTTCGACGGCGGTTACCGCCCCGACCGGTCCTTCAACAAGTGCGCCCGCGTGGTCGGCGAGGTCATGGGCCAGTACCACCCCCATGGCGACACCGCGATCTACGACGCCCTGGTACGCCTCATCCAGGACTGGACCATGCGCTACCCGCTGGCGCTCGGGCAGGGCAACTTCGGCTCGCCGGGCAACGACGGCGCCGCCGCACCGCGGTATACCGAAACCAAGATGGCGCCCCTGGCCATGGAAATGGTCCGGGACATCGACGAGGAAACCGTTGATTTCCAGGACAACTACGACGGCAAGAACCAGGAACCCACCATCCTGCCGGCACGGTTCCCCAACCTGCTGGTGAACGGTTCCTCCGGTATCGCTGTTGGTATGGCCACCAACATTCCGCCGCACAACCTCCGCGAAGTGGCTGACGGCGTGCAATGGTACCTGGCCAACCCCGGTGCCACGCGCGAGGAACTCCTCGAGGAATTGCTGGTGCGGGTCAAGGGCCCGGATTTCCCCACCGGAGCCACTATCCTTGGCCACAAGGGCATTGAGGACGCCTACCGGACCGGCCGCGGATCGGTCACCATGCGCGCAGTGGTCGCAGTAGAGGAACTGCAGGGCCGCACGTGCCTGGTGGTCACCGAACTTCCGTACCAGGCCAACCCGGACAACCTGGCCATCAAGATTGCCGAACTGGTCAAGGACGGCAAAATCTCCGGCATCGCCGACCTCCGCGATGAGACCTCCGGACGCACCGGCCAGCGCCTGGTCATTGTGCTGAAGCGTGACGCAGTACCCAAGGTGGTGCTGAACAACCTCTACAAGCACACCGAACTGCAGAGCAACTTCTCCGCCAACATGCTGGCCATCGTTGACGGTGTGCCGCGGACGCTGAGCCTCGATGCGTTCATCCGCCACTGGGTGACGCACCAGATGGACGTGATTGCGCGCCGCACCCGGTACCGCCTGCGCAAAGCGGAAGAGGAAGCCCATATCCTCCGTGCCCTCCTGAAGGCACTGGATATGCTCGACGAGGTCATCGCCCTCATCCGCGCTTCCAACACCACCGAAGCCGCCCGCGACGGGCTGATGGAACTGCTGGACATCGATGAGCTGCAGGCCCGGGCCATCCTGGACATGCAGCTGCGCCGCCTGGCCGCACTGGAACGCCAGAAGATCCAGGACCGGCATGCCGAACTTGAGGCCCTGATCGAGGAGTACAACGCGATCCTGGGTTCCGAGCAGCGACAGCGCGAGATCATCAGCGTCGAGCTGGGCGAAATCGTGGACAAGCACGGCGACGACCGGCGGACCAAGATCCTCATGGGCTACGACGGTGACATGTCCATGGAGGACCTGATCCCCGAAGAGGAGATGGTGGTCACCATCACCCGCGGCGGTTACGTCAAGCGCACCCGCAGCGACAACTACCGGTCGCAGCAGCGCGGCGGAAAGGGCATCAAGGGTGCCCAGCTTCGTGGTGACGACGTGGTGGAACACTTCTTTGTCACCACCACCCACCACTGGTTGCTGTTCTTTACCAACCTGGGCCGCGTCTACCGTGCCAAGGCGTACGAACTGATGGAAGCGGGCCGGGACGCCAAGGGCCAGCACGTGGCCAACCTCTTGGCGTTCCAGCCGGATGAACATATTGCCCAGGTCCTGGACCTGAAGGACTACCAGCAGGCGCCGTACCTGGTGCTGGCCACCAAGAGGGGCCTGGTGAAGAAGACCAGGCTGGAGGATTACGACACCAACCGTTCCGCCGGCGTGATCGCGATCAACCTGCGCGACGGCGACGAACTGGTCTCCGCCCAGCTGGTCTCGGAAACCGACGACCTCTTCCTGGTTTCCCGCAAGGGCCAGTCCATCCGCTTCACCGCCACCGATGACGCACTGCGCCCCATGGGACGTGCCACATCCGGCGTTACCGGCATGAAGTTCCGCGAGGACGACGAACTGCTGGCCGCCGACGTGGTCACCGACGGTTCGTTCGTGTTCATCGTGACCGAAGGCGGGTACGCCAAGCGCACGGCAGTGGAGGAATACCGCCTGCAGGGCCGTGGCGGACTGGGTATCAAGGTCGGCAAATACCAGGAAGAACGCGGCCACCTGGTAGGTGCGCTGATCGTCCAGGAAGAAGATGAAGTCCTGGTGGTCATGGAAGGCGGCAAGGTTGTCCGTTCCTCCGTTACCGGGGTTCCTGCCAAGGGCCGCGACACCATGGGCGTCATCTTTGCCAAACCGGACAAGAATGACCGGATTATCGAGGTGGCACGTAACAGCGAACGCGGTCTTGAGGACGAGGAATCCGCCGGGGATGACGTAACGTTGGCTGAAGATGGCGGGACCGCTGGGGAATCCGCCGCGCCAGCAATGGCAGAAGAATCACCGGCCGTTGAGTCAGAGGACGCCTCGGGCGACGCTGAGCCGAACGAAGACAACACGGAGGTAACGAGTGAGTAATTCCGACTCATTTCCCAAGCCGAACAGTACTGTTCCCGACGGGAACCGGCCTTCAGCGGCACCCCGCGTGAACGCCCCCGTTCGTCCGCAGCAGCGCCCCGCGGCGCCAGCCGGCGCTCCGGGCCAGCGCCCTGCCGTCCCTGGCCAGCGGCCGCAGCAGGGCGACCGCCCCGTGCAGCCCGGCCAGCGCCCCTTCCAGGGCCAGCCCGGACAGCGTCCTGCGCAGGGCGCCTCCAGCCAGGGAACCCCTGGCCTGGTGAAGCCGGCGCCGAAGGCAAAGGTCCGGCGGGCCCGGCTCCTTATCAGCAAGGTGGACCCGTGGTCCGTCCTGAAGATGGCATTCCTGCTGTCCGTGGCACTGGGGATCGTGACTGTGGTGGCCGCCATTGTCCTGTGGACGGTCCTGGACCTCACCGGGATCTTCGACCAGGTGGACAGCCTGCTCGGCACGCTCGCCGGCTCGGAAAGCGGCGGCTTCGAACTGAAGAAGGTGGCTTCGCTGGGCCAGGTTGCCTCGTTCGCCACCATCATCGCCGTGGTTAACGTTGTCCTGCTGACAGCACTGTCCATGCTTTCGGCTGTCCTCTACAACATCTCTGCCACCCTGGTGGGCGGCATTGGCGTGACCCTCACCGACGATTAGGAACCATTTTCGCCGGGCCCGCACCGGCGAAAAGGCCCGATTTGAGATCGGGCCGGGGTGTGCTGTAAAGTCATGTCTCGGCCCGATGAGGGTTTGAGGGCGTATAGCTCAGGCGGTTAGAGCGCTTCGCTGATAACGAAGAGGTCCCAGGTTCAAGTCCTGGTACGCCCACGGAACCTGTGCAGGTTTCAAACGGAGGTTTGGTCCGGATTCATCCGGTACCGGATCGGAACGGGGAGCATGTGAAAAAGTTGCTTGTACTGGCAGCGGCAATCGCAGGCTTCCTGGTCTACCGGAAAGCACAGGAATCCGAAGCCCGGAAGACAGTCTGGAGCAAGTCAACCGATACGGTGGACTAGGCCGGACACCTGCTCCGGGAGCCTGTCAAGGGCTTCCTGGTTCTAGGGTATGATGGACGGGTTGCTTCTTATGGGGGCATGGCGCAATTGGTAGCGCACCTGCTTTGCAAGCAGGGGGTTCGGGGTTCGAGTCCCCGTGCCTCCACCATAGGGAAGTCCCGGTCAGCGGAAACGCCGGCCGGGACTTTTTGCTTTCCATCTGCGCAAGGAACCAGCACCAAGGGGGCTGCATTGAACTTCTTCTTCGCTGCCCTGGGGGTCCTGGGCGTTGCATCATCCGGGCCCTTGATCGCGGCCACGCTCGGCGCCACGAGTGTCAGCGCCCTTGCCATCGCCTTCTGGCGCAACGCCATCGGCGCCGCCGTCATGGCCTCCCCCACCCTGGTCCGGGAGCCCGGCCAGTTCCGCAGGATCAGCCGCCGCGAGTTCCGCTGGTCGATGCTGGCTGCCATCGCGCTTGCGCTGCACTTCGCCTGCTTCATCACATCCCTTCAGCTGACATCCGTTGCAGCTGCCACCGCGCTGGTCTGCCTGCAGTCAGCCTGGATTGCCGTCTTCCAGCTCTTCCGCGGCATCCGCCATCGCTGGCAGGTCCTGGCGGGGCTGGGAATCGCCTTTGGCGGGGTTGTGGCGATCACCGGCTTCGATATGGGCTCTTCCCCGCAGGCCCTCACGGGAGACCTGCTGGCGATGGCCGGGGGCGCCCTTGCCGGCCTTTACACGCTCGCGGGTGGCAAGGCGCGGCAAAGTATGACCACAGGAACCTACACCACGCTCTGCTACGGAATGTGCGCCGCCCTCGTGGCCGTCCTTGCCCTGTTCGCGGGCCAGCCCCTGACGGGGTTTGAGCCGGCCGGGTGGCTGGGCATCGCAGCAATCACCGTCTGCGCACAATTGGTTGGCCACACCGCCTTCAACCACCTGCTGGCCACCATGAGCCCGCTCATCGTCTCCATGATCATCCTCCTGGAAATCCCGGGGGCAGCGCTTTTGGCAGCCGTGTTCCTGCATGAGACCCTGCCCGCAGGCACCTATGCCGGGCTCGGCCTGATCCTGGCGGGACTCGCCGTCGTGGTCCTCGGTCAAAGGAACAGCAGAAGTCACAGGAGCAGCAGGGGCCAGGGGAGCGGCAGGCGCGGCAGCCGTGGAACGGCACCCACGGAGGAACCGCCGTCGGACCGCCTGGCCGGGCTGGGAACTGACTGAGCGCTACTGTCCGCCGCGGCGGACCGGCTGTGCAGTGTTGACCGTGTGGATGGCCCTGAGGAGCTTGGCCGGAAAGTACACCGAGAAGAAGACCACCATGGGGGCCTTGAGCGCCATCTTCCTGACGTTGTGGGCTTTGTAGGTCCGGTCAAAGCGGGTGACGTAGTAGCGGTAGTCCCGCGGTGAATCCTCCAGGCGGCGCGCAGACATCCCGGACACCATTTGCGGCCAGTAGCGCACCGGCAGTTCATGGTCGGCCAGGTGCAGGGACAGGTCGATGTCCTCGTGCATCTCGTCCTTCTCGTCCCGGCAGGTCTCGGAACGGATGGTCTCCCAGGCGGTGGCCCGCAGGGCCATGTTGGAGCCGAACAGGAAATGGTACTGGTGCTTGGCCAGCTTCAGCATGAGCTGGCGCATTTTGTCGTCCGCCTTGAGTCCGAACCGGCGCATCGGCATGTCGTAATAGACCACAGGGCCGGTGGCGGCCTGGACCGACTGGTCAGCGAAGGCCTTCTGCACCTGTTCAACCCAGTCGGGTTCCACGATGGAGTCAGCGTCAATCCGCCCCAGGATATCCCCGGTGGCACTGTCCAGACCGAAGTTCCTGGTGGGGATGAGTCCCTGTTCCCGGTCCTGGCTCAGGAGGATGATGGGGCTTTCCGGATACTCGAGCTGCATCTGGCGCACAATGTCAGCGGTCCGGTCCTTCGAAAGGTTGTCCACCACGATGATCTCGTGGGCGGGAACGGACTGGTAAATCGCAGCTATCAGGCACTGCCTGATCACGCTCTCCTCGTTGTACGCCGGGATGACGATTGACACGCGGAGCTGTACGGCTGCGTCGTTCACGGCATCCCCAGAGGATCGATTGGCTGACATCACTTCAAATCTAGCATCCGGGAAACGTCCTGCCACGGTCACCGCGGTCCGGATGAACCGCGGTCCGGGAGTCTGGGACAGCCGGTTTCCAGGGCCTGTCCAGGCATGCAAAAGGGGCCCCGTCGCAAAACGGAGCCCCTTGCAACAGCGTGAGAACTAGGCCTGGCTGCTGCCCTTGTCTTCATCGGCAACCGTCTTGGCGCCGCCTTCGGTGTCGTCGGCAACGTGCTTGGCCTTGTCGGCAGCTTCTGCGGACTTTTCCTTGACCGCGTCCGCTGCGTCGGCGGACTTGTCGGCCACGGCACCGGCACCGGAAGCAGCCGCGGAAGCACCCTTGTCAGCGGCGTCAGCAGTGGTTTCCTTGACATCGCTGACGGTGGTGGCCGGAACCGGCGCAGGAGTCGGCGTGACCGGCGAGGGGGTCTTCCACGGGTCTTCCACGGGCTTGGATGCCTTCCATGCGGCAACGCCCGCGGCAACGGCAGCGGCCACCACGCCGAAGATCAGCCAGCCACGCTTCTTGGGCTTCTCCGGCTGGGCAAGCTGCACATCGACGGCGCGGCTTGCTCCTGCCGCGGCTGCCTTCAGCTGCGTGCCGGTGGCCTGGGCCTGCTCCTGGAGGGCGTGGATGATTCCCACGTCCCCGAGCTTCTGCGCGACTGCGTCAACCCGTGCAGGGGTGTTTTCCAGGGTGCGGTGAACGGCGCCGGACGCCACGCCAATCTGGTCCGAGAGCTTGGGCAGGTACTCCACCACTACCCGGTCACGGGCATTCAGGACCACCGGGGTGGCCTTGTCCAGGGCTTCGTGCAGCCTGGGCGATGCGCCTTCAACCACGTCATTGATCTTCGGGGCCAGGTGGGCCAGTCCGTCCTGGATCCGCGGAGTCACAGTGGCCACGCCGTCGGCCAGGCTGTGGGCCGCCGTCTTCAGTCCTTCCTGGATCTTGGGAGATGCGCTGTCCAGGCCCTGCTGCAGCCGGGGAACAGCCCAATCCACGGCAGCTTCCACCCGGGGGGCCGCCCAATCCTTGGCGTTTTCCACCGCACTGGTGACCGACTGCTCAAGGTCACGGGCAATACGATCCGATTTCTTCACAACTACCTCCCGATTAATGTGACGGTTCTGTCGCTAGCCTACGTGCCCAGATCACCACGGGCTATTCACTCTGCGGATTTTAGGGTGATTTCACCCAGCGCGGAACTGCCCCAACCGCCGTGGCTGCCCAGGACCGGCATGGGAGAATCAACCTATGACTGCCATCGCAACTGCAAAAGCAACCATCCACACCAGCCTCGGCGACATCGTGGTTAACCTCTTCGGCAACCACGCGCCCAAGACGGTCAAGAACTTCGTTGGCCTTGCCACTGGCGAGCAGGCGTGGACCCACCCGGAAACCGGTGAGGACAAGACCGGCACGCCGCTTTACAACGGAACGATCTTCCACCGCATCATCAAGGACTTCATGATCCAGGCCGGCGATCCCCTGGGCCGTGGAACCGGTGGCCCCGGCTACCGCTTTGACGACGAGATCCACCCTGAACTGAGCTTCAACCAGCCCTACAAGCTGGCCATGGCCAACGCCGGCATCCAGATGGGCAAGGGCACCAACGGTTCACAGTTCTTCATCACCACCATTCCCACGGACTGGCTCCAGGGCAAGCACACCATCTTCGGTGAAGTGGCTGACGAGGAATCCAAGAAGGTCGTAGACGCCATCGAGGGTGTCCGCACCGGCATGGGTGACCGCCCGGTCGAGGACGTCACCATCAACAGCATCGACATCGAACAGCTGTAACGCCCCACCATGAGTTACGGAATTCCGTCGGCTGAGCCGTCCGCCCAGGTCCCGGTTTGCCCCCGGCACCCGGACCGGCCGTCCTATGTGCGCTGCCAGCGCTGCGGGCGCCCCGCCTGCCCGGACTGCCAGCGGGCGGCCGCCGTCGGATTCCAGTGCGTTGACTGCGTCAACGAAACAAAACGTACGACGCCGGAAGTACGGAGCGTCTACGGCGGTGCTGTTGCTACCGGCAAACCTTTGGTGACGTACGGCATCATTGCAGCCTGCGTTGTCGTCTACGCGCTGCAGATGCTGATTCCCGGGGACTGGGTATACAAACAGTTCGCCTACAACAACATCTTCGCCGCCCCTCAGTACGGCGCGTTCGAGCCGTGGCGGATGGTGACGTCTGCCTTCCTCCATTCCCCGGATTCGCTGCTGCACATCCTCCTGAACATGTACACGCTGTGGATTTTCGGCCAGGCCCTGGAGCCCATCCTCGGCCGGGTCCGCTTCCTGGCGCTGTACCTCATTTCTGCCTTTGGTGGTTCAGTGGGCTACCTGCTGATGAACCCCGTGCTGGTGCCAGGGCAGGGCCTGGTGGGGCTGGTGGGCGCCTCCGGTGCCATCTTCGGCCTCTTCGGCGCCATGCTGCTGGTCCAACGGCAGCGCGGCGGCGACACGCGGCAGTTGTGGGTTCTGATCGCCATCAACGGCGTCATCGGCTTCCTGATTCCGCACATCGCCTGGCAGGCCCACCTGGGCGGCCTCATCACGGGCGGCCTCTGCGCCGCGGTCCTTGCCTATACACCCCGGGGACGCCGTCAGGGCCTGCTCCAGGCGCTGGGACTGGCCGCCGTTTTTGCGCTGCTTGTGGCCGCGAGCTGGGTGCGCGTGACGCTTTAGGCGCCGCTGGTCCACAATCAACCGGAATGCCCCCGTCACCAATGGTGACGGGGGCATTCGTGTTTTCCACAGTGCTTTTCCACAGTGTTGGTAACTTACATGGCTGTAGTTCAGATGCTGATTTGGCCCATACCGGCCCCTGGCAGCTGATATCGATCCAACTGCCGGGCGCTTCTCCACAGTTGTGGATAACCTGTGGGGATATTGCTGTGCGTAAGTGGATAAGCCGTACTTTGTGGGCGCTTCTGTGGAAAAGCTGGTCCATGGAACGCCCGCAGGACCGCTCTGCCGTCCTTTGCGGCAGGTTATCGACACCGGTATCCACACTGTTAATAAGTCACAATGCTGTGGTTCGGATTGCCCTGCGTCCCGCGGCAGTAGGGGCGGGCCCGGCCAGGGGCGCGGATTTCCACGCGGTTTCCCACAGCTGTGGATAACTTGTGGGTATCGCATTGTTGGTAAGTGGATAACACCAGGGGCCGGGACGTGGAGGCCTGCCTATGATGGTTGCCTGCCAAGCCGTTCAACTGACAAGGACATCTGTGACCGCCACCGAGCACCTGTACCTGGATAAACAGCATCCGGACCTGTGGAGGGCGATAAGTGGCCTGGGCCTCAAGGTGCAGGAAGCCGCAGAAGACGCTGGGATCGCGAGGGGCCTGCTGGAACTGCTCAACGTGCGGATCTCCCAGATCAACGGCTGCGCCTATTGCCTGGACCTCCACGTGCGGAAGGCCGGCGAGGCGGGAGAAAGCGCGCAGCGGCTGGCGGTGTTGCCTGCATGGCGTGAGACTGCCCTGTTCACGGACCAGGAGCGGGCGGCGCTGGCCCTGGTGGAAAGCATCACCGAACTCGGGGATGAGGAGGCCCGGGAGCATGCAGAGGCGTATGCGCGGGAGCGCCTGTCGGCTGATGAGTTTTCAGCGGTGAGCTGGGTTGCAGTGACCATGAACGCGTTCAACAGGGTGTCCATCACCAGCCACCACCCCGTCCGGCGGAACCGCCCGTAGCCTCAATGGCCGGCCCTCCGCGGATGCGCACCCTTTAGGCTCCTGGACTTATCCACAGGTATTCCACACTGTTAATAACCACATCTTGCGGGCACGTTTTGGCGGAAGGGGCGCTTCACGGGCATGCTGGCGCCTTCTGCAGAAACCAGGGGAAGGTTGTCCACACTGTGGATAACCTTCCCAACAGTTGGGGATAACGGGCGGCGGTAGGGTCTTTAGGCCTGCATGGACCAGATTCCGGAGGAGCCGCGACGGTGGCTGTCCAGCAGATGGGTGTCCACGATTCCCACGGCCTCCATCAGGGCGAACATGGTGGTGGGGCCTACGAAGGAGAAGCCGCGTTTCCGGAGCGCCTTGGACAGGGCCACCGATTCCGGCGACTGCGTGGGGATATCGGCAGCCACCGCGGGCTCCGGGGTGGCTGACGGGCGGAAGCTCCAAACAAAGTCGACCAGTCCGCCATCGTTGCGAAGTTCCAGGGTGGCCTGTGCATTTTTGACTGCGGCAAGGATTTTGAGCCGGTTCCTGATGATTCCCGGATCCTGCATCAGCCGTTCCACGTCCGCGCCGCTGAACAGGGCCACCTGCTCGGGGTCGAACCCGGCAAAGGCGGCACGGAAGGCAGGGCGCTTGCGCAGGATGGTGGCCCAGGAAAGACCGGCCTGAAAGCCCTCCAGGCAGATGCGCTCGTACATGCCCTGCTCGTCAGTGACGGGCAGTCCCCATTCCTGGTCGTAGTAGTCGCGCATGAGCGGATCCGTGGCGGCCCAGGCAGGACGGGCCAGGCCATCCTCGCCAACGATCACGCCGCTGGAATCGGGAGCCAGTGTGGTCCTCCTTGGAACAGTTCCGCGGCAGGCGCTAGGAGCGCCAGCGGGTGGTCATCAGGAACCCGACGATGGCGATGCCGAAGCCTGCCACGATGTTCCATGACTGCCAGGCCTGGACCGGGAAGCGTCCCTCGCTGATGTAGAAGGTGATGATCCAGAAGAGCCCGATGATCATGAGACCGAACATGACCGGCTTGAACCACACGGGGTTGGGCTTGTACGCCTGCGGGGATGCCGGCTGGGCGGTGCTGGCGGTCTTCCTGCGAGGCTTTGACTCTGGCACTGGCTCTCCTTGGCGGGCTGGGCAAGCTCGGCGGTCCGGGCTTGGTATCCTGCAAGAAGGAACTTGCCAGCGGTCTGCGCGATCTTGGTCAAATCTGGATTCTTACTAGCAGCCAATTCTAGCCGCAGTTGATGGGCACCCGGTGCCCAGGGTGAATGCCCGGAGGGGAACGCGTGGTATTGCAGGAGAAGGCGGAGCCCGCCACTGCGCCCGCGCGCCGTCGTGCCCTCCTCAGTGGCACCATCTCTGTGCTGGGCGAGCTGCTGATTACTGCCGGCGTCATCCTCCTGCTCTTTGTGGCGTGGCAGCTGTGGTGGACCAACGTGGAATCCGATGCCAAGCAGAGCCAGGTCATCAAGGAATTCGCCCAGGACCTGGGCAGTGCCGCTCCCGCGCCGGCAGCCTCAGCCCCCGCGGCGCCACCTGCCGGCGGCGAGGATTTTGGAAAACCCATGGTGGGGACCGCTCCCGGCCACGCCGGCACCATCGGCATCATGTACATCCCCCGGTTCGGCCCCACCTACACGCGTCCCATCGTTCAGGGGACCAGCCAGGATGTCCTGGACACGCTCGGCCTGGGGCACTACAGCAATACGGCAATGCCCGGCGCGGTGGGTAACTTTGCCGTCGCAGGGCACCGGCAGACGCACGGGGCGGTGCTGGACAACATCCACACGCTGGTGCCCGGCGACAAGATCTACGTGCAAACCAAGGACGGTTACTACGTCTACGTCTTCCGGAACAACCAGATCGTGATGCCCTCCCGCACTGACGTCCTGGAACCTGTCCCCACCCAGCCGGGCGTCGCGCCCACCGAAAGCTACCTCACCATGACCAGCTGCAACCCCCGTTTCGGCGCGGAAGAACGCATCATCGCCTACGCCCTGCTGGACAGTTGGCGGCCGGCAGCGGCAGGGCCGCCGGCCGAGATCGCGGCGCAGGTTGCAGCAGCCACCGGAAGGAGCTGACCGTGTACGCCTGGATTTTCCGCCACCTTCCCGGGCCGCTCTGGCTCAGGATCATCATCTCGCTGGCGCTGATCTTCGTTGCCCTGGTCCTGATGGTCCAGTTCCTTTTCCCCTGGATGTCCCACTTCACCCAATTCACCGACTCAACGATTGGTTCCGCAGACCAGCCATGACCACAACCAAGATCCTTGTAGTGGATAACTACGACAGCTTCGTCTACACCCTGGTGGGCTACCTCCAGGAACTCGGTGCCGAGACCACGGTGGTCCGCAACGATGACGTCACCCTGGCCGAGGCCATCGAGCTTGCCAGTACCCGGGACGGCGTCCTCATTTCCCCCGGTCCCGGAAATCCTGCGGAGGCGGGCGTCTGCATCGAGCTGATCAAGTGGTGCGGTGAGAACAGCGTTCCCATGTTCGGCGTGTGCCTGGGCCATCAGGCCCTGGCAGAGGCCTTCGGCGGCAAGGTGACCCACGCCCCCGAACTCATGCACGGCAAGACGTCCCAGGTGGAGCACATCGGCACCAGCGTGTTCGCCGGGCTCCCCTCCCCCGTCACTGCCACCCGCTACCACTCGCTGGCGGCGGTCCGGGAGTCCATTCCCGATGTTTTGGAAGTGACGGCGCAGACCGCGTCCGGCGTGGTCATGGGGCTGCAGCACCGGACTGCACCGTTGTGCGGGGTGCAGTTCCATCCTGAATCGGTCCTCACCGAAGGCGGGTACCAGATGCTCGGCAACTGGCTGGAGTCGCTGGGCATGAAGGGCGCGGCCGCGCGGGCTGCGAAGCTGAGCCCGCTGATCCAGCACTAGCAGGGCCCGCACCCGCCAGGCCGGGCGTCAGCCCTTCCTGGTCGGCTTCGGCGTCGGCGTCGGCGTTGCTGTCGGCGTGGGCGTTTCCGTGGGGGTTTCCGTGGGCGCCGGTGGTGGCGGCGGAGCCTTGGCCACCACGATGGTGATGGTCTTTCCCTGGTCGACGGCGGCGTTGACGGGGTCGCTCTGGTCCGTGACCCGGCCTGGCTCCACCTGTGAGTTTTCCGCCTCGACCACTGAAGCGACCAGGCCCCGTTCCTTCAGTGTGGCCTCGGCCTCTTCGCGGGTCATGCCGCGCAGTTCGGGGACAACCACCTTGCCGGTGGAGACGATGAGCTCCACGCTGGTGCCGACGCCGACGCTTTGCCCCGGTGCCGGGTTGGAGGTGATGACGATTCCGGCCGGGACAGTGGCACTGTTGGCGGTGGTGGTTGACGGAGCGCCAACCAGCCCCACCTGGCGGAGGATGTCCCGTGCTGCTGCCTCGGTCTTGCCGGGGAGGCTGTCCGGGATCTTCACCGAGCTGGGGCCGTCAGAGACGTTGAGGATTACCTCGGCCCCCGGATCCAGGGAACCGCCCGCCGCCGGATCCGTCCCGATGGCGGTCCCCTTGGGCACCGTGTCGTTTGCCGACCTGGCGATCCTGGGGCGAAGGCCCGCGTTGTACAGTTCCTGGAGTGCAGCGGTTTCCGTCATGGACGCCACCGATGGGATTGCTACCTTTGGCGGAGCGGGAGCTGGCCGGTTCACCGTTTGGTACAGCCACAGCCCGCCGCCCGCAAGAATCAGCAGGGTGAAGATCACCAGGGTGGCGATCCAGGCACGACGGCGGGACTTCTGGCGGGTGGACCGCTCGCCTTCGGGAGCGAGGCCAAGCGGGAGCGGACCGGCCCCGAAGGCATCCGCACCATACCCATCCGGCCCGTGCCCATCCGAATCGTGCCCATCCGCCAGCTCCAGGGGAACCGCGGATCCGCCGTCGTCACCGAACAGGCTGGTGGCAGCCAACCGCCCGGTGGGCGCGTCATCAAGGAAGCCTGCCCCCGCTGCGGCGAACGCCTCGGTGGGCGGCGCCGCCTGGGGTACGTGGTCATTCGGATCGGTGGGTGCCTCAGACGCCGGCACAGCCGGGACGGCCACTCCGGCCTTTGCAGCGCGCAGGGCACGCCGGAAGGCTGCCGCATCCTGGAAGCGGTCTGCGCGGTTCTTCTGCAGGGCCTTGGCGAGGACGGTGTCCAGTGCCGGTGACACCTCGGGGTTGAGGCTGCTGGCCGGCTCCGGGATTTCGCGGACGTGCTGGTAGGCCACGGAAACCGGGCTGTCCCCGACGAACGGCGGCCGCGAGGTCAGCATTTCGTAGAGCAGGCACGCGGCGGAATAGAGATCGCTGCGGGCGTCGACGGTTTCGCCCCGGGCCTGTTCCGGCGAGAGATACTGGGCCGTTCCCACCACTGCCTGGGTCTGCGTCATGGTGGCGGAGGAATCGGCGATGGCCCGCGCAATGCCGAAGTCCATCACCTTCACGGAGTTGGTGCCCGGGCAGTACATCACGTTGGCAGGCTTGATGTCCCGGTGCACAATGCCGGCCTTGTGGCTGTATTCGAGGGCTCCCAGGACGCCCAGGCAATAATCGATTGCCTGGCTGATAGTGACCTCGTTGGCGCGGATCAATTCGCGCAGGGTCCTGCCCTCCACGTATTCCATGACGATGTACGGCACCCGCACGTCCTCGGCGGAACCGTCGTGGACCACGTGTTCCCCGGTGTCGAAAATCGCCACGATGGAGGGGTGGTTGAGGGCGGCCACCGCCTGCGCTTCACGTTTGAACCGTGCCTGGAACTGCGGATCCCGGGCCATGTCGGGCCGGAGCAGCTTGACGGCGACTGTCCTGCCCAGGCGGGTATCGGTGCCCTTGTAGACGTCCGCCATGCCGCCGCGGCCAATGAGGTTACCCAGCTCGTAGCGCCCGTTCAGGACACGCCGGTTGTCCACCGGCAGGCTGTCCTCCCGGTGCAACGGTGTGCGTGGTGACTCATTCACTGGTGGTAGTCCCGAGGCTTAAGGTGCGCAGGTCGGGGGCGTTCCCGCCGTTTGACCGGCCGCACAGGTTGCCAGGGGCGAGATGGGCGTTGGTCCCGCTACCGGGGACGAGGACGTGGGGGCAGGGCTTGGCGCCGCCGTGGTGGGCGCGGGGCTGGGAGCCGTGGCGTAGATGACGGTAATGAGCGAACCCTTGGGCACTGTCCCGGTGGGGTTGAGCTCCAGTACAGTACCGGGCGTCTCGGTGCTGCTCTCCTGCGGAAGGACGGTCACCTGGAGTCCCAGGCCTGCCAGCGCGGACTGGACCTGGCGGTAGTCCTTGCCGAGGTACGCGGCCGGTATTACGTTGACCGTGGCCTGGGTGGGCTGCGTGGTGGGTGTGGGCGTCGGCGTGCTGCGCGTCTGCGTGGGCGTGGCCGAGGCGCTGGTCCGCGTGGGCGTTGCGGACGACGGCGGTGCGCTGCTGGCGGTGGCGGTGGAGCTGGGGGTGACGGCCGGCGAGAAGAGCCCCACCTGGTTCAGGAGGAAGCCCACCAGGGCGAAGAGGAGCAGCAGGATCAGGGCCACCAAGGGCCAGGTCCACGGACTGCGTCCCTTGCGCCGGGGCTCATCGGAGGGCGCGTCGTCGTACGTTTCCTCCTCCTGGTCCCAGTTCCGCTCGGCAGCCAATGCGTTGGCGCGGGCCAGCGGTCCCGGCGCACGCTCCCCGCCATCGGCTGATGCGCCGTGGGCGCTGGCAGCCATACCGGCGGCAGCGCCGGCCGCGGCCGCGCCCATCACCGGGAGCGCGGATGTGGCGGTGGGGGCGGAGTCACGCTGCGTGCCGATGACGCCCGTGGGGGCCGTGGCCGTGTCCACGGGTGCGGTGATGGGGCCGGTTTCGGCGTCGAAAAGAAGCATGCCGGGCACCGCGGCACGGGCCGCTCCCACATCCCCGTTGCGGATGGCTTCCGCAGCTTCGGCGAGCTTGATGGCATTCGCCGGCCGGTCCTTGGGATCCTTGGCCAGCATCGACATCAGGAGCGCGCGGACCGGCGTGGGCAGGCTCTCCGGAAGGGGCGGCGGGGCGTCGTTCACCTGGGCCAGGGCAATGGCGATCTGCGATTCGCCGGAGAACGGGCGGTGGCCGCTAAGGCACTCGTATCCGATGACGCCCAGTGAGTAGATGTCCGACGAACCGGTGGCGGTCTGGCCCGTCGCCTGTTCGGGTGCCAGGTACTGGGCGGTTCCCATGACCTGCCCGGTCTGGGTGAGGGGCACCTGGTCGGCGAGGCGGGCGATGCCGAAGTCGGTGACCTTGACCCGGCCGTCAGGGGTGATCAGGAGGTTGCCGGGCTTGACGTCGCGGTGGACAAGGCCCTGGGCATGCGCAACGGCCAACGCGCGGGCGGTCTGCGCGATGATCGACAGCGTACGGTCCGGCGACAGCACCTGCTCGTGTTCGATGATGCTGCTCAGCGGCTGGCCCGGGACCAGTTCCATGACCAGGTAGGCTGAGCCCTCTTCTTCGCCGTAGTCGAAGACGTTGGCGATCCCCACGTGGTTCAGGAGGGCAGTGTGGCGGGCCTCGGCGCGGAAGCGCTGGAGGAATCCCGGGTCGCCGGTGTACTCCTCCTTCAGCACCTTGATGGCGACGATGCGGCCCAGGACGAGGTCTTTGGCCTTCCAGACTTCCCCCATGCCGCCGATCGCAATCCGCGTGGTCAGCTGGAATCTGCCGCCGAGGGTGATTCCCGTTGTAGGCCTCACTTATTCAACACCGCCTCAAAAATCTTCTTCGCGTTAGGACTGGTCAGCTTTGCTCCCGCGTAGATGTCTACGCCTTCCATGACGATCGTGACGCTGACCTTGGGATTGTCAGCGGGGGCGAACCCGGTGAACCACGAGTTGTTGGTTCCGTTGCCGAGTTCGGCGGTGCCGGTCTTGCCCGCGACCTGCACGCCGGGCACCGCAGCACCCTTGGCGATACCGTCCGTCACCACGCTGGTCATCCATTCGGTGATTTGCTTGGCGATCTCCGGGCTGGTGGATGTCCTGAGCTGGGCCGGCTGCGGCTCATCTATGACCCGCAGGTCCGGGGACCGCAGCGTTTTGACCAGGCTGGGCGCCATCTGGACGCCGCCGTTCGCGATGGCGTTCGTCATCATGTTCACCTGCAGCGGCGTCACCCGGACATCTTTCTGGCCGATGGCGGACTGGGCCAGGCCCGGCGCGTCCAGCTTGTCAGGGAAGCCGTTCCCCGTTGCGTGGCCAAGCTTCAGCTGGTTCCCGACGTCCTCGCCGAACCCAAACTTCTTGTACTGGGCGGCGATGGCGTCGCGGCCAAGGTCCAGGGCGATGCTGGCGAACGGGGTGTTGCAGGACTGCTGCAGGGCGAAGGCAAAACCGGCGGTGTCCCTGGTGTAGCAGTTGCCGCCGGCGTAGTTGGGAAGCTTGTACTGGATGCCATCGAAAGGCATCTCTGCCGGGTTGGGCAGGACGCTGTCCTTGTTGTACTTCCCCGACGCCAGGGCCGCGGCTGTGTCCACCAGTTTGAAGACCGATCCCGGGGCGAGGAGCTCGCCGGTGGGGCCGCTGACGTTCTGGTTCAGGTTGATGCCGGGGACCTTCACCAGTTCGTTCATGTTCGCGCTTTCGGCGGCGGCATCCTGCGTGGCGGCGAGGTTCGGGTTGTAGGACGGCTTGGATGCCATGGCCAGGATGGCACCGGTCTTGGGGTTGGTGACCACGATCGAGCCGCGCTGGCCGTCCGGGATCAGGCTGTAGGCAAGCTGCTGGATCTGGGGGTCGATGGTCAGTTCCACCGAGGCGCCCTTGGGCTGGTTGCCCAGGAAGAGCTGGCCCACCCGGTCCAGGAAGAGCTGGTCCGAGTTGCCTGCCAGTTCGGCGCCCATGGCCTGTTCAAGGCCCGTGGCCCCGTAGTTCTTCGAGAAGTAGCCGGTGATCCCGGCATACAGCTCCGGCTGGGCGTAGGTGCGCTGGAACTTGCAGGTCTCCGAGCCGGTCTCCACCGACTCGGCCACGGGAGTGCCGCCAACGATGATGGCGCCGCGGTCATTGCAGTAGTTCTGGAGAATGGCGCGCTGGTTCAGCGGATTGGTCTTGAGATCGTCGGCGCCCACCACCTGCACAAAGCTGATGGCGCCGAAGAGCAGCGCAAACATGGCCACTGCGGCTACCCATGAGTGTCGGATTGCCTGGTTCACGCCTGCTTCACCGCCTCGGTTGGAGTGTCAATGCCGGTTGCCGCCGCCACGCCTGCGGGCGGGAGCGGAGTGGTATCCACGGGTCCGCGGGCGGTGTGCGAAATCATCAGGAGCAGTCCCACGATGATCCAGTTGGCCAGGAGGGACGATCCGCCGGCCGCGAGGAAGGGGGTGGTGAGCCCGGTCAACGGAATGAGCCGGGTGACGCCGCCGATGACCACGAAGCACTGGAGGGCGACCGCGAAGGAAAGGCCGCAGGCGAGGAGTTTCCCGAACGCGTCCCGGGTGCCCAGGGCGGCGCGGAAGCCACGGGTGATGAACAGCAGGTACAGCAGGACCACTGCGAACAGGCCGATCAACCCCAGTTCCTCGCCCAGTGAGGCGATGATCATGTCGCTGTTGGCGAAAGGGACAAGGTCCGGACGCCCCTGGCCAAGGCCGGTTCCCACCAGGCCGCCGTTGGCCATGCCGAACAGGCCTTCGATGACCTGCCGGCTGCCGTTCTCATAGACGTCGGGGGAGAAGGCGTTGAGCCAGCCGTAGACGCGCTGCTGGACGTGGGCGAACACCTGGGCCGCCACGAAGCCGCCGCCAATGATCAGGGCCAGCCCGATCACCACCCAGCTGATCCGGCTGGTGGCCACGTAGATCATGACGATGAACAGGCCGAAGAACAACAGGGAGGAGCCCAGGTCGCGCTGGAAGATGAGCACGCCGATGCTGACCAGCCAGGCGGTGATCATGGGGCCCATGTCCTTAAACCGCGGGAACTGCATGGGGCCGATCTTGCGGCCGGCGAGCAGAATGAGGTCGCGGTTGGAGGACAGATACCCGGCGAAGAATATGGCCAGCGTAATCTTGGCGACTTCGCCGGGCTGGAACGTCATGGGACCGACCCTGATCCACACCCTCGCGCCCAGGATTTCGCCGGCGCTGATCCCCGGGACAAGCGGCAGGATCAGCAGCAGGGCCGAGGCTGCCAGCGAAATAAAGGTGAACCGGCGCAGGATGCGGTGGTCCTTGAGGAAGAAGACCACGGCGATGGCCACCGCCATGGCGATGAGGGTCCACCGGAGCTGGTTGTTGCCGGTGTCCTCGCCAGGCGCGTCAAGTCGATGGATCATTGCCAGACCCAGGCCGTTCAGGGCAACAACAATGGGAAGTATTACTGGATCGGCATATTTAGCACGGAACCGCAGGACGCCGTGGAACACCAGGGCGGCCACCGCCAGCAGGCTCGACTGGAACCAGAAATCGGAGTCGAAGGCCTTTTCCTGGTCCACGCCCACCATCATGTTGGCGCCGATGCCTACGGCAAGGGCCAGCAGCAGCAACGCAAGTTCCACGTTGCGGCGAGGCTTGGGCATGGTGCTTACCTGGCTCATTTGGCCGCCTCGCAGGTGATGGTGGGAGTAGGTGAGGGTGACGGTGCAGACGGCGCCGGGGCAGGAGCGGACGCATCCGGTGCCGGTGGCGGCGCCGCTGCACTGGCAGGGGGCGCACTGCTGGAGGGTGCCGGGGCACTGGCGGACGCGGAAGGCTTGGGGCACTCTTCCTCGGGCGAAGTTGTCCCGGTGAGCTCCAGGTTCTTGACGATCCGCTGGGCGTCGTAGAGGTCATTGGCGGGAACCGTCTGGCGCACGCGCTGCTGCGAGAACGGCGGGAGGGAGTCCATCCGGATATCCGTCACTGCTTCGAGGGAGGAAAGCTGGATGGGACCCAGCCTCTGCGACACCCCGTTGTAGATGGCCACCCGGGAGTCGAACTCACCCACGTAGTAGCGGGTCTGCGTCCACGCGTAACCAAGCCAAAGGCCAACGGCCACCACAACCAGCACGGCGGCCGCGATGGACCAGGTCAACCAGCGGCGGGGACGCAGTGGCGGCAGGGTGTCTTCCCCGTCAGCCGGTTCCGCCTTGTGCGTGAGGAGCGTTGCTGCCCGACGGGCCACGGTACGGCCCGCGACGGTGGGGATGGAACCGGACTCTGCGGCAGCAGCGGCGGCGCCCACCAGCTCATGCGGGCGGGAGGCAAGTTCTTCGCGCAGGACCTCAGCGGAGAGGTGTTCCCCAAGGTGGGGGTCGGTGCCGCCGGAGTCAGCCGGGTTGGCGTCGCCGTCCCTGGCGTCGGCGCCGCCTGCCGATTCCTTGGCAGGCCCGGAGCCCGGCCTGGCAGCTCCAGATTCCGAACCGGCTGCCTCCTGGCCATCGGGCGGGGCGGCGGCAGCAGCCTGGGCCGCCGGGGAAGCATCCGCCGCGGCAGCGGGCCTGCTGCCCTGCACCGGGGGGACAATTTCGACGGCGGCCGTGCTGACGTCGTCGGGCGTTTCCTCCACGATGTCCACCATGACCACGGTGACGTTGTCCGGGGAACCGGCCTCGAGGGTCAGCTCAACAAGGGTTTCGGCGCACTCATGCAGGTTGTGGGTTTCGCGGACAGTCCGCTCCACGGCATGCGCGGCTACGTAGTTCAGGCCATCCGAGCACAACAGCCAGCGGTCCCCGGGCCGGGCATCCAGGGTGTCCAGGTCCAGCTCCGGGCTGGCGTCGACGTCACCCAGGACGCGCATGAGGACGTTCTTGTGCGGGTGCGTTTCCGCTTCCTCAGGCCGCAGCCGGCCTTCGTCGATGAGCCGCTGGACGAAAGTGTGGTCCACGCTGACTTGCTTGAACTCGCCATCGCGGAGCCGGTAGGCGCGTGAGTCGCCGATGTGGGCGAAATGCAGTTTGCCATCCGCCAGCAGGAGCGCGGTGACGGTGGTGCCCATACCCGCGAGCTTGGGGTTGATGTGCACCAGTTCAGAGAGCAGGGAGTTGGCAGTTTGGATCTCGTCGGCCAAAACGGTCCCGGCGTCCTCGCCGTGGTCCGCGCTGTCCAGGTGGATCATGTCCAGGACGGTCGCAGCTGAGGCAACATCGCCGCCCGCGTGGCCGCCCATGCCATCCGCGACCACTGCGAGGTGGCGGCCGGCGTAGGCGGAATCGTCGTTCTTGGAACGGATCCGGCCGACGTCCGACCGCGCGGCGAAGCGCATGATGAGGGGCCGCTGAGCCGGACTCGAGCCGGTTGCGGGGTTTTCAGCCTCGGCCACAGCTACGGCCTCAATTCAATGACCGTCTTGCCGATTCTCACGGGTACCCCTGGCTCGACAGGCAGGGCACGGGTAAGTTGCTGGTCTCCCAGGTAGGTTCCGTTGGTGGAACCAAGATCTTCGATGAACCAGCGGCTGCCCTGCGGGAAGAGCCTGGCGTGGCGGCCGGAGGCGTAATCGTCCTCAAGGACCAAGGTGGCTTCCTGGGCGCGTCCCAGCAGGATGGGGCTGGCAGCCAGGGGCAGGGTCCGGCCCTTGAGCGGACCCTCGAGCACCACCAGTTGCCGGGCCTGCTGCTTAACAGGCTGTGGCGGCGCTTCAGCCAGTTCCGGGTTGCGCCGGAGCTGCCGGGCCGTGGGCGCGCCGGCGGCAGCCTTGCGGCCCAGCATCAGGTCCCGGCGCATGGCGGAGACGATGCTGAAGATCAGGACCCAGAGGAGCAGCAGGAAGCCGAACCGCAGCGCGGTGATGGTGAGGTCGCTCATGCGTGGCCACCCTGGTTGGCAGGAAGCAGGCGGAAGATGATCTTTGTCCGTCCCATCGTGATGGTGGAGCCGTCTGTGAGTTCGGTGCTTCCGGACACCTTCTGGCCGTTGACGTAGCTGCCATTGGTGGATCCCAGGTCCACGGCGCTGGTGACACCGTTGGCCGTGCGGATCTCCAGGTGGCGCCGGGAAACGCCCGTATCTTCGATGTGGATGTCTGCCTCTGAGGACCGGCCCAGGACGATGGACGGGGCGTTGAGCGAATAGCGCTGGCCGTCAATGTCCAGCACCGGCTGGAGCCTGACAGGCTGCCGGCTCGGGGCCGCGGGAACGTTGGGCTGGGGCTTCGGCTGGCCGGCGCCGGATCCCTGGGACTTTTCGGTGGAGGAAGCTATTTCGAAATCGCCTGCGCGAAGTTCGGAGTCGCGCCGGAACGAAATGCGGACGGGGCCCTGGAGGGTGTAGCCCTGGCTGCGGACGTGGTTGATGACCACGTCGCAGAGCTCTTCGGCCAGCGGCGTGCCCCATTCCTGCGCGCGGCCAAAGTCATCGTCACTGAGCTGGACGTCGAAAACGTTGGGTACCAGCGTGCGCCCGGCAGCCACCGTAAGGGCTTTGTGGTCCACCTCGCGGCGGAGCCGGCTGGCGATCTCAACGGGCTCAACCTGTGCTTTGGAACCGGTGGAGAAGACACCGCGGACGGCCTTTTCAATGCCACGTTCAACCTTGTCCAGCAGACCCATGGTTCTTCTCCTTTCCCCCCGGCTCCGGGGCAGTAGTTGTTGCTGGCCAGCACCTGCAGGGCAGTCCACCGATGTGCGGTGACGCCCGCGGGCAGTGGCCACTCCTACATCCGATACTAATGGCCAGTCCTGCGAATGACCTTAATCCACAACGGCCGGGCGCCGGCAAAAGTTCGGATGCTTGACTGCTCCGGCCTGTTGCGGCGGGGAATGACGGACGCGGCCGATTGCCCGGTGATCCCTGCTTTTGCGCGGTTTTTTGCCTGGTGTGGAGTTATGCGGGGGCGTGGACGGGGGCCAATTGGTAATTTGCGGCATCTGTCCGTTATGCTTGATCTCGCTGCTTTTACGAGGCGCGGAACGGGAAACCGGACCCGCGGAGTGGAAGAAGTTGCGCGCGAGTGGCGGAACGGCAGACGCGCTGGCTTCAGGTGCCAGTGTCCGAAAGGGCGTGGGGGTTCAAATCCCCCCTCGCGCACGCAAATGGAAGAGCCCCGGTCTTGGACCGGGGCTCTTTTGCTTTTCGCGCATGGATCGGCGGTTCTGAAGGATTGCACCCGCGCACGGACTTTGCACCCGCGCGTTCCAGGGTGGTTCGTCCGGTGGCGGGTGCGTTGAGCGCCTGTCCGGCACCGCAAACGGACGGGGCTCTAGCTGGACGGGCGCGCCGAAGCCTTGAACCGGCGTCGTGAGTTGGCCAGGTGGCTGCGCATGGCTGCCGCCGCGGCAGCCTCGTCACGGTCGGCGATCGCCTCCAGGATGGACCGGTGCTCCTGGACCACCTGGTCAAAATGGTCCCGCGCGTAATGCTCGACGCCGGTCATCAGTCGGGTGCGGGGCATGGCAATCATGGTCTGGCCCAGGGCCGCCAGGCAATCCGAGTAATAGGGGTTGCCGGATGCTGCAGCCACGGCCCGGTGGAACTCAAAGTCCGATTTCATGGCATTGGCAGGATGGCCGGCGCTTCCGTTGAAGGCGTCCAGTGCCGTACTGACGGCGCGCAGTTGCCGGTCCGTGTGGTTCCGGGCGGCCAGGGCCGCAGCTTCCGTCTCCACGCCCATACGGAATGCCAGCAGGTGCAGCCGGTCCTCTGTAGTGGCCACGGGGCGGGCTCCGGGCACTGCCAGCGGTCCTTCCGCGGGGGGAGTAAGGGCGAAGCTGCCGCGGCCGCGCTCGGTTTCGACGAGGCCCTCCGCCTGCAGCCGGGTGAGGGCGGCCCGGACCACAGTGCGGCTGACGCCGAAGTCGCTGATGAGTGTGTTCTCGCTGGGCAGCTTTTCGCCCGGCTGGATCACGCCGTCCACGATGCGGTTGCGGAGGTCAGCGGCAAGGTCCGCGGTGAGGTTCCGGCTCATGGCTCAAGGGTACGGGTTCGGGGTTACGCGCCGAACTCCACGCTCTCGGTGGTCCAGGCGCGTGCCTGGTCGCTTAGTGTGACGCCCAGGCCGGGGCGGTCGGGGACGATCATCCGGCCGTCCTTGGTTTCCAGGCGCTCGTTGAACAAGGGGTCCAGCCAGTCGAAGTGCTCCACCCAGGGCTCGCGCGGGTAGGCAGCAGCGAGGTGGAGGTGGATCTCCATGGCGAAGTGGGGGGCAAGTCCCAGTCCGCGCTCGTCCGCAAGGGCGGCGAGGCGGAGGAACCGGGTAATGCCGCCGACGCGCGGGGCATCCGGCTGGATGATGTCGCAGCCGTTCGCGGCAATGAGGCCCTTGTGCTCGGCCACGGAGGCAAGCATTTCGCCGGTGGCAATAGGGGTGTCCAGAACCTGGGCCAGGTGGGCGTGGCCTTCGAAGTCGTAGGCGTCCAGCGGCTCTTCAATCCAGATAAGGTCGAATTCCTCGAGGCGGCGGCCCATGCGCAGGGCGGTGGCGCGGTCCCACTGCTGGTTGGCGTCCACCATGAGCGGAACGTCAGGGCCGAGGTGGTCTCGGATTCCGGCAACGCGGCGCAGGTCTTCCTTGCTGTCCGGCAGTCCCACCTTGATCTTGATGCCGCCGATGCCCTCCTCGATCGACTGGGTGGCGCGTGCCTTTACTTCCTCCAGCGTGGCATTCAGGAAGCCGCCGGAGGTGTTGTAGGTCCGCACGGAGTCGCGGTAGGAGCCAAGGAATTTGGCCAGCGGAAGTCCGGCGCGCTTCGCCTTGAGGTCGTACAAAGCGATGTCGACGGCGGCGAGGGCCTGGGTGGCGACGCCGGACCGTCCCACGGACGCGCCTGCCCAGAGGAGCTTGGTGTAGATCCTGGCGATGTCGTTGGGGTCCTCACCGATGAGGCCTTCGGCAACTTCTTTGGCATGGGCATACTGGGCCGGTCCGCCGGCGCGCTTGGAATAACTGAAGCCGATTCCGGAGTGGCCGAGTTCGGTGGTGATCTCCGCGAACAGGAACACCACCTCAGTCATGGGCTTCTGCCGGCCGGTGAAAACCTTGGCGTCGCTGATGGGAACGGCGAGGGGAAGCCTGGCGGTGGACAGCTTAACGTGCCGGATGAGATCGACGGTGCTCATTTATTCTCCTTGGGCGGGACAGGGCTCCTTCGCCCACCTTTTTAGGATATAAGTTACCTACTTGTATTACAAGAAGGTAGGGCTGTTCGTGCGATGCACCACTAACGGTGCGCAGCCGGAATAGCTGCAGGCCAGGAGGCTGTTGATGCAGGCATGAAGGCGATCACTTACAGCGAATATGGCAGCCCCGACGTCCTTGAGCTCACTGAGCAGCCAATGCCGAAAGTGGGACCCGGAATGGTCCTGGTCAAGGTCAAAGCGGCTTCGGTGAACCCTGTGGACTGGAAGATCTTGGCCGGTTACCTGGATGCTGCGATGGACGTGCAGTTCCCGGTGGTCCCGGGATGGGATGTGGCGGGCGTGGTGGAATCCGTGGGAATTGATTCACGGCAGTTCCAGCCCGGGGATGAAGTCATCTCCTATGGCCGGAAGGATTATGTCCACAGCGGCAGCTTCGCCGAATACATTGCCCTTCCTGAACGGCTCCTGGCCCGAAAGCCCGCCTCCCTCGAATGGAACGAATCGGCAGGGCTACCGTTGGCGGGATTGACTGCCTACCAGGTCTTGAACCGTCTTGGCCTCGCGTCCGGCGAGACCGTGCTGATCCACGGCGGAGCCGGCGGCGTGGGATCCCTGGGTATCCAGATCGCTGTGGCCCTGGGTGCCCATGTCATTGCGACGGCGTCGGAAAAGAACCACGATTTCCTCCGGTCCCTGGGCGCGGATCCCATCACCTACGGCGACGGCCTTGCCGACCGGGTCAGGTCGCTCCGTCCGGACGGGGTTGAGGTGGTTGCCGATTTTGTCGGCGGCAATCTCGGGGCCACCCTCGCGGTGCTTGCCGACGGTGGCAGGCATGCCTCCATCGCCGACAGCGACGTCGAGGAACATGGTGGAACCTGGATGTGGGTAAGCCCCGTGGGCGCCCAGCTCCAGGAGCTTGCCGACCTGGTGGACGACAGGAAGATGCGCGTGGAGGTTGCCGAGGTATTCCCGCTGGACCAGGCCGCAGACGCATTCCGGCTCAACATGGCCGGGCATACCCGCGGCAAGATTGTTGTGGCAGTGGACCAAACCCCCTGACGCCCGGGGCAGCCGCTAGGTCCTGATGGCCCCGAACCCGGCAATCAGGGCCTCGAGCCCCAGTTGGAAGGCGGTGTCGGCCGGGCGGCCACGTTCCTGCCCGGCCGGCTTGTCCTGCCCCTGGGCCGAACTCTGCACGGCCGCCGTGAAATGGGGCGTGGACCCGGCCATGGAGCCGGAATCGAAGATGTCCTCCGGTGCCGTGACGTCGTACGCAGAGCCGAAAATAAAGGACTCCAGTGCCACGATGGCGGGGACAATGCGCTCCCGGGGGAACCCGGCGTCGGAAAACCCCTTGCTGACGGTTTCATACATGGCAAGGGTCTGCGGGGCGTCCGTCACCGGCAGGACTGCGATGACGGGAATGAGCGGGGTATGTTCGGCGAAGACATCCCGGTAGCTCCACGCCCAGGTGCGGACGGCGTCTTCCCAGCTGCCGTCCCCGAAGCCTGAGACGTCCACCAGCGACATCAGATGGTCCTCCACCAGGAGCAGTACGTCCTGTTTTGATGCCACATGGTTGTAAAGGGCGGAAGGTGCCACGTCGAGCACCTTGGCCAGCGCTGCCATGGTCAGGCCGTCGTAACCTTTGCGGCTTACCAGTTCCAGGGCGGCTGCGGTGATCCCCGCCTTGTCCAGCACTGCAGCCGACGGCCGGCCTGCCCGCCTCCTTTGTGCGCCGCCATTGCTGGCGGAGCGCCCCTGTGCGGCTGATACTGCCGGCATTGCTGCCCTTTCGTCGGCGTCCCCTGCATTATTCCATCCAGCACTTCCGCTCCCGGCAGGCACCGGCTATAGTTCTAGCTAAATGAATGATATTCATTTAGTGGTCCCCGTCACCAAGGGCCGCAGAGAGGACATCATGCTGAACCTGAACCGCGACGTCGTGGTCGTTGGAGCCGGGCCGTCCGGACTCACCGCCGCCCGTGAACTGAAGAAAGCCGGCCTCACCGTCGCCGTGCTCGAGGCCCGCGACCGGGTGGGCGGCCGCACCTGGACCGACACCGTGGATGGCGCCATGCTCGAAATCGGCGGCCAGTGGGTCTCTCCGGACCAAACCGCCCTCCTGGAACTGCTCCAGGAACTGGGCCTGGAGACCTACCCGCGCTACCGCGAAGGGGAGTCTATCTACATCGGCGCCGACGGCTCACCCGTGCGCTACACCGGGGACACCTTCCCGGTGAACCCGGACACCGCCGTCGAAATGGACCGCCTGGTGGCGCTGCTGGACGGACTCGCCGCAGAGATTGGACCAACCGAACCCTGGGCACACCCCAAAGCGCGCGAACTGGACACCATCTCCTTCCATCACTGGCTGCGGCAGAACTCAGCCAACGAGGAAGCCTGCAGGAACATCGGCCTGTTCATCGCCGGCGGCATGCTCACTAAACCCGCGCACTCCTTCTCCGCCCTGCAGGCGGTCCTGATGGCCGCCTCCGCCGGATCCTTCACCCACCTGACGGACGAGGACTTCATCCTGGACCGCCGCGTCGTGGGTGGAATGCAGCAGGTCTCGCTGCTGCAGGCACAGGAACTGGGGGAAGACGTGGTCCTTGGCTCCCCGGTACGCACCATCAACTGGGAGCCGGATGCCGACGGCGGCCACCGCGTCACCGTTGAATCCGACCGGGCCACAGTGAACGCCCGGTTCGTCATCATGGCTGTGCCGCCCAACCTGTACTCCCGTGTCTCCTTCAACCCGCCGCTGCCGCGCCGCCAGCACCAGATGCACCAGCACCAGTCCCTGGGCCTGGTCATCAAGGTGCACGCCGTCTACAGCACCCCGTTCTGGCGGGACAAGGGACTCTCCGGGACCTGTTTCGGTGCCGACGCCCTGGTGCAGGAGGTCTACGACAACACCAACCACGGCGACGCCCGCGGCACGCTGGTGGGCTTCGTCTCCGATGAGAAGGCCGACGCCGTTTTAGAGTTGAGTGCCGAAGAGCGCAGGAAGGCGATCCTTGACTCGATCGCCGGTTACCTGGGTGCGGGCGCCCTGGTGCCGGAGGTCTACTACGAGTCCGATTGGGGCTCCGAGGAGTGGACCCGCGGCGCCTACGCTTCCAGTTACGACCTGGGCGGACTCCACCGCTACGGCAAGGACCAGCATGCCCCCGTCGGCCCCATCTACTGGTCATCCTCCGACCTCGCCGCCGAAGGCTACCAGCACGTGGACGGCGCCATCCGCATGGGCCGCATCACCGCTGCCCGCATCGCCGAGGTCGCGAAGGTGCCGGTAACCGCCGGCTGGTAAATAAGCATGCTTACTAATAGGCTGGCGACGGGGAGCGTCCCCGACTTTCGACGAACGAGGTGAGGCATGACTGACGCCCAGAGCATCAGCAAGGTTACAGACATCATCAACGATTCCAAGATCGGGATGGTCACCACCATCAACGAAGAAGGCGCCCTCGTCAGCCGGCCGCTGGCCGTCCAGGAAGTGAAGGACGACGGCGACATGTGGTTCTTCACGGGCCTTGGCACGTCCCAGGTTGCGCATGTCCGGGCTGATTCGCGCGTCAACGTCGCCTTTGGCAAGAACACTGAATGGGTGTCCGTGGCCGGAACCGCCGAGGTGGTCACGGATCGGGCCAAGATCCATGAACTGTGGAACCAGGCGGTTGAAGCCTGGTTCCCCGACGGCCCGGATACTCCCGAGGTGTGCCTGCTGCGCATCGATTCGGACTCTGCCGAGTACTGGACCAGCCCGGGCGGCACGGCCGCCACGGTTCTGCAGTGGGTGAAGTCAAAGGTCACCAACAGCCGGATGAGCGTCGGCGAAAGCGGCACTGTGGAGCTGTAGCGCGGGCTGTTGACGAGGGGCGGGGCGGCTACTGCTGCTCCGCCCCTTTCAATGTCTCCAGGACTGCAGGCAGCAGCACGTCATTGCGGCCCCACACAGGATCCAGGATTTCCACATACCAGGAATCCGCGAGCAGGAGGGCCAGTGCATCGTTGGTCTCCCCGGCCCAATCCTGGATCTGGGCCTCCTCCACGGGGTTCTCGCTGGAGCCGAGCACCGTGGTGATCTCTGCTCCGGCCAGGGTGACGGGAATGGCGGCGCTGCTTGCCTCACCGGGAGCGTGGGCTACCGTCACCAGCTCGGTCCGGGTGGAAAGTGCCAGCAGGCCGCGCGCGGTTTCCGCGCTGCAGAAGCCAGTGACGTACTGCCGCTGCGCCGCCCCATCGGCCAGGATGCCCGGCTGGGACTCCTTGGTGAACAGTCCGCTGCGGTTCAACTCCGCCAGTTCCGCGGCCAGTGGTTCCGTCTCGGCGTCGAACGCTGCAGCGAAATGGCCCGGCTGGTACGAACTTCCGCCTTCCAGCCACCGTGCCGTCAGCTCGCCGGCCGCCTCCAGCGTGGTGGCCTGCCGCCAGACTCCGCGGTCCTCCAGCAGCCGGCCGTACTCGTCATGGACAGGCAGTTCCTCAGGCTTCATCTTGGGATGCTATCGCCGGGCCTCCGCGCCGATCCAACCCCTTCGACACAGCAGTTAACCTCAGCCGGCCTGCTTCATCGGCATGGCCGCCGGAATTCCCGCCGCCCGTTCCGCTGCTGCGAGCGATGCAGCCAGGCTTCCGACGGCGTCCGGGTAGCCCTTGTGCGTGGCCGTCCGCAGCTGGTCAGCGGTCCGCATGGCCTTGATCAGCGCGGACGTTTCCGGCAGCCGCACGTCGGTCAATGCCGGGTAGTCGATGCTGCAGACAGGATCCAGTTCATAGCGCCGCCAGCGAAGCATGAGCTCGTCGTGCTGTATCCGCGCGGCCTGATGGGCGGTGAGCTGTTCCCGGTGTTCGCGCCGGGCGGCGCGCCACACCAGGAACTTCGGGCTGCCCCGGTAGGCCGCAAGGCCCGAAGCCGCAGCTGCCCCGGCGAGCACCAGCCCCGCCCAGGGCGAAACCAGGGCCGGGATCAGAAGGGCCGGAAGCGCCACGCAGGAACCAAGGAAGAGGTCCCAAAACAGCTGGTCCGGAGCCTCCGGGGCACCGCCTGGGGACGCCAGGGACCGTCGTCGTACAACGAAAACCGTGGCCGCGACGCTGGCAACCAACACGGGACCGCACAGCAGGACCACCCCCGCACCTTGAAGCAGTCCCTGGGTCAAGGACTCCGCCACGACTGACATCCTGCACCTCCCGCGCCCGTCATTCCCCACAAAGACTTGGCCCCGGCCGGAAAGCCCGGGCTGGTCCTTCCATTGGACCGTCTTCCGGTCACAGCGTCAATGGCTGCAAAATGCGGACACAGGCACCCCAAAGGGCGCCATGATGGGCGGTAGCGTGGGACCATGCGACTCAAAATGTGCAGCATCCACGTCCAGGACCCCGCAGCCGCCCATGCGTTCTACACCGGCACGCTCGGCTTTGACACCCTCATGGCCATGCCGGAGTACAACCTGTACATCATCAAGGATCCGGGGGCGGCCGACAGTTCGGTGGGGCTGCTCCTGGAACCCAGCGACAACCCGATCGGCGCCAGCTACATGAACGCCGTGCGTGAGGCCGGCCTCCCCGCCATCGTTTTCGGGGTAGCCGACGTCCAGGCAGAGTATGACCGCCTGTCGGCTGCCGGGGTCAGCTTCAAGACTCCGCCCACCACCGATTCATTCGGGACCAGCGCCGTGTTCGACGACGGGTGCGGCAACTACATCCAGATCCACCAGGACTGAGGGCCCGGGACGAACGGAGTGGCTGCGCCTGTTACGCCTGCGCGCGGTCCTTCTTGGCCTGCTTCTTCGCGGCCTCGTCCTTGACCCGCTGGGCTTCGGCGCGGACGGCAGCGTGCGTGGCGCGTTCGGTGACGAGCCACTGCGGGGGAGCCTGCAGCAGCGCGGTGATCTCCGCCGTCGTAAGCGCTTCCTCCACGCCGCCGCGTGCCAGGCCGCTGATGGACACGTTCAGCTTCTGGGCCACCACGGGGCGGGGGTGCGGCCCGTTGCGGCGGAGTTCGGCAAGCCATTCCGGCGGGTTGGTCTGGAGTTCGGCAAACTCCTCGCGGGTAATGGTTGAATCCTGGAACTCCTGCGGGGTGGCCGGCAGGTAGATGCCAAGTTTCTTGGCAACGGTGGCCGGCTTCATGGACTGGGAGTTTGCAGAGGTCATGCTTCAAGGGTATCCGGGCGGCGGGTACTGTGAAGACGTGCCCGCCGACGATACCCCCATGCCTGATGCCCAGCCCGCCCCCGACGAGGCGGCGCCGCGGGTGCTGCGCATCGCGTATGTGGCAGGGGTAACGCCGGGCAAGTGGATCCGCCGCTGGGAAGAGCGGATGCCGCATATTCCCCTTGAAGCATTCATGATCGACGACGACGCCCAGCGCCAGGTGCTGGATGGCGGCAGAGCGCATATGGCCTTCGTCCGCCTTCCCATTGACCGGGAGGGCCTCAGCGTCATCCCGCTGTACGAGGAACAACCGGTGGTGGTTGCTCCGAAGGGCCACGAGATTTCCGTGTTCGAGGAAGTGGCGCTTGCCGACCTCGCCCAGGAATCCTTCCTCGATGCTGCTGCCCTGGGCGGACCCGAGGCGGCGCTCCAGGTGGTGGCCTCCGGGGCCGGGCTGCTGATCCTCCCGATGTCAGTGGCGCGCCACTTCAACGTCAAAGACACCGTGGCGCGCAGGCTCACCGGCGCGGAGGGGACCGAGATCGCCCTGGCCTGGCCCGCGGAGGCCACCGACGACGTCCTGGAGGAATTCATTGGCGTCGTGCGCGGCCGCACCGCGCAGAGCTCCCGGCAGCCCTCCGCCCAGCCGCAAAAGGTGAAGAAGGAACCCAAACCCGACCGCCGCGGCACCGGCACCAAGAAAGCGCCCAAGGTGGCCCAGCGATATGCCCCCAACCCGGACAAGGGCCGCGGCAAGGGGTCGCGGAAGAAGGGCAAGCGCTAGCCCAGGGGCCTCCAGGTATTTGGTGGGTGGCCGGATAACAGAAAGCCGGCCCCGCATGACGCGGAACCGGCTTTGCTGCAGTCCGTTGCTGCCCGCGCGGACTAGGTGTTTTGGATGTTGTCTTTGGCGTCTGTGGCGCGGTCTTTGACGTCGGAGGCTGCGTATTGGCCTTCGGTTTTGACGTTTTGGGCGGCGTCGGTGGCGGTGGCCTTGACGTTTTCCATGGCCTCCTGGGCGGGTTCCTTGAGGTCCTGGGCCATGGTCTTGGCGGCGTCGGTGACCTGGGTTGCCAGGGGCTGGGCTGCGGTTTTGAGTTGGTCCGCGGCTTCGCGTTCTTTGTCGCTGGCCGGGATCAGGGAGGAGATCAGCATGCCGGCGCCGAACGCGATGA
>NZ_JBWJAR010000007.1:0-275384 GCF_056389225.1 Pseudarthrobacter sp. rb | reverse complement strand
ACGCGTTACGGTGGGACACGAGGACCTCCTGGTTTGTGTTCGCTCTCGACAAGCACCACACAACACCCGGAGGTCCTCTTATTGCGTCAAATCCGTCCCCGAGTCACCAACCTGCCGGGACAGTACATCTAGTCATGGAGCATCATTGCTTTCTCAGTGACGGCAGCTGGCAGGATTGCGGGAGTAGCCTTGTCTCTATCTTGAATTCATTTCAAATAGTAGCGCCATATGCGCGACATGTGAACCGCAGCACAACGAAAAGGTGGAGCTGGGCGCGCGTAGCGGGGACGCTTGCTCACGGGGCCGGTTGGTTTGCAGGCCCTTGTGAACCCTGTCGGCGACCCCTGCCCCGGTGAAGTGGCCAAGTTGCGGCGGCCGCAGCACAAGGGCTGCATGCGACAAGGCAGGAACCCGAACGCCGGGCGTCCAGACGGCACCACGGAACGGGACATGAAGCAATTCAATATAGTGAAAGGTACACTAGGGCTGTGGTTACAAATATGGGAGATCCCGACCTCAAAAGTCAGACCCGCATTCAGTCGGTTAGCCGTGCGGTGCAGATTCTGCTTGCTGTTGCTGAATCTGAGGGCCTTCAAGCCAAACAGGTGTCCGAGCGCTTCGGACTGTCCCTCCCCACTACTTACCACCTGCTCACCACGCTTGCGGCTGAGGGTATGGTGACAAAGGACGATCGGCGCTACTTCCGTCTTGGACCGAGGGCGGCGATCATCTCCGACGCGTATGCGCGGGCGGACGTTGTACCGGCCAGCTATGCACGGGCCATCAACTCCCTGGCGCAAAGCACTGGGGAAACCACCTATCTGAGCGTCTGGCGCGGTGGTGCTGTGAAGGTGCTGGCCACCGCAGAGGGTGCCCATGCAGTCCGCGTTGTCGGTTTGGACACCGGCTACTCCGACAATGTTCATGCTCGTGCCAGCGGCAAATTGCTGTTAGCTTTCGCACCAGTGGATGTCCGGGAGGCAGCAATAGAGCGGATGCGCTTTACGCCTCTCACCCCGAACACCATCACAAAGAAGAAAGAATTCCGCCAGGAACTCGAAGCAATACGTGAGCGCGGTTATTCTTTCGATCGACAAGAGTTTCAACTCGGAGTGGACTGCGTTTGCTTTCCGATCTTTCAGGCCGAGCACGTAGTTGCCTGCATTACGATCTCATCGCCTTCCACCAGGTTTGTGGATACGGAGCAAGATCTTATCGCCAAGCTCGCTGAAATTACCGCCACACTCAGCGTCAACTGAGGCGCACGTGCCCTATCGAGCCAACAGCAGTGGTGGGCCAGGGTTCTTGAAGCGTTTGTGCCCTTGCGGCCACCGCCAAACTTCTAGGGGCCAGTAGAGGTTTCTGCACGATGGAACCGATTTTGAAGAGTTTGGCCCTGCATTTTCCTTGCTGAGTAGCAAATGTATCCGTTACGCTGTGGCGCGGACGCGGTTGCGTCTGAGTGAAGCATTTATCGGAAGCCCTCAGCTCCTTTAGCATTTACCCCCAACTCCCCGCCGACGGCATTGGGCGTTGGGGCGAGCCAAGTTGCGCATGTACCCGAAACTTGTTGTAAAGCATGTCCAGCCAGGCACTACGACCTGCGGCGAGGGCCAGTTGACCGGCAGTTAGCAACAACAGGCATAGCCCGACTCTGCTTCGATACTTTGCGATTTGACGACAACAGCTTCCCCGATGGGTTCCGAACAACGCAGCCCACCCCACCAACTCCCCTATCCCTTAGCGCCGTCGGCGCAGGACCATAACGAGGAAAATTATGAGAGCAGCACGCTATTACGGCCGCGGGAATATTCAGATCGATGACGTTCCTGAGCCGGACGTGGCGCCAGGCACCGTAGGTATTGATGTCGCATGGTGCGGCATTTGCGGCACCGACCTCCACGAGTACCTTGAGGGACCCATTTTTTGTCCCCAGCCCGGTGAGCGACACCCTGCGTCCGGAGAATCTTTGCCTGTTACCTTGGGCCACGAGTTCGCGGGAACCGTATACGCAGTAGGTCAGGGCGTAGACGATATTGTCCCAGGCCAGCGAGTCGCGGTGGAACCATATATCGCACGCGACGACGTCAATACCGGACCTGACAGCACGGATTATCACCTTTCAGAAGGCTTAGGTGTAATCGGCCTAAGCGGCGGAGGCGGCGGGCTCGCAGAGAAAGTCGCGGTTCCACGCCGCTGGGTGCACCCCATCCCCGACTCTGTCCCCCTTGACCACGCCGCTCTGATCGAACCGCTGTCCGTGGGATACCACGCCGTAGAGCGATCCGGGGCTAAAGCCGGACAGGTTGCCCTCGTTGGGGGCGCCGGCCCGATCGGTCTGCTGACGTCCGCCCTGCTAAAGGCTTTGGGCGTCACCGTCATCGTTTCAGAGCTCAGTTCCCTGCGCCGGAAGAAGGCCTCGGACGCGGGGGTCGCCGATCACGTTTTGGACCCGAGGGAGGTCGACGTAGCCGAGGAAGTGCGCCGGCTAACCAAGGGCCGGGGCGCCGACGTGGCATTTGAGTGCAGCAGTGCACAAGCAGTTCTGGACACCCTTATTGACGCTGTCCGCCCGGCCGGAACCCTAGTCGTTATCGGAATTTGGGGAGATCGGGCGGCCATCGACTTATTTAAACTTGTCGTAAAGGAAATCGATCTACGTGGTGCCTTCGCGTACGTCAATTCCTACCCCGCCGTCATCGAACTGCTGGGTTCGGGAAGGATTGACCTTGAGCCGTTCGTGACGCATAAGATCGGCCTTGACGGGCTGATCCAAGAGGGCTTTAACACCTTGATCCACCATGGCGAGACTGCCGTAAAGATTATTGTTTCGCCCTCGGGCAAGGGACTCTGAGACCGCAATCCTGTTCCCTCCGCTGGTCCCGCAGAGCATCCCCATGCAGCCTAGGGCGTGGAGTTATACCACACCACAAATGTGGCTTTTGGTGGCGCACGAGCGTGTGAAAGCTAACGAAAATGGCGAGGCTGCTGGCGCATGCATCCGCATGGGAGGCACTCAAGGCGGCTTGAAGAGTCTCCTGCCAACCAAGTTGCGGCCCGTAACGCCTTGAGGTGTTTCCCAAGGCCAGGCGAAAATCTCCTCCGCCAGTGGAGAGTGATATGGGCCTTTTCAAGGCCCTGCCTGGCTCTTGCTGCATCGACATGGTCCGAACCGGTGACGGTGAGCACGGGACCCGATACCGGGGATGGGCGCCGACGCCGATGAACCGGTCCGGGCAGCAGAAAGGCGGCCTTCCCAGTTGTCTGTTCGACCTTCTCCCCCTCTCCGGTCCGCGTGGTCAGAGCTGTGCAATCCGTGCGGCTTGGAGCCCAAATTCCTTGCTTCGCAGACAGTCGTATTTCATATTATGAAAGAGCTTCAAAATAGTGATTGTTATTACAGTCTTTTCCCAGTATCGTGACAGCACGAGGGCGCCTGCCCTGCACGTAGAGAGGATTCAATGAAGAACCTACGCTTCACAAAAATCGCCGCTAGCAGCCTCTCAGCGGTGTTTACCGCCGCATTACTTACGGCCTGCACCGGCGCCGGAGGCAGCGGCGGAACGACTGGCGACGTCACCCTTAATCTCGCCACGCCAAGCTTCTCCCAGATGAAAGACATGGAGAAGCTTGCTCCGGAATTTGAAAAGTCCCACCCGGGTATCAAGGTGAAATTCACTTTCCTCGAGGAGAGCGATCTTCGTGACGCCGTCACCAAAGACGTCGCCACGAAGGGAGGCCAGTATGACGTCGTCACGATCGGAGCCTACGAGACTCCAATCTGGGCCGCGAACGGTTGGCTCTCTGACATTGGCGCCCGCGCAGAAAAGACCGACGGCTACGACGTCAACGACATCTTCCAGCCGGTACGGGATGGCAGCTCATACGAAGGGAAAATGTACTCAGCCCCGTTCTACAGCGAGTCTTCCTTCCTGATGTATCGAAAGGACCTCTTCGAAGCTGCTGGCTTGACTATGCCTGCACACCCCACCTGGGACCAGGTTGCCAGCCTCGCCGCCACTCTGAACGACCCCGCCAAGGGCGTTTCGGGAATTATCCTCCGAGGCAAACCAGGATGGGGCGAGTCCCTGGCGCCCCTAAACACGGTAGTCAACACCTTCGGCGGTCAGTGGTTCGATAAAGACTGGAATGCCAAGCTCACCTCTCCAGCGTTCACCGAAGCGACGAGGTTTTACGTCAATCTGCTGAAGTCGGCTGGACAGCCGGACCCGGTCTCGTATGGTTTCGCAGAGTCTCTCAATCTTTTCACGCAAGGAAAAGCGGCAATGTGGTACGACTCAACGTCGGCCGGTGGAGTCGTTGAAGACCCAGCTACTTCAAAAATAGCCGGCAAGGTGGGCTACGTACACGCACCCACCAAAAAGACCGCCGAGTCTGGCTGGTTCTGGTCGTGGAATCTCGCTATCCCCGCAACTTCAAAAAAGCAGGATGCTGCATGGGACTTCATCTCATGGGCGACTTCAAAGGAGTACGTGAAGCTGGTGGGTGAAAAAATCGGCTGGACCCAGGCTCCTCCTGGAACCCGGGAATCAACCTACTCCATCCCTGAGTACCTCAAAGCCGCAGGTTCCTTCGCCCCGCTGACGAAAGAAGTAATGCTCAACGTCAACACGCTGCAACCCGGAACTGAGCCCCAGAACTGGGTCGGCGTGCAATACGTCGGTATTCCGGAGTTCCAAGACATAGGCAACCAAATCTCCCAAGGGTTCGCCGACGTTATATCCGGCAAGACTGATGTTGACACATTCTTGGCGAACTCGGAGAAAATCGCCCAAGCCGCGGGCGACACCCACAAATAGCAATCGTGCGAGAGGGTCCCGAAGCATTCGGGACCCTCTCCAAAACCCTCGAAGACGAGACCAATGACTTCCCTTACTATCCCGCTCGCCGATCCTCCCTCTGAGGGCCCCGATGACGACAAGATCGTAGTTAAAACCCCTCGTGCTACCAGTAGGAGAGGTATCGGACTTGCTCGGGCACTGCTCTGGCCAGCCCTCACGGTGTCGATCGTTCTCACCCAGCTCCCTTTCCTGTTTACGATCTACTACTCGTTCCAGTCCTGGAATCTGCTGAAACCCACTCAGCAAGGCTTTGCGGGCTTCGCGAATTATGTGACCGTTTTCTCTAACGGCGTGTTTTTATCTTCGTTGTTCAACACAGCCCTTATCACGGCGGCTGCTGTATTGCTCTCATGCTTCTTCGGTCTGGTGCTCGCTGTGTTGCTGGATCGCCCCTTCCGAGGTCGAACCTTAGCTCGTACACTCCTTATCACGCCGTTTCTTATCATGCCTGCCGCTGCAGCATTGATCTGGAAGTGGTCCATGCTTGAAGCAAGCACCGGCATAGTCAACTGGTTCACCGGGCTGGCAGGCATCCCGCCCGTAGCTTGGAACACCGATATCCCAGTCGTTACGGTCATCATGGTGCTCGCCTGGCAGTACACGCCATTCTTCATGCTGATCATCCTTGCCGGGCTGCAGTCTCAGTCGAAAGAGGTGCTCGAGGCGTCAGCTGTCGATGGGGCCGGACCCTTCCGGACCTTTGCCTTCGTTACCCTCCCGCACCTCCGGCAGTACATCGAAATCGCTGTACTGCTGGGGTCGATCCAACTTGTGCAGGTCTTCGACCCAATCGCCATCATGACGCGTGGTACTGGCGGAACAAAAACCCTTGCGTATCTAATTTACGAGCGTGCATTCGTCGGCCTCGAAGTCGGTGAGGCGGCCGCGTACGGGGTTGTCACGGTCATAATCACCCTCCTCATAGCAAGTGTCGCCCTTCGCACGCTGTTTAAGATCTTCACGGAAGGAACGAAATGATATCCTCCGTCACTTCGACCAATGCACGCACCACTCGCGTCGGTGCACAGTCCGGCCGCGCCAAGAAGCGCATTCGGGGGTCGGCCGTAACTCTTTTGACCTGGTGCTTTGTGATGCTCTTCTTCTTCCCCGTCCTCTGGATGATTCTCACGTCCTTCAAACCAGAGACCCAAGCCGCGACAAGCCCGCCTACCTTTTTTGCTGACTGGACGATGGAGAACTTCCAGGCCGTATTCTCCAGCGAAATGGCACCATATTTGATCAACTCGTTCAGCGCCTCGCTGGTATCGACCGTGATAGTGCTAATGCTGGCTATCCCTGCGGCCTACGCCCTGAGCATCCGTCCAGTGGTAAAAGTACGCGACGCTCTTCTCTTCTTCATTTCGACAAGATTCATGCCCGTCGCGGCATCCATCATCCCCGTATACCTGATCCTGCAGTCACTCGACCTGCTTGACAACATCACGGCCCTAAGTGTGCTCTACGTGGGTGTCAATCTTCCGATCGCGGTCTGGATGATGCGCTCCTTCTTCTCAGAGGTGCCAATCGAGATCGTCGAGGCTGGGCAAATTGATGGCGCCAACCTACGTACAGAGCTATTTAGGATTGTGCTGCCAGTCGTCCTACCTGGTGTGGCTGCGGCAGGCCTCATCTGCTTCATTTTCGCTTGGAACGAATACTTCTTGGCGAACCTGCTGACGTCCTCGATGGCCCGAACTGCACCCCCGTTCCTGTCGAGCTTCGTTGACGGACGGGGACTATTCCTATCCGTACTTTCCGCAGCTTCAACGGTGGCCGTCCTCCCGGTGGTCATCGCCGGTTGGTTCGCACAGAAGCAGCTAGTGCGCGGCCTCGCAATGGGAGCTATTAAATAAGGAGGCACACTCCCCCAAACGTCGTTAGGACCCCAACAAGGAAATTTGCACGAAGGGCATAGGCGGCCAACTGAGCTGAAACGGCTCATCCTGTATTCGGACCGGAAGTAAGGATTACAGCACGATGGCAATCAATGAAAATCTTATCCAAGGTCTCGTAAAGGCACTCGGCCATGGGGTGGACCAAGTGGCCCTTTTAGTTGAAGACCTGGATAGCTCCCTCGAACTGTGGACTGGCCTGGGCATATCTGACTGGCGTATCTACACCTACAGCCAGGACAACATTGCCACTCCGACGTACCGCGGTAAGCCAGGAGAGTTCAAGTTCCGTTTGGCACTTGGTGGCAGCTCTCCCCAGGTGGAGCTTATTCAACCGTTGCGAGGGCCGAGTATCTACCACGACTGGATCGCCGAACATGGATACGGGCTTCATCACCTAGGCTTCTTCGTGCCATCGATCGAAAAGTCAATCGAAGAATTCAAAAACGCTGGTCTTGACGTCATCCAGTCGGGCCGGGGATACGGGGTGGACCTGGACGGAGGCTTTGCCTATATAGACCTTCCAGGCTCACCCCTGGTCTTGGAAGCGATCGAAGTACCAAAACGACGCCGGCCGTCGGAAAGCCTATGACCACGCAGTCAATCCCCTCGATTCTGAACGTTGAGGACTAGGCAACAACAATCGCCAATGGTCCCGGCTAACGGAGCCGTTCTTTGTGTCTAAAGAGCTTGGCGAGCAGGATCTGCCCGCTCTCCTGTTCCTTCGTCGATCTTGTCAGGTGGATCGTCTTCCGATGAACTCGTCTGCTGCTGAGGGAAATTCCGTGTGATTCGACCCGGCTCCTGTAGGCAGGGCGCGGTTCAAAGGACGACAAAGTCGCCGCTGGTCTGGCATGCGTGGTGCAGGGGCCGGACCACGATTTCCGTGGCCGGGGCATGAGTCCGTCGAAGTTGGCCTCGTGGAGATTCGAGGAGATCGCGGCTGAGCGTTGTTTCTAGTAGGCGGCGTCCACGACTCTCCTGAGTCCTTTGGCGGCGTCGGTGGCCATTGGGAGGAGCCCGAGGTCATCGACAACGACGAGTTCGCCGCGGAGGATTCCCGTTAAGGCGTTGGTGACGCTGTCGTCGGTGGGTGTGCAATTCTCGCTTCGGCTGGGGAAGTTCCGACGCTCGCGCTGCCCTGTGCCCAGCCGCGTCTGCTAGCGCGTGATGGAGCGAACCTGCCATTCGTCCAAGACAAGTCCCTAAACCTAAACTTTCACCAAATGAATTTAATTCCATATGTTGACCATAATCCTTGGTCCATGCGAGTATTGATTATCGGCCAATGAGGCACGTATTAGGGCCCTCAAGGATGAGGAACACAGAATGCCGCCCGCCGACGGACCCATTCGGTACTCCGCTTCTAGACCTACCCGTTAGCTGGTGTTTGCAAGCGGGCAAACGGAGGTCACGGGCGCTAAATCCTCGTCTTGTGCGCTAAGTCATGCCGTCCGAGGACTTTCATACCCGTGGAGAAATCAATGTCACGCAGCAAACCCCTGACCCCTGATGTGGAATGGCTCGAGTTGGCCACCACGGCCCAGGACTGGAAAAAAGCTGATCCGTCCTTGCTGAAAACGATGCTCGTACAAATGCAGATCATCCGATCTTTTGAAGAATCTGTGCTGGAGCTGGCTGCCGAAGGACTTGTCCATGGCCCCGCACACTCAAGCATTGGGCAGGAAGGTGGCGCTGTAGGCTCTGCAGTGATGCTGCGCCCCGGCGATGGCGTCAACGGTTCTCACCGCGGCCACCACCAGTTCCTCGCCAAAGGGCTTGCTTATCTGGCGCGCACCACCGGTGGCACCATGGATCCGGTGGACCCGGTAAGCGCAGAGGTCCAGGCATATCTTCAGCGGACCTTGGCAGAAATTCTCGGCCTTGACCAGGGTTTCAGCCATGGACGAGGCGGATCCATGCACCTGCAGTGGATGGAATCGGGGGCGCTTGGCACGAACGCCATTGTCGGCGGAGGTGTCCCCCTAGCGGCCGGTAACGCCTGGGCGCAAAAGCATGCCCCTACATCGGACGCAGGGACCGACATTACCGTTTCCTACTTCGGTGACGGGGCAACGAATATAGGTTCCGTCCTGGAAACCATGAACCTTGCAGCGGCTTGGAAGTTGCCCCTTTGCTTCTTTATCGAAAACAATCTCTATGCCGTGTCCACGCATGTTTCGGAGGTCACGGCTGAATCACGTCTCTCCGGACGAGGCCCAGGATTCGGAATCCGTTCCTGGCGTGTAGACGGTATGGATCCCTTGGCTGTGCACCTTGCGATGTTACAGGCCACTGCGCACATGCGCTCAGGTGGAGGTCCTACGCTCATTGAGGCCGAGGTATACCGCTACTTCCACCAGAACGGCCCTTTCCCTGGCAGTGCCTTCGGATACCGCACCAAGGACGAGGAGAACGCATGGCGTAAACGAGATCCCATCGTGCGCGTGACGAAGGAATTGAAAAAGCTCGGGTATCTCGATGATGCAGTCATCACCCGAATGACAGACAAGATCAAACAAGCCTGCACCTTGGCCGTAACGGAACTGACCGAACAGGACCCGGACGGCAAGATCGGAAAGCGACGCATCCGACCAGCTCTATGGCCTGACCCATCCTTCGTCGATATCGGGATCCGCAGCGATCTTTCAGAGCTAGAATCTGCCAGGACGGAGGAAGAGTCCTCCTTCACGGGTGAGCTCGCGAAGGGCAGGTTCATTGATGCGGTAGCCGATGTCATGCAGGCGCGCATGGACGCCGACAAGTCGATCGTGGTCATAGGCGAAGACGTCCACCGCCTCAAGGGTGGAACCAATGGCGCAACCCGCGGGCTCAAAGAAGCACACCCTGAACGGGTTTTGGGGACACCTATCAGCGAAAACGCGTTTGCCGGCCTGGCAGGTGGCATTGCTATGGACGGCCGATTCAAGCCAGTAATTGAATTCATGTACGCCGACTTCATGTGGGTCGCCGGCGACCAACTCTTCAATCAAATCGCCAAGGAAAGGCACATGTTCGGCGGCAGAGGTGAAATGCCCCTCGTCCTTCGCTCTAAAGTGGCCATGGGAACCGGCTACGGTTCACAACACTCCATGGACCCGGCCGGCATCTTCGCTACATCTGCCGGATGGCGAATAGTAGCCCCCTCCACGCCCTTCGACTACGTCGGGCTTATGAACGCCGCTTTGGCAATCAACGATCCAGTGGTGATCATCGAACACGTTGACCTCTACACCAGCACCGGGACAGTACCGGTCCAAGACTTCGACTTCCAAATCCCCTTCGGCAAGGCCGCCATCCGTCGGACCGGTAAAGCCTTGACGATCCTGACCTACGGTGCGATGGTCCACCCCACCCTTGATGCCGTCGGTGACACCGGAACGGACGCGGAGGTCGTCGATCTCCGCTGGCTCGACAAGGCAAGCATCGACTGGGACACCATTGCGGCCAGTATTAAAAAGACGAACAACATCCTTATTGTCGAGCAGGGCACCCGGGGGACGTCGTATGGCGGCTGGCTCAGCGACGAAATCCAACGACGGTACTTTGACTACTTGGACTACCCGATCCAGCGGGTCTCAGGCGGAGAAGCCTCCCCCAGCATCTCAAAAGTTCTGGAACGGGCGGCCTTCGCCGGACGACCCGAAATAGCTGCAGCCCTGAAGACCATCAAAAAAGACCAGAGCCTCTAAGCAGAGCCCCAAGAAATCACTGGAGAAAATAATGCCCGCATTGATGAATATGCCAGAAGTCATGGCGAACGCCACGGAGGCGGCGCTGTCCACTTGGCTGAAACGCGAAGGCGATAAAGTTTCCGTCGGCGAATCGATAGCAGAAGTGGAAACTGAAAAAGCCACCGTCGAAATCGAAGCCGAGTCCGAAGGAATTGTCGCCCGGCTGCTCGTGGAAGAAGGAACCAACGTCGACGTTGGTGCACCAATCCTCATTATTAGGGCTAGCGGGGACACCGACGCAGAAGTTGCTGCGCTCCTGGAGAGCGTCCAGAACCCGACCGACAGCACTGATAGCCCCTCCGGTACTGCCCCGCAAGTCCCAAGCGAAACGACCCCCGCTGAAGCGACAGAAACCAACACACCCATTGTAGAAAGCCCCATAACTCAAGAGCGAGATGTCACTCCTCCCCCTGTCAACACCGGCAACGTCCACGGGCGCATCTTTGCTTCGCCTCTTGCCCGGCGCGTTGCAAAGGACAACGACCTCGATGTAACCTCCATCGCCGGAACAGGTCCGAATGGTCGAATCATACGACGCGACGTCGAAAAAGCGGTTCAATCCAAGACATCCCCAACAGTTGATGAGGGCGCGGGAACCACAGCTTCCCCCACGAGCACTGTGACCCCCGACGCCGCACCGCAGCATGCCGGAGCAGAGCAACCCCGCCCAGGAGCAGGACCCGTATCTGTCCCCCACACCAGGATGCGTCGAACCATAGCCCGGCGTCTCACCGAGTCGAAGAGCACCGTCCCCCACTTCTATCTCACCGCTGACGTCAAGATGGATGCTCTCCTGGCACTGCGGCAGCAGATCAACACCGCCGCCACACGGCGCATCACCGTCAACGACCTCGTCGTCAAGGCGGCCGGCCTTGCCCTACACGATGTCCCGGAGGCCAATGTAAGTTGGACGGAGGACGCCCAACTGCAATACGCTACCGCAGATATTTCCGTTGCCATCGCAGTGGACGGCGGCCTGCTGACGCCGGTCGTAAGGGCTGTGGAATCGCAGCCCCTCATCAGCATCAGCACCACCATTGGTGATTTCGTCGAACGGGCCAAGGCCGGCAAGATCCGCCAAGATGAACTGGCGGGCGGCAGCTTTTCGATCACCAACCTCGGCATGTTTGGTACCAAGCAGTTCTCGGCGATCCTCAACCCGCCGCAGTCAGCAATCCTCGCCGTGGGGGCGGCGGAACCCCGAGCCGTAGTCAATGATGGGGAACTGGTCATCGCCAACATTATGACCTGCACCCTTTCAGCAGATCACAGAGTCATCGATGGGGCCGTAGCGGCGCAATGGATGAACGCCTTCAAATCGCGCGTGGAAAACCCCTTGACGATGCTCCTATAAATCCGCCGTTGGACGGACGAAGAGGGTCAGTTCCACTAAATACGACACTTACTGCTCCCCGATTGGCCCCTGCCCAGGAGAATAAGATGAACAGCTTTACTGACAGCCTCACGATGAGTGGCATCATCTGCACCGGTCAACCCGTGCGCCGGCAGGACGAGGTGCTGACGCCGGAGGCCCTGAGGTTTCTGGCCGAGCTGCACCGGGCTACTGCTCAGCGTAGGCAGGAGCTGCTTGCGGCCCGTCCCGCACGCCGGGCCGCGATAGCGGCGTGGCAGGATCCGCGGTTCCTGCGCGAGACCGAGCACATCCGCAACGACCCGTCCTGGCGCGTCGCTCCCCCGGCGCCCGGCCTGGAGGACCGCCGCGTCGAGATCACCGGCCCGGTGGACAAGAAAATGACCATCAACGCCCTGAACTCCGGCGCCAAGGTCTGGCTTGCTGACATGGAAGACTCCTCCACCCCCACCTGGCGGAACGTCATCAAGGGCCAGCTGAACCTCACCGACGCCCTGGAACGCCGGATCGACTTCACCACCGAAGAAGGCAAGGAATACAAGCTGAAGGCGGACGGCGACCTGCCCACCATCGTGGTCCGCCCCCGCGGCTGGCACCTGCCGGAAAAGCACATGCTCATCGACGGCCAGCCCATCGCCGGCGGCATCGTGGACTTCGGCCTGTTCTTCTTCCACAACGCCCGCCGCCTCCTCGCCCAGGGCAAGGGCCCCTACTTCTACCTGCCCAAGATCGAGAACCACCTCGAAGCCCGGCTCTGGAACGACATCTTCATCCTGGCCCAAGACCTGCTCCGCATCCCCCAGGGCACCATCCGCGCCACCGTGCTGATCGAAACCATCACCGCAGCGTTCGAAATGGAGGAAATCCTCTACGAACTCCGCGACCACGCCGCAGGCCTGAACGCCGGCCGCTGGGACTACATCTTCTCCCTGATCAAGAACTTCCGCACCCGCGGCCCCCGCTTCGTCCTCCCGGACCGCAGCCAGGTCACCATGACACAGCCGTTCATGCGCGCCTACACCGAACAGCTGGTCAGGGCCTGCCACAAGCGCGGCGCCATGGCCATCGGCGGCATGGCCGCAGCCGTTCCCAACCGCAAGGACCCCGAAGCCAACGCCAACGCCCTCGAAAAGGTCCGCGCAGACAAGACCCGCGAGGCCAACGACGGCTTCGACGGCTCCTGGGTAGCCCACCCCGACCTGGTGCCCGTCTGCCGCGAAGTGTTCGACAGCGTCCTCGGCAGCAAGCCCAACCAGCTGGACCGGCTCCGCGAAGACGTCACCCCCGATGACCGCGCCCTGATCAACGTCGCTGCCACCACCGGCACCATCACCGAGCAGGGCATCCGGAACAACATCGAAGTGGGCATCCGCTACATCGAATCCTGGCTCCGCGGCAACAGCGGCGTAGCCATCCACAACCTCATGGAGGACGCCGCCACCGCGGAGATCTCGCGCTCCCAGCTGTGGCAGTGGATCTACGCCCGCGCCATCACCGACCAGGGCGAGATCATCAGCCACGAATGGGTGGAAGAACTCCTGGACGAGGAATTCGCCCGGCTGGAACGCTTCGACGGCGACCGCTTCGAGGACGCCCGCGACATCTTCGAGGAAGTCACCCTCAGCCGTGAGTTCCCTTCCTTCCTCACCCTCCCCGCCTACGCCCGCTACCTGACCGAAGCCCGCGAAAAGGCCACCGTCGAGGAACTCGCCGCGGCATAGCAGGAAATCACACTTCAACGAACCATGGACCGTGGCCGTGTGGTCCGTCCAGCAAAGGAGAAATTGTGTCCAATGCTCCGCTTCTCGGCTCGGACCTTATGTCGAACTCGGTGCTTCCGCTTTCCCTTGAAGTGATCGTGAAGGAGTCCGCAAGCAGGGATGAACAGCTCAACCGTGCCGTCAATGTGCTCATACCCGGCGCCCTAGAGCGGGGACAGGGCATTGCCGTGATACAACGCGACTATGACAAATACACCGTCCGCGTTGATGAGAAAGTGCCATGCGGAACGATACATGAATCACGTCAGTAGACCTCGAGGAACTTGGTGCCTGGTGAATGCATGAAATAGGTAAACCATATGAATGCGCCGCAAAACACCTTTCTTTGTTCGGCAGGCTCTCTAAACGTCGATTAACCCAAGAGGCTCATGAGATCGGAGTGCGCCCCTGATGAGCTACACCTCAACCCAACGTTATAGCGCCTGATTAGGACTGATTCGCCTGCGGTGGAGTCCCAGGCTGCTTGCCAGACAGGTGCAGGACCGCCAGAGTTGGCATGGCGGGGCCAGCCCCCACTGGTTACAGTCAAACCCCACACTTCGGCTATTTCACTTATGGCTTGGCGGGTTCACCCCTCAGCTTCCTGCCCCTCGAACTGTCAGTGTGGGATCTCTGAGAACAGTTGAGCGGCTGTCAGTGAAGCGGATTTGCACGCAATTCTGACGCAAACGTTGGCTCATCGAACGACATCAGGAAACCTCGCAGGGTACCGGCACGCACCTTTCGGCTAATTGACGGAATCTGCATTATCAGCCTTTGAAAACAGACAAGGGAGTGCTCGGTAGGGCTACTTCCGGCCGATATCGTGACGGTTTCTGCTCAAGCTCTCCCAGTCCAAACTGCCCCGCCCTGCGTCTAGCCGCCGGGCGGGGCCACGACCAGGCCGCGAAACGCTCCCTTTTGTTTATCAGGCCGGAATGAGGGAGGACATCTCGTCGAGGCGTTGGATTTCCAGTTCCGTGAGGGTCAGGGAGGCTGCTGCCATGAGGTCGGGCAACTGTTCCGCGGTGCGGGCGCTGGCGATTGGGGCGGCGATATTGGGTCGGGTGAGGAGCCATGCGAGAGCTGCTGTCGCAATAGTGGTGCCTCTCTCCTGTGCGATGTCGTCGAGGACGGAGATGACCCGCAAGCCTTCGGTACTGAAGTAACTGCCTGCCATCCGTTCTCGGGGTGTGCCTACGAGGTCTTCACGGGTCCGGTATTTGCCGGTGAGGAATCCGCTAGCGAGGGACCAGTAGGGGATGACCCCGAGCCCGTTGGCAGCAGCCAGTGAAGCGAGTTCGCCCTCGAAGCCGGTTCTGTGTACCAGGTTGTAGTGCGGCTGGAGGGCCATGGGACGGGCATAGCCGTTGTCGTCCGCGATCCTGATCCATTCCCTGATCCGGTCCGCGCTGTAGTTGGAGAGGCCGACGTGACGGACTTTTCCGGCGATGACGAGATCATCGAAGGCTCCGACGGTCTCCTCCAGAGGCGTGGTCTCGTCATCGAAGTGCGCATAGTAGAGGTCGATGTAGTCGGTGCCGAGGCGTCGCAGGGATGCTTCGGAGGCTGCCACGATGTTTTTTCGGGACAAGCCGGGAAAATCGGGGTGCTGGCTGACTTTCGTTCCGATGATGACCTGGGACCTGTTGGAGCGCCGTGCCATCCAGTCTCCGATGATGGTCTCGGATTCCCCTCCGGTGTTGCCCTCGGCCCAGGCCGAGTAGCTGTCTGCTGTGTCGATGAAGTTGCCGCCCTGCTCAGTGAAGGCGTCCAGGACAGCGCGGGACTCTGTTTCATTGGAGGTCCACCCGAAGGTGTTTCCGCCCAGGGCGATCGGAAAGATGGTCAGGTCGGAATGACCAACGGTAGGCATGAGGTGTCCTTGAGGTGTCGGGGTCAGTCGGAGAGCGCGTCGATGGCTTCCATCTCGGCCGTGTTTAGGGCGAACCCGTCCAGGTCGAGGTTTTCGACGATCCGTGCGGGATTGGTTGAACGCGGGATTGTCACGATCTGCTTTTGGAGCATCCAGCGAAGGACGATCTGGGCGACGCTGACGTCATGGTCTTCGGCCAGGTAAAGCAGTGTCTTGTTATGCAGGACCGGACCCCCCTGACCCAGCGGTGACCAGGCTGTCGTGACGATGCCGCGTGCGGTATTTTCCGCGACCAGGCTCTTGCGCTGCCGTAGAGGGTTTAGTTCGATCTGGTTTACCGCGGGGGTGACGTCCGAGTGCTGGGCCAGCAGGTCAAGATCGGCGGCTTCGAAGTTTGAAACACCGATGGAGCGGACGGTTCCGCGTTCCAGGAGTTTTTCCATGGCCCGCCAGGTTTCGGTGATCAGGCGGGAGTCCGGCTGGGGCCAGTGGATGAGATAGAGGTCGATGACGTCGGCATCGAGCAGGCGGCGTGAGGTTTCGAACGCCTTCAGGGTTTGAGCGTAGCCCATGTCGCCGCGCCATACCTTGGTGGTGAGGAAGACGTCTTCGGGGTTTAGCCCTGCGTCCCGGATCCCCTGACCTACGGCCTGTTCGTTCGCGTAGAAGGTTGCGGTGTCAAAGGCGCGGTATCCGGCGCGCGCGGCGGCGGCAATATCGGCGCGGGCGGTCTGCCAGCACCCGTATCCGACCGGCGGGATGCTCGCTCCGGTATTCAGCCGGATGTTTCCTGCGGTGGTCATGTTGTGATCCTTTCCTTGCCAGGGTTTGGTGTGGTGCGTTTCTGGTGCGTTGCGGACGCGAACCAGATAACGAGGGCTATGAGAACGAAGGCGCCAGCCTGCACGCCGACGAGGGGCATCCCTCCGGCGCTGAAGGCGACCGTGCCCGTGAAGGCTCCGGCTGAGCCGCCCAGGAACACTGCGAACATGAAGACCGTGTTGGCCTGGGCTGATTGGACCGGGTTCGCCGCCAGGGTCCGGGCCTGGTTAGCGGAGAGGATTGTCTGGTTGGCCCAGGTGATGACGAACATGCTCGCACCAAACAGGACGGCCGACGAGGGATCTATGATCACCGACAGCACGCCCAGGAGCAGGACCAGCAAGAACACGAGACCGACCGGAAGGGGCCCGAAACGGTCAACGAAGCGACCGCTGAATGGGGTAGCGATTCCGGCGGCAAGTCCGACGGCCCCGAAAAGGCCGGCCGAGAGGACGCTCCAGCCGAAGCCAGGTCCGGTGAGGTGGAGCACCGTGACCGTCCACAGGGAGTTGAAGGTGGCGAACACGAAGAACTGCATCAGCGCAGACTGGATCAGTTCAGGGCTCCGCCGGCTCAGCTGAAGGGTCGAGGCCAGCAGGTGCCGGTACTTGCCGCCGGCGGCGTGCAGCTCGAGCTCTGTGGCCAGGGCAGTGCGCAGGAACGGCAGCACGGCCAGGACCAGGACGGCGAAAGACAGGACGACCCACCGCCATCCGATGGTCTGGACGAGCAGGCTTGCGATGATCCGGCCGCCAAAAATGCCGATCAGCAGGGCGCCGGCCACTGTTGCCAAGGCAGCGCCCTCCTTCCCTTTGGGGGCTAACCGGCTCGCGGCCGGGATGAGGATCTGGGCAATGTTTGCCACCAGGCCCACTGCCAGGAATCCCAAGGTGACTCCCACAATCTCGGGCAGCACCGCCGTTACCGCAAGGGCCGCGGCAAGGAGAACCGACTGAATCGTGACCTGCCGCCGGGGCTGAACGCGGTCAGCGAGGGGAACCAGCAGGAAGATGCCGATGGCGTAACCGGCCTGAACGCTGGTCGCGATGACACCGGCCGCTGCCGGGGCCACGCCAAAACCAGCCGCCAGCACCGTCAGCATGGCCTGTGGCAGGTAAATAACGCTGACCGCTGTAGCTGCGGCGACCGCAAGAACGGTCAGTCTGGCGGCCCAGGACCATTCCCGCGCATTGCCCATCAGGGCACGTACCTTTCAGATGACTGGCTGCTTAGCACAACGGGCGGAATGATCCGATCGGCCTCAAGTTCACGGAAGAGTTCCAGGAACCGGTCTTCGCTGTCGAGGCAGTCGGTGAAGCCGGCCTGGCGGGCCTTAATGGTGGAGGAGACGTTGTCGAACCCGGACCGCAGCAGGAAGTCGCCGAATTCCCATCCGACCAGGTCTTCATACGGAGTCGGGACCAACGAGTGCCGGGCCACCAGCCGCTCCCAGACGTTTTTGAGCTGAGGCATCGCGTCAGCCAGGGGCACCGGCTGGGGTTCGGCGTAATCCATGCCGAGGTGACGGGCGAAGGCCGGCCACAGCTGGCGCCAACGGAACTGGTCACCGTTGGTGATGTTGAAGACTTCGCCGGCGGCCTGTGGATCCGAGCCCGCCCATACTGTGGCCCGGGCAAGCAGCCCTGCATCGGTGACCTGATAGAGGGCGTCAAAGGCGGCAATCGTGCCGGGAAACCGTAGCGGCTGGCCCAGTTCACGACAGATGCTGGCGTAGACGGCGATCACCATCAGCAGGTTCATTGGGTTGCCGACAGCGTAACCGACTACCCCTTCGGGACGCAGGATGGTCAGGTCAAAGCCGCGCTCCGCTGCGGTTTGACGCAGCAGGTCCTCCTGGTCGTAGTAAAAGTTCGGCTGCACGAGGCGCGGGTCCCGCTCCTTGGCCGGTGTGTTGAAGTAACCCGGATGCGCCCCGTAGGCCTTTCCGCCCTTATACAGGGTGACGTGACGCAGTGGGGCACCGGCGCTGTAAAGGCCGTCAAGGGTATTGCGCAGCAATCCGACGTTGGCCTCTGAAAGCTCCCGGGACGTCGGGCGCTCGGCGTAAGCGCCGAAGACCAGATGCGTTGTGTCTTCGGCCTCAGCCAGACCTGACGCGGAGGCTGCGGGATCGCTGAGATCTACCGACAAGTGGTCCCAGCCGGCGCCCTGGACGGGGCGCCGGCTGATGCCGCGAACCTGCCAGCCCTGACGTGCATACTCATCGGCGGCATGCCGTCCGATCACTCCCCCGGCCCCGGCAACAAGCACGCTGCCCTTCCGGCGGGGCTGGTCCGGATCCCTGAGGTGCTGCTCAGACAAGGCGGGCTCCGCCGTCAACGTGGTGGATTGTTCCGGTCGTGAAGCCGTTATCGATCAGGTGCAGGACTGTAGAGGCGAGATCCTCAGGACGTCCGATGCGGCCGGTCGGCAAGGATTTGGCCTGCTGTTCAAAAGCTGCTGCTTTTTGGTCGTCGGGGAGGTGGGACCAGCCCTCGGTGTCGGTCATGCCCGGGCTGACGGCGTTAACCCGGACGGGAGCTAGTTCGACGGCGAGAGAACGGGTGAGGCCTTCGACGGCGGCATTCACTGCTGTCACGGCGACCGTGCCGGGCGCGGGGCGGTCGGCGGCGACGCCGGAGAAGAAAGTGATGCTGCCGGTGTCCGGCAGCAACGGCCCGAAGACCTGGACGGCGCGGTAGTAACCCCAGAATTTTGCTTCGAAGACGTTCCGGGCGTCGTCGATGGCAAGTTCCCGGAAAGGGGCATAGGCCAGGGCGGCGGCGGAGAGGACCAGGTGGTCGATAGGGCCTGTTGCCGCAGCGGCTGCCCGGATGCTGTCCATGTCAGTGAGGTCAATCTCGAGGCCGACGGCGCCGCCGCCAATGTCCCGGGCCGTGGCCTGCGCGCGGGATTGCGTGCGTCCGGCAACGATGACCGCGTCACCGCGTGATGCCAGCAGTTTCGCGGTGTCGCGACCTATGCCGGAGGTTCCGCCGATAATCAGTACTGTCTGCGAGGTGCTCATGCCGATGTTCCTTTGGGTTCGGGCCGTGAAGGCAAATTGGTCAGTTACGGGGTGGTGCACAGGGCGCCGGTGGAACCCGGATCCCTGGTGACGTATGAGCAGGCATGGCTTTTCAAGAGGCGGGCCGCCGCGGCGGCTTGACCCGCTTCGAGGGCTGCCATGATTGCGGCGTGTTCTTCCACCGAGTTGGGGAAGCCAACCTGGTCGTGGGCAGCGCCTACGAGGGTGAGCATTTCGATTCCCAGGGCGTTCCAGGCCCGGGTGAGTGCATCGTTGCCGGCGCTTTCAACGATGTGGCGATGGAAGCGTGTGCTGTGGAAGCACAGCGCGATGAGATCGCCGTTTTCCTGCGCGGCCCGCATTCCGTCCAGCGCGCTGGCCAAGTCCGTTGTCTTGCCCTTCAGATGACGTGCAGCGGAATGTCCGGCGATTTCCTCGAGGGCGGCCCGGACGGGGTGGGCCTGTCGCAGGTCCTCGCTGTCCAGTTCCCGAACGCGGCAGCCCTTATTGGGTTCGGACTCTACAAAACCCATGCCCGCAAGGTCCCGCAGCGCCTCCCGCGCAGGTGTCTGGCTGGTGCCCAGGCTCCGGGCTATCTCCAGTTCTGTCAGGCGCTGGCCCGGGACGTAGGTCCCATCCACGATCCTGGCCGCGATGTGGTCGCGGACGCGGACGCGCAAGGGCGTGGCAACCAGGGGGCCGCCGGAAGAGGAGTCCGGATCCTTCACGGTGGACTCCCCCGCTGTCACTGTCATTTGTTGCTTACCTCCCTTAGATGAGCCTTACCAACCTAGATAATACATTATCGATAATGGATAATTGATTTGTGACTGAAGAAGAGATCGATCCCACGCTCACCGACCATGGTCCCGCGCCTTATGTCCTGGACATCGAGAGTGCTACGGAGGCCAACGATGACTACCGAAGGACAATCTGGACGGGCGGCCGGCTGCAGGTCACCGTCATGGCCATTGCCCCGGGGGACGACATCGGACTGGAAGTGCACCAGGACGTGGACCAGTTCCTGCGGGTGGAGAGCGGACAGGGCAAGGTCCAGATGGGTCCGGCAGCCGGGAACCTGATCCATGAATGGGACGCTCGGGACGGCGATGCGATCTTTGTTCCGGCCGGAACCTGGCACAACGTCACAGCCGTCGGCGCTGTCCCCCCCTAAGCTCTACTCGATCTATTCACCACCGGAACACCCGCACGGCACTGTGCAGACCACAAAATCCGATCCCGAATAACTGACCACACATCGATCGGACGCCTGCGGCGGATCAACGTCCGACAATGCGGATCCCGATCCGAAAGGAACGCCAAGCTAATGCCTGAAAGAAGCATTTCCCGGCTGACGGCCGTGGCCGTGACCCTGGCTGTCGTCATGGACCTGCTGGATACCACCGTGGTCAATATCGCGGTGCCTACCCTTCAGGAGGAGTTCGACGCCGGCCCTGGGCCGGTCCAGTGGGTGATCACCTCCTATCTTTTGGCGATCGCGGTGTCACTGCCGATGAGTGGCTGGATCAGCCGCAGTCTGGGCCAGGGCCGGGCATTCCTGATCGCGCTGGGAATCTTCGGGATGGCCTCGGCCCTCACTGCCTTGGCATGGTCCCTGCCGGTCCTCATCGCGTTCCGGGCTCTACAGGGTCTCGGCGGAGGGTTGATCCTCCCGATCGGCATGGCCATGCTTTTCGCCGCGTTCCCCGCCGACCAGCGGGCGAAGGCCTCCGCGCTCATTTCGGTGCCGGCGGCCCTCGCCCCGGTCCTGGGCCCGCTGATCGGTGGGTGGTTTGTGCAGGACATCGGCTGGCGGTGGGTCTTCTGGCTTAACGTGCCCATCGCCCTCGCCGCCATTCTGACCGGCCTGCGTTTGCCGGCGCAACGGCCGGCCACCCCCGGTGCCCGGTTCGACGGCGTTGGCCTTGTACTTGTCTCGGCAGGCCTTGTGCTTTTTGTGCTGGGTCTTACCGGAGCCGAAAACGGATACCCCGCCGCTCTGCCCCTGATCGCCATCGCCACCGCAGTGCTGCTCCTGGCCGGATTCGCCGTGCGGCAGCTCCGCCGCGAAGATCCCCTGCTCAATGTCCGGCTGCTCGTCAATCGGGAGATCTGGAGCAGCAACCTCGCCTTCCTCCTGACCGCCCTGTCCTATGGGGCGCTACTGTTTCTGCTCCCGCTGTATCTCCAGGGCCACGGCGGGATGTCCCCGCTGGACAGCGGATTCATGACATCCCTGCATGCCGTCGGCATCCTGCTGGCCACCCCGGTCACCACGCGCCTTACCCGGCGCACGGGCCCGCGTGCGCCGCTGGCTGCAGGATTGGGTCTCATGGCAGCGGGAGCGGGGGCACTGTCACTGGCGGGCCAGACAACGCCGGGGTGGCTGTCGGCAGCCGCGATTCTGGTTGCGGGTGCGGGTTTCGGCACAACCATCGTCCCGCTGCAGACGGCTACCGTCACCGGACTGCACGGTCCGGAGCTGGCCGACGGTTCGACAATCGTGAACATGGCCCGGCAGATCGGCATGGCGGTCGGCGTGGCCGCCGCCGCTGCTGCCCTCAATGCCTTGAACAGCACCAACGGCCCCGGTTCCGGATATGCCGGCGCGTTTCTCCTCGCCGCGGCCCTGGCAGCGCTGGCCATTGTCCCCAGCCTGGCCTTCAGGGACCCCAAGCCCGCACCGCGAGATCCAGAACATGCCCCGAAACGGCCTGAACGGACGGGCGCCACGAGAGCATCATGAAAGACTGGGGAAATGGCGGTATCAGCAGCATTTGAGAACGAGAGCCTCTCGGAAAAGGTCAAGCGCACCATCGTGGACAGGGTCGTTGACGGCACCTACCCTCCCGGTATGCGCCTCGTGGAGCTCCAGCTCGCCAAAGAATTCGGCGTCAGCCAAGCGCCGGTCCGCGAGGCCCTGCGGGAGCTGTCCTCCACACGGCTGGTCGAAAACATCCCCCGCCGCGGAACCTTCGTCCGGTCCGCCTCCCAGGATGACCTCGCCGAAGTCTACTTCGTCCGCCTCGCGCTCGAGGGAACCGCCGCCGCCGCCGCATATCCGGCACTGCACGCCGACCCTTCGCCCCTGCGCAATGCGTTGGCGGGTATGCGTGAGGCCGCGGCGACGAATGACGCCCACGGCATCGCCAAGTACAGTACCGACTTCCACCGGGCTGTTGTGGTTGCGACCGGGAACCGGCTGATGCTGGAGATCTGGGATTCCCTGTATGTTGAGGCCCGCACCATGGCCACCGTCGTGCGCGGCCACGTCGACCTGCACGCAGCGGCCGAAGCCCACGTCCCGATCCTGGAAGCCTTCGAGAGCGGCACGCCGGACCTCTGCACCAAGCTCGTCATCGAACACCAGCACGAGTACTCCATCCTCCCCCAGGAATAGGCCCTTCATCCTCCCCCAGGAATAGGCCCTTCATCCTCCCCCAGGAATAGGCCCTTCATCCTCCCCCGGAAGGGCCCGCACCCCTTCCAAAAGAAATTATCGATAATCGCTTGTGATGCCAGTCACGGTCGTGTAGAGTCAGCTCATCAATTATCGATAATCGATTCGAAGGGGAATCACTTTGAAACTCGTTACGTTCCGCCACAACGGCACCCAGCAGACCGGCGTCCTCAACACCGACGCCACCACGGTGACTGCAGTACCGGGCGGGCAGGACCTGCTCTCACTCATCGACAACTGGGACAGCGCAGCTGCCCAGCTCGCCGCCGTGACCGGGGAAGCAGTCCCCGCGACCGACGTCGAGCTGCTGGCCCCCATCCCGCTCCCCCGCCGCAACATCTTCTGCGTGGGCCGCAACTACGTCGAACACGCCAAGGAATTCGCCAACTCCGGCTACGACGCAACCGCAAGCGCCACACCCCAGCCGGAATACCCGGTGGTGTTCACCAAGGCACCCTCCACGGTCATCGGCACCGGCGCGGAGGTTGACCCGCACACCGGCGTCACCTCCGAACTCGACTACGAAGCCGAACTCGGTGTCATCATCGGCACGGGCGGCCGCGGCATCAGCAAGGCCGACGCGCAGGACCACGTCTGGGGCTACACGATCATCAACGACGTCACCGCCCGTGACCTCCAGAAAGACCACAAGCAGTGGTTCCTGGGCAAGAGCCTCGACACCCACTGCCCCATGGGGCCCTGGGCCGTAACCCGCGATGAAGTCGGCGACGGGCCCCTGGACCTGCTCTGCACCGTCAACGGCGAAACCCGCCAGAAGGCCACGACAGCGGACCTGATCTTCGACATCCCCACCATCATCGAAACAATCAGCGCCGGCATCACCCTCCAGCCCGGCGACATCATCGCAACCGGCACCCCGGTCGGCGTCGGCATCGGCTTCACCCCGCCGCGCTTCCTGACCAGCGGAGACGTCGTCGAGATCACCATCAGCAAGCTCGGCACCCTGCGGAACCGGATCGGAGAAGGCCGATGAGCACCGCGACCATCCCCGCAGGACTGACAGCCGTCGGAACCCAACACCTCTTCGTCGAAACCACAGGCACCGGAGAGGATGTTGTCCTGGTCCACGGACTGGGCGGCACCACCAGCTTCTACGAACCCCTCGTCGCCTCACTTGCCGAACGCTTCCGCGTCACCCGCTACGACTTCGCCGGACACGGCCGCTCGCCCCGGGTGGGGGAACTTAGCCTGGAATCCCTGGCCGCCGAATTGGCCCTGGTCATCGAATCCCAGACCACGACAGGCCGCGCCCACCTTGTTGCCCACTCGATGGGAACCCTCATCGTCCAGCAGCTGGCCTCAACACGTCCTGACCTGGTCCGGGAAATCGTCCTGCTCGGCCCGGTCCGCGAACAGGCCCAGGCAGCCAAGGAAGCCACCCGGGCACGCGCGGCCCTCGTCCGCGAAAAGGGCATGGCCGCGGTGGCCGACACCGTCGCGACCGCCGCCACGGCCGATCATGCAGCGATCGGGAACCCGCTGGTGCGCCCCTTCGTCCGCGAACTGCTCCTGGGCCAGGACCCGGAAGCCTACGCGCAGGCCTGCGAAGCCCTGGCCTCAGCAACCAACCCGGACCTGGCCAGGATCCAGTCCAAGGTGCTGCTGCTGACCGGCAGCGAAGACAAAGTCAGCACACCGGAATCGAACGAGGCCATCGCAGGGGAGCTGGGCCAGGCCGAACTCCTGGTCGCCCCGGGCACCGGCCACTGGACGGTGCCGGAGGCGCCGGACTTCGTCACCGCCGCGGTCCTGGACTTCCTCACCGGTTCCACGCTCAAGCCGGAGACGAAGAAGACGTGTGCCTGCAGCAGCTCCAGCCCCGGCTGTCAGTCACGCCGCCAGCAGACCATCACCATGCAGATCCGCAAAGCCCCCTAACAACCGCACCACCGTCTCCAACTCAAGATAAGGACAACGAAGTCATGTCGAAAACCCTCTTCACCAACGTCAACATCCTCGACAGCACCGGCGCCCAGCCCTTCCTCGGCGAAGTGCTCGTCGTCGATGAGCGCATCACCGACGTCCGTCCCGGCACGGGCAACCTGCCCCGCGAAGGAGCCCGCGTCATCGACGGCCGCGGCCAGACCCTGATGTCGGGCCTGTGCGACGCACACACCCACTTCACCTGGAACGACGGCGACCTCAACAGCCTGGAAACCATGAACGTTGAGGAACACCTGCTGCACACCGTCGAGTCCGCCAAGTACTACATCGACTACGGCTACACCATGTGCTTCGGGGCGGCCAGCGCCAAAAAGCGCCTCGACGTCGTCGTGCGCGACGCCATCAACGCCGGCCGGATCCCCGGCCCCCGCTACCTGGCCAACGGCCAGGAAATCGCCACCACCGCAGGGGACCTCGTGCCCGGCATCACCCAGATCGCCGACGGCGTCGAGGAAATGCGCAAAGTGGTCCGGGAAACCATCGGGCTCGGCGTGGACCAGATCAAACTCAGCATCTCCGGTGAGGAAATCACCGGCACCAAGGCAGCCACCGACACCTACATCACCGAAGAAGAACTCCAGGTCGCCGTCGACGAAGCACACCGCCGGCACGTGCGCGTATGCACCCACGCCCGCAGCCGCGACTCCGTCCTCATCTCCCTGAAAACCGGCGTCGACATGATCTACCACGCCTCCTACATCGATGACGAAGGCATGGACCTCCTCGAGGCCGCCAAAGACCGCGTCTTCGTCGCCCCGGCCATCAACTGGCTGGTCGCAACCCTCCAGGACGCCGAAGCCTTCGGCTACTCCCACGAGGCAGCCGAACAGGCAGGCTACGCCCGCGAACTCGACATCGCTGTCAAAGCAATGCAGGAGATGCGCCGCCGCGGCATCCGCGTGCTGCCCGGCGGAGACTACGGCTTCGCCTGGACACCCCGCGGCACCTACGCCCGGGACCTGGACCACTTCGTGAAGCTCTTCGGCTACACCGAAATGGAAGCCATCATCGCCGCCACCGCCCTCGGCGGGGAACTCTTCGAAAAGCCCAACGAACTCGGCAAGGTCCTGCCCGGCTTCTACGCCGACATGATCCTCGTCGACGGCAACCCGCTCGCAGACATCACCATCCTGCAGGACATCAACAAGATCACCGCAGTGATGAAAAACGGCGAGTTCCACCGCGCACCGGTGGAACCCACGCCTGCGACTCCCGACAACGCGGACCCCGCCGACCTTGCCCTGACCCACCTCTAAGACACTCCCCACGTAGTACGGCCCCGGCGTCCTTGCCGGGGCCGTACCGCCAGATTCACCCGCACCCGAAAGTGCTAACACCCGCTCCGCGTTCTGCGCACTTCAGCGAAGCCTGCACATGCACACTCCCTCAGCTTTCCTTTTCAAAAAGACAATGACGCCATTTTGACCCTAAGGAACTACCCATGAAGCCCCTTGTCATCATCGGAATCACCGCCGGCATCTTCGCCGGGCTCTGGACCCAATTCAGCACACCCCTGGGCCTTATAACCTGGGTCGGATTCCTCTCCTGGGCATGCTTCTTCGCAGCCGGCGGAAAACGTGCCGGACTCCTCAAAACGATCCCTGCCAACCTCTCCGGAGTCCTCTGGGGCGCCATCATCGTCTGGGGAGCGGCGAACCTCCCCATCCCCGGCGCGCTCGGCATCTCCGTCGCCATCGCAGCGTTCGCCATGTGCGTCCAGGCCCGCTGGAGCCTCCTGGGCTTCATCCCCGGAGCGTTTGCCGGATGCGCCGCCTACTTTGGCGCCACCTTCGACGCGGCCGGCACCTGTCTGGCCTTGATCGTCGGCGCCTGCCTTGGGTGGCTCTCCGAATACACCGCGGGGCTCCTCACCTCGGCTAAAAAGGACCAGGCATCCGTCCCGGTCGCGGACACGCAACCCGTCGCCTGAACCACAGCAAGCCTGCTCGACCCGCCAACCCCTCTCAGGTGCCACCGGCCAGCTCCCCGGCGGTCGGTGGCACCTGACCCCACCCTGCCCGCCGCCACCTAAGGAACCGTGATGAACGCACCAACAGCCCATGCTGCGGCCGGGTCCTTCCCGATCGAACGCAGAACCTTCACCCCCCACCCGCCACAGTCCTACCGGCTCGATGACTGGTTCCATCTCCCGACAACAGCAACAGTGGAAATCCGCCGAAACGGCACATACGTCAGAACCGCACGCATCGAAGATGCCACCCCCGACTCCCGAATGCTGTGGCTCGCACCCGAAGGCGTCGACTCACGCATCCTCATCGACAAACTCGACGGATACGAAGTGTGGATTGACGCCGAGCAGCTCTACTACATCCAGCAACACCGGTAACCGAAGGAGGCAGCCATGACTATCGTTACCGAACGGCCCGGCACTCTCGATCCCACCCACGTGCGGGACACCATGTCCATGGTGCCCACCAGCGTCGCCGTCGTCGCCGGACAGTCTGAACTCACCGGTGACCGTGCCGCCATGATCGTCGGATCGTTCGTCTTTATCTCCGTGGACCCGTGCCTGGTCGGCTTCTTCATCGGCCACGAGTCTTCCAGCTGGCCACAACTCAACAAGGCCACCGTGCTGGGCATCAGCGCTCTTGCATCAACACAGGCGCAGTTCTGCCGCAAGCTGGGTAAAAAGGACGCGGACCGCTTCGATGACAGCTTCTGGATCCAAGGAGCATACGGTGCCCCTCTGGTCGCAGGCGCAGTCGCGGCCTTGGAATGCCAAATCGAGAACGTCACGCCCATCGGGGACCACGCCTTTGTCCTGGCCAGGGTCCTGGGCCTCAACACCGGGAGCGCCAAAGATCCCTTGGTCTTCCAAAACCATGAATTCGCGGGACTCCTCCCCCGCTAACGCCCTTTGCGTCCGCGCGCAGCAGCTTGAAATGCATTCACCTCGCACTAGGCCAGGGCACCGGACGCCGCCGGAGGGAAAGGCAGGGGCACGATGGTCCACACGATGGAAGCCGGCCTGAATGCCTCTGCCATCAGCTTCGCCGGAAACGTCAACTAAATGCCAACGACGGATCAGTTACCCGACAATCCAGGCCGAGCTGTTCCCGGCCTCTGTCCGGGTCTCCGGAATCGGCTTCGCACACCAGATCGTCATCGCCGTCTTTGGCGGCACCGCACCACTGATCGCCGCCGCGTTCGTCGGCGCCGGACAGCCCATGTTCGTCGCGGTATACATGATCGCCATCGTCGCCCTCTGCCTCGTCGTTTACTTCACACTCCCCGAGACCGGCAGCCGGGGCGGACGTGCCACCGTCGCTCCCGCAGACCCCGAAGTGCTGAAAGGTGAGCACCTGCTCGTCGAGACTCCACACAGCGGGATGCAGGCGCATAATTCCAAGCCGTAGACCTCCATTTCCTCCACAAGTCTGGACGTGAGGAAGGCCCTCGACCGACTCCGGTCGAGGGCTTTCCCCTTCCCCGCTAGGGCCGGCTCCAAGATGGAGTTAGACCCTAAGTTGACGTAAGGCCGCACGTCAGGCAGGGCTTGAATGAGGTGTGGTCGTTCATTTCCCACGTTGTCTTGGAAAAGCTCTTGGATCGAACCCTGCCACTTCTGTCTTAGCGCAACGTTGACCCCGTCGGGTCCCGATTACTGCAAACTGCAGCGCGGAGTCTCTCGAGCCGGGACGACCGTAGGCCCAATCCCCGGCGCTTGGTCCAAGCACTCGGTGTGTCAGAAGGCCGCGCCCGTTCCTGGGCGTCGTAGTGGCCCGCTCCCCCACAATTTTGTGCGACCTGCAGCCAAGCCTGCTTCGCCTTTATCCTTCTGCTCTTCACTGGGCCGTTCCCCGCCGCAGTCAGGGCGGCACATGGCGCCCTTGATCCGACATGCCCTTCCGTGCTCCTAGCCAGCAGGGACTCTCATAAAGCAGACGTAAGTGTGGACACTGTCCACACCCAATTTGGCAGGACAAATCGAGCGCATACGGCTCCGGCGGCGGTTGCAAGGAGCCCTTCAATAAAATTGCCGTACCAACGGCGGCTACGTCATGTTGTACCCGCTACCTCGGACCATGAATAGGTGTTGGACAACCACGCCCACCACACAGAACCGAAACGAGGAAGCATCTAACCGCACCACAGCAGGCGGAAGGCCCACCAGCCAGGGACTTGAACCCGCCGCCCCACACAGCCCGCGACCCAACCCGTCAGATGACGCGACCGCAAGCTTTGTCAACACGTCAAAGCAAAATCGCCCCTGACGAGGGAATACTTCGTGCCCGAGGTGGGACTCGAACTACATTCCAGCCATTGCAAACACTGGGAACCGGCGAAAATATGCGGAATTCGAGCCAGTCCGACGGAAGAATCACCGAATCAGAAGCGGAGAGTGTGGACAATGTGCACACTCCTACTTTTGAGCAAGTTACGCCCTGTCGAGGCTGACAGAGTCTCCATTGTCGGCGTTACCTAGAAGATCGCAATGGACCGCAAGAAGGAGAAGGCCATAACAGGCAGCTTGTTCATGTATGGCCCTTCCAGCCTCTGTTCACCGCCCGAGGTCCACACCGCGTCCGTCTACAACGATGACTGCGAGCGTCATGTGTCGATCTTCCTAACGCGATAGCCCCCCTTGTAAAGCACGCTCATAAGCGCACAGCGATCCAGTCGGCTTGGGCCCCGTCACATGACGTTTTGCGTGCACCCACAAGGAAACATGGCGTCCTAAATCGTCGCGATATAACGAAAATGGAATCACCGCGTCGCCCTGTTGAGAACTGTTTATCGAAGTTTCACGGAACTCGCATCCGAATTCCGAAGGCAGGTAATTTCTAATGACCCAGCCATTTAGCAGGCCGGGATAATCATCAAAGCCTTTGGGTGCTTCGCTGCAGGGAACCTCTGTCTTGTCATGCACCCGGACAGAAAGAAACCGGCATGACAATCCAGCAAACCGAGGCATCAACCATCCACGCCTACCTTGGGCAGCTGCAAAATATCGAGGTCATCAAACCTGGCCCGCAGACAACCCGCTACAGCCACGACGCCGCCACCGCCAAAACCGCCTCTACAGCGCAAACGGAAGGTCCCGCCGTCGTGCTTCCTGCGACAGCAGCCGACGTGCAGCAGGCCGTGAAGCTCGCCGCGGAACTCGGCATCACGGTGGTCCCCCGCGGTGCCGGCAGCGGTCTCTCGGGGGGTGCAACTGCTACGCCACACCAAGTGGTCATTTCCACGGAAAAACTCAATCGCATTATCGAAGTTTCCCCACTGGATGAAGTAGCCGTAGTTGAACCGGGCGTTATCAACGCAGAACTCAACAAACACCTCGAACCCTACAACCTTTTCTATGCACCGGATCCCGCTAGTTTCGACATTTCCTCAATCGGCGGCAATATTGCCACCAACGCCGGCGGACTTCGGTGCGCCAAGTACGGGGTGACCCGTGAATCGGTCCTGTCACTCGACGTCGTACTCGCCGACGGAAGTCTCATCACTGTCGGTCACCGCTCCATCAAGGGCGTCACCGGCCTGGACCTGACCTCGCTGTTTGTCGGTTCCGAGGGCATCCTGGGCGTCGTCGTAAGCGCAACGGTGAGGCTGCGACCCATCCCTGTGGCGCGCAAGACTGTGAGCGCCTTCTTCGACAGCACCGAAGAGGGAACGGCAGGTCTCGCCGCAATCACACTTTCACAGGTACGCCCGGCCGCGATCGAGTTCTTCGATACCCCGAGCCTTCAAAACATCGACGCGCACTCCGGCACCACCCTTCGTGACCGCGGCGCCGCGTTGATCCTGATCGAGCTGGACGGTTACGGCATCGACGACCAAGCCGCAGACCTCGCAACCGCCCTGGCCGCCGTGGCCGGACGGGTCACTGTGGAAGCGGACGACGACGCTGTGCGGCTTTGGGAACTGCGGCGCAGCGGCCGAGGACTCCCGTCGGAAAAGTGGTACATCGGCGAGGACATCGCCGTGCCAAAGTCCCAACTAGGCAAGGTCTACGCCGCTTTTCCAGCGCTCGAAGCCCGGTTCGGAGTCGACATTTCTGCGGTGTCCCACGCCGGCGACGGGAACCTTCACCCACTCATCACCTTGGACAAAACGCCCGACGACGGCCTCAACCCACCAGCCGCCCTGCTGGAAGCATCCACTGAACTCGTCAAGGTGGCGCTTTCGCTTGGCGGAACCGTCACCGGTGAACACGGCGTGGGCACCATCAAGAAGGAATGGGCCGCGCTTGAACTGTCCCCGCGAAGCCGCGAACTCCAACACGCCATCAAAGCAGCGATCGACCCCCAACAGCTGCTTAATCCGGGCAAGGCCATCTAGGACCGGCCAGGAAACCCCAAAACAACCCCACGCAGTCCCCCAAACGCATCCAGGAGCACTCCATGAACTCGTTCAACACCCCTGAATTCCGCAGGCGCGCCTTCCTCGCGGGTCTGGGCGCCCTGTCCACCTCTGCCCTGATCACTGCCTGCGGCGGCCCTGCGGCCAGCACCGCCGCGAACGGCGGAACACCGGTGGAGGGCGGCAACATCACCTTCCTGATCCAGGGCTACGACACCGGCTGGGTCCCCAGCAAGACCGCAATCTCCAGCTACGAGGGCAACCTTTGGGGCCAGATCACGGACAAGCTGGTCTACGTCAATGAGAGGGGTGAGCTCAGCCCGTGGGTTGCCGAGAAGTGGGAGGAACTTAACGGTGCCAAGGACTTTGTCCTGCACCTGAAGGAAGGTGTGACCTTCTCCGATGGGACCCCGCTGGACGCGGCAGCCGTGGTTGCCAACCTGAACGCCTGGGCAAAGGGTGACTCTGCCCGCGGCATCAGCAAGGTCGGCCTGTTCCCCTCCACCAACTTCGTATCCGCCGAAGCCACCGATCCGAAAACAGTCAAGGTCAGCTTCTCCTCCCCGGCCCTCGGCTTCATTGCCACACTGGCCTACCACGGCTGCATTCTCCTCTCCCCCAAGACCCTGGCTTTGCCGGTCGAAGCCCAGGCGGACCTCAGCCAGGAAATCGGCAGCGGTCCGTTCGTGGTCAAGTCGTGGAAGCAGGGCGACAGCTACGTGCTCGAGAAGCGCAAAGACTACAACTGGGGCCCGGCGGCACTCGGCCACACCGGCCCGGCACGTCTGGACACCCTTACCTACAAGGTCATCAAGGACACCTCGGTCCGCACTTCCACTGTGGTTTCCGGCCAGGCGGATGTCGCCTTCAACGTAGAGCCGCAGGAAATTGAATCCCTCAAGGCCCAGGGCTTCACCGTCGGCACGCCCCGCTATCTTGGTTTCGTCGACGGATTCCAGGTGAACACCACGGCCTTCCCCACCAACGAACTCGCCGTCCGCCAAGCCATCCAGCACGGCATCGACCGCGAAGAGATCCGAAAGACGGTCTACACGGACGACTGGAACGCCGCCACCACATTCATCCAGGGCAACGTCCCCGAAGCCGGCGACTTCAGCGACTCTTTCAAGTTCGACCCCGGGAAGGCCAACAAGGTGCTGGACGAGGCCGGCTGGACCAAGGGTTCCGATGGGTACCGCGCCAAGGACGGCAAGACCCTCGAGTTCACGCTCACGCCCAACCCTTACGTCCCCTCCACCAAGGCCGAGGATGAACTCATCGCCCAGCAGCTGAAGAAGGTAGGCATCAAGGTCAACCTCAAAGTGGTGGACGTAGCCGGCTATGCAGCAATCCAGGCCAGCAAGCCGCCGCTGTTCCAGACCTCGCGCAGCTTCGTCGATGTTGGAACGGTCGCTGGTGTCCTGACGAGCCAGAACAAGGGCGAGGACTGGTTCAGCGTTGGCACCAGCGACCAGAAGCTGAACGACCTTTCGACGGCGATCGCCACCGCCTCGGACAGGGCTTCCCGTGAGAAGGTTGCCGACGAACTGCAGAAGTACGTCTTGGACCAGGCCTATTTTGTTCCCCTTAATCAGCTGGTCCAGCGCCTGTACCTGATCAGCCCGAAGCTCAAGGATGTCCAGTACAACGGCCTGGCCTACGCGAACTTTTACACCGCTTGGATTTCACAGTGACCGGCGATTACAAGCGCTTTGCCCTCACACGTGTGGGTCAGGCGGTCCTCGTTGTCCTCCTCGCCTACGTCCTGACGTTCCTGATCATCAGCGTGCTTCCCGGTGACGCGATCACCAACACACTCCGGGACCCGCAGCACGGCCTCAGCGAGGAGGACATCCAGCGGATCGTGGCCTTCTATGGACTCGATCAACCGGTGATCGTCCAGCTCCTCCTGTCACTCAGCCGGTTCCTGACGGGTGAACTAGGGTTTTCGCTGCAGTCCAACCTCCCGGTGAGCCAGATCGTCGCGGATGCCCTGCCCTCCACCCTCACACTGGCGTCGAGTGCACTGGTCATCGCGATCGTCTTCGCCCTAGCCATCGCGTACGGCGCCCAGTACCTTCCCGCAAAATGGGCTGCGATTGTCCGCTCCATCCCGTCGTTCTTCCTGTCCGTGCCGAACTTCGTGATCGGCCTGGTCCTGATCGAGCTCTTCGCTTTCCGGCTCCATTCGTTTACCACCACGGATCCGAACAGTCCCGTGGCCACACTCTTCGCCGCCATCACCTTGGCAATCCCCGTCTCGGCTCCGCTGGCCGAAGTGTCGATTGCCAGTCTGGACCACGAATCCCGGCAGGAGTATGCCGTCGTGGCCCGTTCCCGTGGACTGACGGAAGCCAAGCTTTTCGCCAAGCACCTGGTGAAGCCGTCGGCCCTTCCGTCTGTGGCGATGGTGGCACTGATCGTGGGCGAACTCCTTGGCGGCTCGGTCATCACGGAAACCATCTTTGGCCGCGACGGGATCGGAACCGTGGTGCAAAAGGCCGTGACGGGTGAGGACCAGCCCGTTCTTCAAGCAGTCGTATCCCTTTCGGCCGTGGTGTTCGTGGTCTTCAACCTCCTGGCAGACCTCGCCTCGCCGCTGCTGGATCCGCGCGTCAAACTCCGGGAGAAGGTAAGCGCATGACCGCCCTCCTCAGCAACCCCCAGTTGAACCAGGCAGAACCCACGAAGCGCAAACTGACGGACGGCCTTCCGCCGGTCACAGTGATCCTGTCCTTTGCCGTGGTTCTCCTCGTCATCCTGTGGTCCCTCTTACCGGGTATCTTCACGCACTACAGTCCGATTGCCGGCGACACCGCGAGCAAACTGGCCGCACCCAGCACAGAACACTGGTTCGGGACAGACTACCTTGGCCGGGACCAGTACGCCCGCGTGGTCTCCGGGACCGCCTCCTCGGTAACGAGCGCCTTGGTCGCGGTCCTGATCGGCCTGGTGGTGGGCGGCATCATCGGCCTCGCCACCGGGTTCCGCGGCGGCTGGACCGACTCCGTCCTTGGCCGCTTCGTCGACGTGCTTCTTGCCATTCCGGGCTTCCTCCTGGCCGTGGTCATCGTCAGTTCCCTGGGTTTCCAGACCATCAACGCGGCCATCGCAACCGGTGTATCCGCCGTCGCGGTTTTCGCCAGGCTGATGCGTGCGGAGGTGATGCGCGTCCGCGGGGCCACGTACGTCGAAGCCTCCTATCTGGAAGGCGGCAACCGCCTCCACGCCCTGCTGGGACACATCCTGCCCAACGCCTACCGCTCCGTGCTGGTCCTGGCAGTGCTCCAGTTCGGCACGTCCATCCTGATCATCGCGTCACTGGCTTTCCTCGGCTACGGCGATCCACCCCCCGCCTCGGACTGGGGTTTGCTGGTGGCCTCCGGCAAGACTTACGTCACCGCGCCGTGGCTCGTGTACGCGCCGGCGTTGGTCATCGTCATTACTGTCTTATCCGTCAACCGCATCAGCCGCTGGCTGCGAAAGGCGAAGTGACATGAGCTCCCTACTAACAGTGCAAAATGTGTCGATCGCGTATGACCGTGCCGCCGTCGTCCATGATGTGTCGTTTTCACTCGCCAAGGGCGAGAGCCTCGCGCTGATCGGCGAGTCCGGTTCGGGCAAGTCGACCATCGCGAAAGCCATCCTCCGGTTGCTTCCCCACGGTTCGTCTGCCACCGGCACGGTGGAGCTGAACGGCAAAGATCTCCTGTCCCTGCCGGAGAAGCAGTTCCGGCAGTACAGGGGCCGGGAACTCGGGTTTATCCCGCAGGACCCGGCTTCGGCGCTCAATCCGGTCCGTACCATTGGCGCACAAGCGCACGAAGCAGCCGCGTTGCTCGGCGAAACCGAGCCCGCGGTACGGCGCCAAAAAATCCTTCGGGTGCTGAAGCAGGTGGGCCTGCCGGATCCTGCCCGGGTATACGACTCCTATCCTCACCAGCTTTCCGGCGGGATGCTGCAGCGCGTTCTCATTGCCCTGACGGTGCTGCCGCGGCCGTCTCTCATCGTGGCTGACGAACCCACCTCAGCCCTGGATGTCACAGTGCAGAAGCTGATCCTGGACATGCTGACGGAACTGCGCAGCGAGCTGGACATCAGCCTGCTCCTCATCACGCACGACCTCGCGATCGCCGCCGAGCGCGCTGATTCCCTGGTGGTCCTGAAGGATGGAGCGGTGCAGGAAAGCGGCACGTCCCGCGAAATCTTCGCGACACCCAAGACCGAGTACGCAAGGAATCTCCAAGCAGACGTCCCAGCCTTGCACCCGGACAGGTACCGCAACCAGCGGGTCACCGCTGATGCAGCGCCCGACGGCGGCTCCCGGCCTGGCGTTGCCGGCTCACCTTCCGTTCCGCCTGCACAAATTGACGTGCGCGAGGTCACCAAGCGCTTCACCGCCGGAGGCAAGGAAGTTCTTGCCGTTGACGGTGTCTCTTTCTCCGTGCAACGCGGACGCACCCACGCCCTGGTTGGGGAATCAGGATCGGGAAAGACAACGGCTGTGCGGCTGCTGCTCGGTCTTGAACAGGCGGACGGCGGGGAGATTGCAGTAGCCGGCGAATCGACGTCGGGCCGGTCGCGGGCCGAAGTCCGCGAGATCCGCCGCCACCTCCAGCTCGTGTACCAAAACCCGTTCACGTCCCTGGATCCCACCTGGAAGGTCAGCAGGATTATCCGGGAACCGCTGGACCAATTTGGCGTGGGGACGAACGTGGAACGCGCAGAACGTGTCCGGGACGCTTTGGAAGCCGTGGGCCTTCCCGAATCCGTGGCGTCACGCCGGCCTGCGAATCTCTCCGGCGGCCAGCGGCAGCGGGTCGCCATCGCACGCGCGCTCGTGGTGCGTCCCGACGTCGTGGTTTTGGACGAACCGACATCCGCACTCGACGTGAGCGTCCAAGCGGGAATCCTGGAACTGCTGTCCAAGCTGCAGCGCGAGCTTGGCCTGACGTATCTCTTTGTTTCCCACGACCTCGCATTGGTACGGCAGGTGGCCGACACAGTCTCCGTGCTGCGGCGCGGCCAGGTCGTGGAGCACGGCGCTGTAGAGGACATCTTCCTGCGACCGCAGCATCCCTATACACAGTCACTCTTGGACGCGATCCCGTTGGCCGCGCCTGTATCCGGAACCAAACAACTAGCGAGGGCATCAGCATGACCGTGAATCTGACAACTACCCGCAGGCCTGCCCTGATCGAGGCCTTCACAGCGCCCAAGGGTTTCGGTGATGCGACCCTGCGCGATAAGCGTCCGGACGCAATCGAACTCCTGGGCGGGATCCCGGACCCGGGCGTCCTCCCCACCGCGGAGATCGCGGAAGCAACGGCCCGCGTGCTCGCCACACCCGGAGTTCCGGCCCTGCAGTATTCGCGGACAGAGGGCATCTCACCACTACGCGAATGGATCGCGGAACGTGAAGGGGTGTCCGTTGACCGCATCCTGATCACCAACGGCGGCTTCCACGGCCTTTCCCTGGCCATCCAGGCCGTGGTGGAACGAGGCGACCTGGTGGCCGTGGATAACCCGATCTTCCCGCTGTTCCTGCGCGGCTTGCAGCTCTCGGACGCCAAGACCCTCCCAGTGTCCGTCGGTCCACGCGGGCTGGACGTCGACCAGCTCAGTGACCTGTTGCGGGGCGGCGCCCGTCCATCCGCCCTCTACACAGTGCCGGATTTCCACAACCCCTCGCAGGGCACCCTGCCAGGTGAATCCCGCGCGGAACTCGTGCGGCTCGCGGAGCACTACGGCTTCGTGATCCTGGCGGACAATCCCTACCGCGAGCTGCGTTTTGCCGGAGAGCAGGAAAGCGTGGCGGAGTTCAATAACTCGGACCACGTCCTGCACATCAACACCTTCACCAAGACACTCGGTCCAGGACTGCGGCTTGGATGGACCGTGACTCCCGAGCACTTGGCCCGCGACCTCGTGGCGCTTCGCAGCCGCCAGGACTCGCACAGCTCCACCCTGGTCCAGGCAATCATCGGCGAGCTCGTCACGTCCGACCCCGGAATCTTCGACGCCACGCTGAACAAGGCACGTGCCCTGTACCGCAACCGTGCAGAAACATTGGTTACTGCCCTGCACCGCGAAGCACCCGGAGCATTCGAGATAGTGCTTCCCGAAGGCGGACTGTTCCTCTGGCCCAAGCTTGCCGATGCGGCCATTGATGCAGACCAACTGGCTGCGGATGCGAGCACCGAGGGTGTCGAATACCAGCGCGGCTCATTCTTTCCGTCCGGCCCCGGCACCGATGCAGACCGCCACTTGCGCCTGGCCTACGGAGACGTCGATGAACCAAAACTGGAACAAGCAGCGGTCCGTCTGGGACGGGCACTTTCGCGCCAATGGAGGTAGTCGCCTTCAGCGAAAGAGCAGCACAAGCCGGTCCTTCGCATTCTGCCTCATGGCCTGCGACGGAATCCAGGGGGCATGCGAAAGGCTCCATAAGCCGAGGAACCGCATCACCAGCATCACCCACAGCCGGGCGCACCACCGCCGCCCAGAACTTCTGGCCGCGGAATGGGGCCTTGCCTGACGCTGCCAGACCACCACAACACACCCGATAGAAGGAGCACACGATGAGCGAGCAAAACATCCCCGACAACCAGTTGGTCAGCGCGCAGCAGGCCGCCCGCCTGATTGAGGAAGGCGTTCTGCTGATCGATGTCCGCAGTAACGCCGGCCGAGCCAGCACCGGAAGCGTGCCCGGCGCTGTCGTGGTGGACCGCGCGAACGTGGCAAAGGACTTCGGCCCGGAATCGGCCTCCCGGCTTCCCCAGATCACCGGGCCGGACCAGAAGATCGTAGTCTTCTGCGGCTCAGTGAACGGGTCCGGTCCCGTGGCGCACAAGCTCAAGCTGCTGGGCTACTCCCAGGCCGTGCACGTTGACGGCGGCTTCACTGCACTGCGCGATGCCGGCGTGGCCACGACCGGCCCGGCGGAGTTACCGGTCACTGCTTAGCGGCCCCGGGCCCGAAGGTCCGGACCAGAGCAAAAGCCCCGGCGGCCGCCGTCGTGATTCCATCGTTGCAGGGATTCCGACGGCGGCGGGCGGGGCTTTGTCGTTAGACCGCTGCGAGGTGCCGCGGCTGCCAACCCAGGGCGGGAGCCACGAGGGTGGCGAAGTCGCTAATGATTTGCCGGTAGTCCCCGATGGAAAACTCGTACGGCAGGTTGATCTGAAGCTCGGACGCGGAGGCCGTGACCGGATCGGCCAGCAGGGCCTCTGCGATGTTCTCCGAACTGCCCACCAGGTCGGGGGCGAACAGCGTTTGCCGTTCCCCCTGCGGTGCGAGCGTCCGCTGGTGCCGGCTGGCGGCGTAGGCCCCGTACCTGTCCCGCGTCTCGGCGTCAGCGCCGTCGACCGGAAGGATCACCCTGCCCACCACCACCCGCGGCTCGTGAGTGCCGCGGAAATCGCGCAAATAACGCGCCAGGTTGGCGGCCTGCGCGTCCGCGAAGACACTGCTGGCTTCACCGGAAACAATGTTCCCCACCACGAGGTTGACTCCGCTGGCGGCCGCCCAGTCCGTTGACCGGGCGGATCCGGCCCCGTACCAGATACGGTCGCGCAGGCCCTCGCTGTAGGGCTGCAGCCGCGGCCGCTGGGTATTGCCCGGCGAGTGGATCACCGTGTTCTCGTCACCGAGGAACCGGCCCTCCAGGTTCTCCAGGAAACGCTCGATCCTTCGGTGCGAGAAATCGAAGGTGCGCCAGTCGCCGTCGAACACCTTGGCCGCCAGGAGTTCTGCATGTGGAGGGACTCCCGCGCTCAGCCCTATTTGGAGCCGGCCTCCGGAAAGCACGTCGGCCGTCGATATATCCTCTGCCAGGCGGAACGGGCTTTCGTAGCCGATGGGGATGACTCCCGTGCCCAGTTCGATCCTGGACGTCCGCTGCGATGCTGCCGCGAGGAAGACGGTGGCGGAGGAGATGCCGTGCTCGAGGTGGCGCTGGCGTACCCAGGCCCCGTCGTAGCCAAGCTCTTCGGCGAGTTCGAACAGCTGCAGCGTTTCCTCAAGGCCTCTGCCGGGTGCGTGGTCAAGGTAATTGCCGGGGGTCAGGAAGCTGATCGATTTCATTGGATCTCCTTGGTGCGGTTACTGGATGGCAAGTTGGAAACTATTGGGGCGCTCCTTTTAGCGGCGGCCACCCGCAGCCAGTCGACGGCTCCGGCCAGGATGGCGGCGGCGGTGAGTGCCATACACAGGATGATGCCGTCACGAAAGGCAGCCCTGAAACCAGTGTCCGGCAGGGCGTTGAGGAACAACCCCGCGATCGCTGCAGAGCACAGCGCCGCGGAGAAACGCTGGCTGAGCTGGTAAAAGCCCGCGGCCACCCCGGCAGCACCGGTGGGGGCGTGACCCAAGGTGAGCGCCTGGTTCGGTGCTACCACCAGTCCGGTGGTCACTCCCTGTACCAGTCCAACTGCGGCAACCACCACGGCGGCCGCGGCGTCGTCCAGCCCCTGCACTGCGAGGTCTTTGGCGATAAGCGTGGCCAGTGACGCCGCCAGCGCGAGCACCACGCCTGCCCGGCCGAACCGGCCCAGAAAACGCCAGCTAAGGCTGGACGCCAGCAGCATGCCCGCGGCCTGCGGAGCGAGGATTGCGGCGGCGGCCAACGGAGCCAGTCCTGTCCCGGACAGGAAGTAGAAGGCGGTCAATGCTGCCATGGCGGCGCCGACGCCGAACTGGCACAGTGCCACCACCGTGCCCAGCAGATAGCCTTTTGACCGCACCAGTTCAGGGCTGAGCAGGGGCGTGCGCCCGCGGCGGTGGTACAGGAATTCCCAAGCGGCGAAGCAAAGAATGCTGGCCGGCCCTGCCGCCAGCCAGAGGGCCGATGCCCCCTGGGTCCCGTAAACGGTGGGGACGAGGAAGGTTGTGACGACGGCGCCGAGCAGAAGCGCCCCCAGGGCGTCAACGGAAGTACGACGGCGGGTAGTCTCCACTGGTTGGGATTCGGCGGCTTTGCCTTTCGGCAGGAGTTTGATGGCGAGCGGGACCAGGACGAGAACCAGCGGCACATTGGCGAGGAAGAGGAGGCGCCATCCGGTGTTTGGTCCGGCAGCGGACAGGATGACCCCGCCAATCAGAGGACCGCAGACGGCCGCGGATCCGCCGGCGGCCGCGTAGTAGCCCAGGGCCTTTGCCCGCTCCGCCCCCGTGAAGCGGTCCTGCAGGAGTCCGAGCACCTGGGGGTTGAGGCAGCCGGCACCCAGGCCCTGCAGGAGCCGGGCGACGATGACCAGCCAGGGGGCGGATGTCAGGCCGCCCACCAGGCTGAAGACGCCGAATACAAGAATCCCTGTGACGAACAGCGCCCGGCGCCCCAGGAGGTCCCCCAACCGGCCTGACGGGACCAGTGCGATGCCGAAGGCCAAAGAGTAACTGGCCAGGATCCATTGCACCTCCGCAGCGCCGGCCTCCAGGTCTGACGCCATGGCGGGTACGGCCAGGATGAATACTGACTGGTCCAGGAGTGTGATGAATCCCGCGGACAGGCAGAGCCACAGCACAGCGCGGGCCTTGCCGGTATCGACATCGCCCCGAAGTTCCCTGTCTGCGGGGGCTGTAGCCGAGGCACCCAGGCCGGCGTCTTCGGACTCCGGCGGCCTTCCTCCGGATGTTGTCGCCGCCATGCTCGTCCGTGTTGCCGTCCCCATATCGGGACTCTAAAGCGGCTTTCCGATTTGAAGCATATTGTGCGACCGCCGGTTAACCGCCATTACTGTCCGTGACGACGGCCAATTCAGCCCCGGCCGAATGTGTCCTAGACCGCGTGAAAGTGGGACACCCCCGGACACAAACCGACACCGCGCGACATGCCAATGACACGGCTTTGTGGCCGGAAGTTTCCCGGCCCTACCGTATGCCCATGACAGTTCGTGAGTCCGTGCTGGACGCAATCGGGTATACCCCCCTCGTGCGGCTGCGCCGCCTCGGTGAAGGGCTGCGGCCGACGATTTACGCCAAGCTTGAGTTCCAGAACATCGGCGGCAGCGTCAAGGACCGGGCTGCACTCTCCATGATCCGCGCCGCGGAACAGGAGGGCCTGCTGTCCCCTGGCGGCACGGTGGTGGAAGGTACCAGCGGGAACACTGGAATCGGGTTGGCCCTGGTGGCCGCGCACCTCGGATACCGGTCGGTGGTGTTCGCCCCTGCCGCCACCGCCACGGAGAAAATCCGACTGCTGCGCGCGTACGGTGCCGAGGTTCACCTGGTGGGCGATTATGTGCCCCGCAGCCATCCGGGCCACCTGGCCAACCGTGCGGCGGCTTTTGCGGCTGGAACACCGGGCGCGTGGCTCGCACGGCAGTACGACAACCCTGCCAATCCGGCTGCGCACGAGGCATCTACGGGCCCTGAAATCTGGCGTGACACCGCTGGCGGCATCACGCACTTCGTGGCCAGCGTCGGCACCGGAGGGACCATCTCCGGGACAGCGAAATTCCTCAAGAAGGCCAGCAGCGGCGCAGTACAGGTCGTTGCAGCTGACCCGGACCACTCCGTTTACGGCGGCGGAGACGGCGGCGCCAAGTATGTCGAAGGCGCGGGCCACGCCCTGCATCCGGAGTCATTGGAGGACGTTTGGCCCGAGGCGTTCGACACCGCACTGGTGGACCGATACATCCGGATTACCGACCGGGACTCCATCCTCACCGCGCGCCGCGCTGCCCGTGAGGAAGGCCTGCTGATCGGCGGGACCTCCGGCACGGCCCTGGCCGCCGCGCTGCGCCTGGCAGAGGAGCTTGATGAGAGCCACACCGTGGTGGTGATTATTCCGGATTCGGGCCGCAACTACCTTTCAACCTACTTCGACGACGAATGGCTCACTTCCGCCGGGTTCAGCGATCCGGCTGAACCAGCCCTGTCTGTGGGCTCGCTGCTGCCCGGACCGGCGGCGGGGGTTCCCATTTTGCCGGCGGGCCTGACCGTGGGCGAAGCAATCCAGGAGCTGGTCCGGCGCGGTGCAGATTGCAGCTTGCCTGCATTCCTGGCGCTGGATCGGGGCACCTCGTTCGGTGCCGTTCATCCACGTGAAGTGTCGGCTGCAGTGACCTTGCGTTCCCTGGCTGCTGCCGTGGAAAGCAATCCCCGGGCGGCATTATCTCCGGCCGCACAGCAGGGTGAGCCCTTCGCATCCGTGGGCATCGGAACCGCCGTGGCGGACCTCGCACAGCACCCAGGTCAGCTGCTTGCTGTCCTCGTGGATGGCAGGATTGCCGCGACCGCCCGGCAGCCGTTTGCTGGCCCTGACCGGTCTCAGGAGCCTGCTGCCTCCAGGGGAAGTATCTGACCTTCCCGGACCTTCTCGCTCAGGGCATAGTGGAAAACCCGGCCGTTGGGGGTCTCCAGGGCGCCGCGGGGTTCAACGGTGAACCCGTCGTCCCCGGCCACAGCGTGGGCCCAGGCATCTGCTTCCTCCCAGAACACCTGCCCGGCCCGGCTGTCGGGGTGCACGTGCATGGCAACTGAAATCACGAACGAAGCGTGCTCGAATGCGGCCTCGTGTGCGAAGCAGACGACGTCGATGCTGACGCCATTGGTCAGGCAGGACGGCTTGCGGGCCATGGCCGTGGCAGCGCCCTCCAAGCAGCCTTCACGGATCTCCTGCCATGCGAGCGAGTACATCTGCCGGCGGAACAAGGAAAGCTCTTCACGACAGGTGACCTGGATTCTGCGGGTAAGCATGTCGATCATGCTCCTCACGCTTCGGCTGCGCTCAGATGTACGCCCTCACGGTTGCCGTGCATCTGCCGGCCCGTACCGTCCAGGCTGACAACCCATACGATGGTGGAGTCAGGAGTCTTGGCATCAACCCGGCCCCGGTAAGCCGGTCCCGCGGCAGGGATAACCTCGACAGCTGACCCGACGTCGATGAGGGTCCAGTCCTGTGCAGAATAGGGCTGGAAGTCGCCGGTGGAATCGCCAGGGGCGCCGTCCCGGGCCGGGCGTCGGACGCGCCGGCGCGAGCCGGACTTGACCGGTGTCATGCGACGCCCTCCAGGTCCCTGATGCGCCGTTCAACTCCTTGGTGATAGTTGCCCTTGAAGAAGAGCAGTGGTTCCGTGTCTTGCCGGGCCTCCAGGGCGCGGACAGCGCCCACCACAATGGTGTGGTCACCGCCGTCGTATTCCTCATGCAGTTCGCAGTCCACCCACGCGAGTGACTTGTCCAGCACCGGATTGCCCAGCGGTGAAGCGGAGTATGTAACTCCTGCGAACTTGTCGGTCCCGGACCGGGCGAATTGGGCTGCCAGGTGCTGGTGGCCGGCGGGGAGGATGTTGACGGTGAAACGGCCGGCCTCGCGCAACTGGGGCCACGTGCTGGAGCTGCGGGCCGGACTGAACGTTACCAGGGCCGGGTCAAGGGAGAGGGAAGAGAAGGACTGGCAGGTAAATCCGGCAGGACCGTTCTCCGTGGCGGCGGTGATGATCGTCAGGCCGGAGGCGAAGTGGCCCAGGACGTGGCGCAGGCGCTGCGGACTGATGTCAAAATGTTCCGTCATGTTCGTTCCTTTCGTGGTCGGTGTCTCCAACCAACCACCCGTAAGCGTGCTGTTCAATCAGCGGTGAAATGCGCTGACGCCCTGGGCAACAAGCGTTCATATCCCGAAGCGCGGGGTAATGAACCCAGTACTAACCGGTTGCCCTGGCAGAAGTGGTCACTTGCGCCCGTGCTGCACTTTGGCGCTGCAACTGCGCAGCCTTCGTCGTGTGGGCTTCCCGATGGGCGACCTCTGCTTTGAGCTGCGGGATGACGTTTCGTCCGAACTCAATGGCGTCCGGGACGAAGTCGTATCCGCGAAGACCGAAGATTTCGAAGCCGAGGGCGTGGTAGTCGAGCAGGGCCGCGGTGACGGTGTCGTAGCTTCCCACCAGCGCAGTGGCGCTTCCCCCGCCGCCGGCCCCCGCCTTTGCCAGTGCTGTCCAGAGCGCCCGGTCGTGGTGGTCTGCCCTTTCCGCTGCGGCCAGCAGGCGCTGGGTCCCGGCGGCTTCCGGCTTGCCCGCATAATGCCGCACCCGGTCAATTACTTCCCCGTTCACCCGGCGGGCTTCCAGTTTCGCCAATATGGAGCGGGCCTTTTCCCACGCCAACTCATCGGTGGAGGCAACGATGGGGCGGAAGGCGATCTGCCAGCGGAGGGGTTGCGTACGTCCGGCAGCGGCGGCCCGTTGCAGGACTTGTTCCTGCTGCCCGGCAGCATCTGCAAGGGGTTCACCGAAGAGGGCGTAAATGTCCGCCTCTTCAGCGCCCACGCACCATGCGGCCGGAGAGGACCCGCCGAAGGAAATGCCGGGCCGCCGGCCCTCGTAGGGTCGCACGTCGCTGGTGAATCCCTCGAAGCGGTAAAACTCTCCCTCCCAGTCGAACGGTTCGGGGCTTTCCCACGCCCGGCGAACGATCCGGATGTATTCCTGGGTACGGCGGTAGCGGTCGTCCTTGGCCAGGTAATCACCTTCCCTGGCTTGGTCTGCCTGGCTGCCCCCGGTTATGAAGTGGACTGTCAGGCGTCCGGCCGCAACGTGGTCCAGCGTCAGGAACGAGCGTGCGGCAAGGGTGGGGTGGGATACGTTCGGCCGATGGGCAAGGCGTAACTTGATGTGTTCGGTGTTGGCCGCTACCCAGGAAGCATGGACAACAGGGTCCTGGGTGGCGGAGTTATAGGCGAAGAGGACGTGGTCCCAATTGTTCTCTTCATGGACTTTTGCGATGTGGACCGCGTAGGCGGGATCGAATTGGGCGGTGGATGGCGGCGTGGTTTCAGTGGCGTCGTTTCCGGCGCCCATGCCGAGGAATTCAATAGGCACTGTCTGCTCCTGTGGTGGTGGTCCGGGATCAGCGGCGCAGGATGCGCTGGGCCAGCCAGTTGCCGGCCAGCTGGGCGGCCTGGACCATGGCGATGATGATCACCACGGTGACGAGTGTGACTTCCCAGTTGAACTGCTGGTAGCCGTACATGATGGCGAAGTTGCCCAACCCGCCGCCGCCGATGTAGCCGGCCATGGCCGACATGTCCACGATCGCAATGATCATGAAGGTATAGCCAAGGATCAGCGGTGCCAGGGACTCGGGAATTACCACCGACCAGAGAATGTGCAACCGGCTGTCTCCCATTGCCCGGGCCGCTTCGACGACGCCGGGGTCTGAGGCGACCAGATTCTGCTCCACAACACGTCCGATGACTACTCCTGCCATCAGCGCCATGGGCAGGATCGCGGCAGTGGTGCCAATGGTGGTACCCATGATGATCAGCGTCACTGGGGCAATAGCCGTGATGAAGATGATGAACGGGATGGGCCGGACGATGTTGACGATGAAGTTCAGGACAGTGAAGACAGCCTTGTTGGCGAACAGGTTACCCGGCCGGGTGGCGTACAGCGTCACGCCGAGGGCCAGCCCGGCTGCACCGCTGAGGACAACCGTCACCGCAACCATATAAATGGTCTGCTGAAAAGATTCGCCCAGAACGGGCAAAAGCGTGGTCCAGTTGGTGGTCATGGTTTTTCTCCAACGGTGGCCAGGTGCGGGACGGCACCTTCGGCGGGTTGCGCCGTCGGCATTTGACGTTCGACGGCGGTGACGTCGCCCAGTTCGGCAAGCGCCGCGTTAACCGAAGCGTCGCTGCCAGTGAGCTCATAGGTGAGCGTGCCCAGGATGCGGTTCTGGATTTCGGTGACGCCACCGTAGACGACACTGGAGCCGACGCCGTGGCGCTCGAACGTTGCAGCCACCAACGGAGTGGGTGCAGCTTCGGAGATGCCAATCGAGACTAATCGTCCCGGATGGGCGGCGGAGAGGCGCTGGACCGTCTCGGGTTCCGGGGTTCCGTGCACTGCGGTGGAGACGAACCGCTGGGTGGAACTGCTTTGCGGGTTGGCGAAAACGGAATAGGTGGGACCGGACTCGACAACACGGCCGGACTCCATCATCACTACTGTGTCGCAGATCTCCCGTACCACGTGCATTTCATGGGTGATGACGACAACCGTGGTACCCAGTTCCTTATTGATCCTGCGGAGCAGGCGAAGGACATCGCGGGTTGTTTCCGGGTCAAGGGCACTCGTGGCTTCATCAGCCAACAGGATGTCAGGTGCAGTGGCCAGGGCACGCGCGATGCCCACCCGTTGCTGCTGGCCGCCGGACAGGCGCCGTGGGTAGGTTCCCGCCTTGTCAGCAATGCCCACAAACTCGAGCAGTTCCTCCACGCGGGGACCGATTCTCGCTTTGGGCCAGCCAGCCACTTTGAGCGGGTAGGCGACGTTTCCAAAAACAGTGCGTGATTTCAGCAGGTTGAACTGCTGGAAGATCATGCCGACGCCGCCGCGGACCTTCCGTAGGTCATTTTCGGAGAGGGAACTGATGTCCTGGCCTTTGACATGGACGTGGCCTTTGCTCGGACGTTCCAGACCGTTCAGGAGCCGTACCAGGGTTGACTTGCCGGCACCGGAGTAGCCGACGACGCCCACTACCGTTCCCTTCTCTATCTCCAGCGTGACGTTGTCGACTGCACTGACGGGCTCGGCCCGCTTGTTCCCCGGGACGGGGAACACCTTGCTGACGCCGCGCAGTGAAACGATCGCATCCACCGGCGCCTCCTTTTCCTTGGGAGCGACCTGCAGGGGTCGCTTTGGGTTTGGTTTGAGTGCTTATTCCAACAGTGCAGGCCGGCTCTCTCCAGCCCGGTTAAGGCCTGTGACCTGCGGTTTCCTTTGAAGAAGATCCAAGACGGCGTGTTTCGTTCGCGTTGGTTTGCCGCCCATGACAATGCCTAGCGTGAGCCCCGGGAATAGCCCGCACCTTCAATTCGCATCAACCATTTGCACGGAGTCGCATCATGAAGAACCGCCTGTTAGTTGCCGCTGTCGGCCTTGTAGCCGCCCTGTCCCTCTCGGCATGCGGAGGTGCAGCAGGAGGGACTTCCGCCCCCGGAAACACCAAGGTGGTTATCGGCGTGGACGACGGCGCGGAGGAGCACTGGACCATCCTGAAGAACAAACTGAAGGACCAGGGTATTGACCTGGAGGTCAAGAACTTCACCGACGGTGCACAGATCAACACCGCCACCCAGCAAGGCCAGGTGGATATTAATCTGTTCCAGCACCTCAAGTACTTGTCGCAGTTCAACGTGAACAGCAACGGCACCTTGGTCCCAGTGGGTGCCACTGCGGTCTATCCGCTGGCGCTGTACTCAGAAAAGTACAAGTCGGTCAGCGAACTCCCCGCCGACGCCCAGATTGCCATCCCGAACAACCCGACAAACCAGGCGCGTGCGCTGCTGAACCTCCAGACGGCAGGACTGCTGCAGCTCAAAGACGGCGGCAATTCACTGTCCACGCCTGCGGAAATCACCTCGAGCAAGATCAAAGTGGTTCCCGTGGACAGTAATCAAACCGTCAACGCACTCAAGGGCACCACGCAGGCCGCCGTCGTCAATAACACGCAGGCCCAGAAAGGCGGGCTGGGCGATGACCGGATTATCTTCAAGGAAGACCTGAACTCCGAAGCCCTGGCCCCCTACATCAACGGGTTCGTGGTGAAGGCGGACCGCAAGGATGATCCCCTGTGGAAGAAAATTGTCGACGCCTACCACACCCCCGAAGTTGAAGCCTCCGTCACCAAGCTCAACGACGGAAACCTGCAGTTCAAGGCCGACTGGACCGCTGCAAAGCTGCAGGAAGTCCTGGCCGCCGAAGAAGCAGCCATCAAGAAGACCAAGTAATCGTCTGAGGGGCGGCCCGCTGCGCCACACAGTGGACCGCCCCTCAGCCATTGTCAGGACCCGGGAAAGCAGCATGAACCAGCACCTCGCAAATGAACGCCAGCAGATCCACTTCTTCGCCTACCTCGTAGGGACGGGCATCCACCTGGCTTCGTGGCGTCACGAAACGGCGTGGCCGCAGGCCAGCATCGATTTTGCCCATCAGGTACAACTGGCCAAAACAGCCGAGGATGCGAAGTTCGATGCAATCTTTCTGGGTGACTCCCTGGCCATCGACGAGACTTCCAACCCGGGCATCCTCAACCGCTTCGATCCTGTCGGCCTGGTCACGGCCCTCGGTGCGGTGACGGACAGGATTGGCCTGATCGCTACCTCCTCAACGTCCTACGACCAGCCCTATAACTTTGCCCGCGCGGCCCTCACCGCAGACCACATCAGCGGCGGCAGGGTTGGCTGGAACATTGTCACCACGAGGGACCTGACCAACAGCACGGCGGGAAACTTCGGCGCGGACCAACACTTCGAACACAGTCTGCGCTACCAGCGCGCCGAGGAATTCGTGGAAGTCACGCAGGGCCTGTGGAGCTCCTGGGACGAGGACGCGTTCGTCCATGACCAGGCAAGCGGGCAATTCTTCGACCGCCGCAAGCTCAACCGCCTCCACCACGAGGGCGAATTTTTCAAAGTGGCCGGCCCACTCAATATCGGCCCGTCCCCGCAGCACTCCCCGCTCTTGGCGCAGGCCGGTACGTCCGGCCCCGGCCAGCGCCTGGGGGCCCGTTTCGCCAACGCCTTGTTCGCCAGCCACCCGGATATCCCGCAGGCACGCCGTTATCGGGAGTCGGTCCGGGCCCAGGCAGCGGCATTCGGCCGGAACCCCGACGAGCTATACGTCTACGAGGCCATCTCACCAGTCGTCGCGGACAGCCGCAAGGAAGCGCTGGAACGCATCCGCGAACTGGACAACCTCATCACAGACCGGCAAGTGCTGGACTTCCTGCAGGAGTACTTCGCGGGGCACATCGACTTCACGGGCTTGGGCCCGGACACCACCGTTGAACAGTCCGGCATTCCCGGCATCGCCAACCCGCGCACGGACTTCCGTTCCGCCGGCGAACAGATCCGGGGACGGGAACACGAGGTGAGCCTCAAGGATCTTTACTCCATCCTCACCGGAGACAAGAGGAACTACGACTTCATCGGCAGCCCGGAACACGTCGCTGATTCCCTGGAGCGTTGGCATGCCGAAGGAGCCGCCGACGGCTTCAACCTGATGTTTTCCCTCCTCCCCCAAGACCTGGAAGGCTTCGCCAGCAGGGTCATCCCGATCCTCCAGGAACGCGGCCTGGCCCGTACCGAATACACCGGCACCACCCTGAAATCGCACCTTGGCCTGGCTACCCGGCCGGAACCCGCCGCGGACCGCGCCAGCTGACCGCCGTCGTCGTCGAAAGGACAAAGATGACCACCCAAGCAACCGCCGCAACCGGGACCTATGTGATCCGTGAGGCCCGCAACGAAGAGCACGACGCCGTGGGGCGGCTCACGTACGAAGGCTTCGGCCATCACCTGCCCGGCGCCCATCAGCCTGACGGCGAGCGCCTGCAGTTGCTGCTTGACGCGGCAGCCCGTGCGCGTGAAGGTGTCCTGCTGGTTGCCGAAGACACGGAGACAGGTCGACTGGTGGGTACTGCAAGCCTGTTGCCGTTTGGATCGCATCTAAGCCGGCAGGCGGAGGAAGGCGAAGCCGAGCTCAGGTTGCTCGCCGTGCTGCCCGAAACCCGCCGGACCGGGCTCGGGCAGCGACTTATGGACGAGGCTGCTCGACTCGCCACTACCCAGGGTGCCAAGCGCCTGGTCCTGGACACCGCCGTGGACAATGAACCGTCCCAGAGCCTGTACCGACGGCTCGGCTACATCAGGCGGCCTGAGCGTGAGAAACCACGCCCCGCACCGAAGGTCCAACTCGTGGTTTACACACTTGACCTGACCGGGGACCACCTCGAAGCAACCAACACCAACCCATCCGCCAACCGATAGGCGCCACTGAGACTTTTTAGTCGCTGCCAGGACCAGCAGGCCCCATCTTCCTGAGGTTTCGGGCAAACGCTGTCGGGAGAGGTAAGAGGACCCGCACGTCATGGAGCCCGGGCCACGCCTTCCAAACGCCGAGATCGTTACAGATGGAGACCAGGAACTCTCTCCGCTCCTGGTCACGGTCAGCTGAAGGATAAAGTTTCCAGCTCAGTTCGTACAGTTCGGCCAGCTGACTAATGTGAGCACGCATTCCGGGATGGTCCCAAGCCTCCTGGACCTTTCTGTACATTGACGAGCTGGCAAGATCCCACCACTCCCTCACCGACGCATCGGTCCAAGCCGGGGAGTCAGGGGGCCATCCCCGTGCCAAGGAAAAGTATTGGATCAACGTCCATGCCGCAGACTGTTGAATCTGGGACAGCTCTCCGCGCTGCTGTCTCGCGGCCACAATCACATGCTGCGTGAACTTATGCATGGATACTCCTGGCGGGCTCGCCGCGTGAACTCGCTGACGTAATCTGCAACTATGGATAGCGTGTCCGTGCAGTAGCTGCAACTATGGATGACGTCCCGTGACGTTCACAAGGAAACAGGGAGATCAGTGTGCGCGGATCCTGCCGGTTCGCCCTGTTGCCGCTCCGGTCAACCAACCATGCGTCCAGCGCTGCCGGTTCCTCTCTTCCAGCTGCTTTGAGAAGGTTGCGGGTCATGGCGGGCTTTCATACCCCAGGGCTGAGGTCGCTAAAGCCCTGGAGTGCGGCCGACGGCGCTCCGGCAAAGATTGTTGAGGTAGTCAGCCAAAGTGACAATCCGCGAACTGCCGTCGCAAATCAATAGCTTGCCCTGTCGTGCCATTGGCCATGGCCATGGCCTGATCGTATGGTTCTTCTGAAACCCTTGTTGCAAGAATGAACTGCTCGTAACGGTAGGCAAGGCTTGTGCAACTGGCGGGCACGAGACTTTGCTCGCCACGCATTACGTGGACGGGATGGTTTCGGACAAGGCGCCCGCACGTGTCTAGGACCACTTCGGCGATGGCAATTCCGGACGCGGGAGAACCAAGGCTCACCTGCGGACGAAGGGCGCCCAAGATACACGCACTTGGCCATTGCCTTCCTTGGGGATCTCACCGGCGCCGCGGGGAATCCAGAGGTCCGGAGTAATGCCACCGCGGTGCAGACAAGTTCGGCGAGGCTTGGTTCAACGCGCTCCCTTAAACGGCTGCCCCACAGCGGGGGGTTCTCCCGGCCGTTTGCGGTGTCGATTGGTTCCTGCAGTGACGCACGCGCCAAAAAGCCTGCAATATCGTTCATGCCGTTTCCCCTGTTCCGGGACCCCTCTGCTAGAGCCCCTCGCGTCACCATGCTAGGGGTTGGGTAGCCTCCCCAGCAGGCGCTCGGCTGCGGTGGATTGCTAGAGTTCTCCGTGGCTGGTGCACCTGCGTGGTTTACTGTGCACCCTGGAATTGCAACCATGGACGAGTTCCGCACGGCGTGGAGGGCATCTTGGAGGGCATCTCCTTTCACAGCTGTGACCGCTTCTGCTGTAAGGCCGCTGCCTTGCTTCTGACATGAAACTCCACAGCGGACCGCGCCTCCGGAAACTTAACTCGCATTGTCGAGTCCAGCGTCCGGAGGTGCAGGTCGTCAGTGTCTCCCCTTCCATTTCTTCGGCCTCTCGGGCTGTCAGGAAGGATCTAGCGAGAGGGGTGCTGTTTGGGAAGCGAAGGGTTGTTCTCTTCCTGCTTCTAAACCAGTAGCGGCAGTTTGGTGGACGTACTGGCGGGTTTGGCTAGTCCAAAGTGCTCCCGGAGGGTTCGTCCCGTGTACTCGCGCCGGAAGAGCCCGCGATCCTGCAGGATGGGTACAACTTGGTCCACGAAGATGTCCAGTCCGGAGGGCAGCACGGGCGGCATGATGTTGAACCCGTCCGCGGCGTCGGCCTCGAACCATTCCTGGATCGCGTCAGCCACCTGCTCTGGGGTGCCGGCGAAGGTCCTGTGCCCCCGGCCGCCGCCGAGCCGTCCAATGAGCTGCCGTACCGTGAGGTGTTCGCGACGGGCGAGGTTCACGATCAGGGTATACCGGCTTTTGGCGCCTTCGATCTGGTCTTCGGAGGGCAGCTCGGCCGGCAATTGTTCGTCGAGCTTCAGGGATTCTGCCGGAACGCGCAGTACCCCGGCGAGCTGGCCACGGGCGTATTCGGGCAGGATGAGGTCGTCAAGTTCCTGCTCGAGCCGCCGCGCTTCCTGTTCCGTTGACGCGATGACGGGGACTATACCTGGCAGGATCTTGATCCCTTCCGGATCCCGGCCGACGGCTGCTGTGCGCTGCTTCAGATCTGAATAGAAGGCCTGCGCGTCGCCCAGGGTCTGGTGGGCGGTGAAGACCGCTTCGGCGTAGCGGGCGGCGAAGTCTTTGCCGTTCTCCGAAGAGCCTGCCTGCACGATCACAGGGTGTCCCTGGGCGGACCTTGGAACATCCAGGGCGCCCTCGACCTGGAAGTGCGGCCCGTCGTGGTTGGCCTGGTGCACGCGGGTGTTGTCCGCCCAGACGCCTGCAGCCTTGTCGGCCACGATGGCGTCATCCTCCCAGCTGTTCCAGAGCTTTTTGGCGACGTCGAGGAACTCCGCCGCCCGTTCGTAGCGTTCCGCATGGGCTGGCTGACCGGCCAGGGAGAAGTTCTTCGCCGCTGCGTCCCCGGCGGTGGTGACGACGTTCCATCCCGCCCTGCCGCCGCTGATCTGGTCTACCGAGGCGAAGCGGCGGGCGAGGTTGTAGGGCTCGTTGTAGGTGGTTGATGCGGTGGCAATCAGCCCGATCCGTTCTGTGACGGCTGCAATCGCCGCCAGCAGGACGGTGGGTTCGAGACTTCCGTAGGGCCGCTGGGTGACGTCACCGTGCAGGACCGGGGAATCCGCGAAGAAGATGGAGTCCAGTTTCCCGCGTTCGGCTGTCTGCGCCAGCTTCTGGAAATGGGCCACGTCAGTCCCTGCCCGGGTGTCGCTTTCCGGTAGCCGCCATGATGCCTCATGGTGGCCGGTGCTCATCAGGAAGGCGTTGAGGTGCAACTGCCTCTGCCCGGTCGTCATCGCCGCGCCCCGGCGAACGCGGACTCGTCGAGGACGACGGTTTCGGAGTAGGAGGACGAGTCACCCTTGATCGCGGTGCTGTGGCGGCCGTCCACTCCGACCGGGATGTCACCGGCGACGGTGACCCGGTTCAGTTTGCGAGGCTGTCCGTCGTAGTTGTCGGGGGCGTAGTGCTGGGTGATGCGGTTGTCGAAGAGGACCAGCTGGTTCGGTTCCCAGTTCACCCGGACCACATTTTCAGGGCGGGTGATGTATGCCTGGAGGAGCCGGAGAATGTCCTTGGATTCAGTGTTGGACAGCCCGACGATCCGCAGCCGCTGGGCGAACCCGCCGATGAACAGGCCCCGCTCCCCCGTCAGCGGGTGGACCCGGACCACGGGGTGGGCGGTTTCGAAGTGGATGCGGGTGAATTCCTTGCGTCGTTCCTCGGCGTTGGCGTGTTCGAGGTTCTTGGGTACGGAGTAGTCGTAGTCGTTGGTGTGAATGGCCCAGAGCGTGTCCGCGAAGTTGCGCAGCTCTTCCGGAAGGTCCTGATAGGCGCCGGCGGAGGACGCGATGAGGGTTTCCCCGCCGTAGGCCGGCAGGGTGATGCTGCGCAGGGTGGAGGCCTGGGGCGGGTTGACCACGAACGTGACGTCGGTGTGCCAGTTGTTGGCGCTGCCGTTTTCGCTGTCTACCGGCAGTACCGACGGTTTGCCGTCGACGGACGCGACGGTGGGGTGGGCGTTGGTGAGTGGGCCGAAACGGCTGGCGAAACGGACCTGGGCCTCGTCGTCGAGCACGTTTGCTTCCCGGAAGACGAGGGCTTTGTGTTCGTTCAACGCTTCGCGGATCTGGGCGGTGGTGCCCTCGCTGAGTTCCGCGCTGAGGTCCAGCCCGCGGATTTCGGCGCCGATGCGGGAGCCTAGCTTGGTGAATTCGAGCTTGGTTTCAGTGATGACGGACATGATGGTTTCCTTTGCAGTTCGATTTGTGCAGCTCAGTGCGTTACGGTGCAGTTCTTTTGCGGTGGAGGGCGATGGTGCTTGCGGTTTTGCTAGCCGTTCCCTGAGCCGACGGCGGTGCGCCAGCGGGAAAAGTGGCGTTCGACGCCGACCAACAGGTAGTTCACGGCCAGACCCAGCAGCGACACGGTCAGGATGCCGGCGTACATGTCCGGGATGAGGAAGCTGCTTTGAGAGTTGACGATGAGGTAGCCCAGGCCGGCCTTGGCCCCGACCATTTCGGCGGCGATGAGGACAAGGATGGATGAGGTCCCTGCCATGCGGATGCCGGTGAAAATGGTCGGTACCGCTGACGGAAGGATGACTTTCTGAAACAGCGTGAAGTTCGACAGCCCCAGAGAGCGGGCCGCCCTGATCAACAAGGGGTCCACGGTCCGGACCCCGGCGATCGTGTTCAGGAGCACCGGAAAGAAAGCGGCGTACGCCACGATGCTGATCTTCGAGGTTTCACCGATCCCGAGCAGCAGCGTAAACACGGGAAGCAGGGCCAGCGCGGCGGTATTCCGGAAGACCTCCAGCAGGGGGTTCAGAAACCGGTCAAGAGCTCCGTACCAGGCAACGAGCAGTCCCAGTACGACGGCGGAAACCACGGCGATGCCGAATCCGGACGCGGAGCGGGTGAGGCTGGCGCCGAGGTGGTTTTGCAGTTGGCCTTTGGCGATCAGTGCGCCAAGGGCGGAGAGGACTTCGTGCAAGGGCGGCAGGAACACCCGGGTGGAGTCGGGGGCGAGATAGAGGGGCCCGAGTTCCCATAAAAGCAGGAACAGCAGGACCGCGCCGGCCCTCCAGAGGGCACGGCCGCCGTTCACTGCACCGCGTTTGACCAGGGAAAGACCCGTTGCAGGGACAGCGTGTCTGCGCGGTGCCGCGTCACCGGCCTGGGGAGTTGTTGAGGCCTGGGTGGTGGAGTGTGCGTCTGAGGTCAGAGTTGGTGCGCTCATCAGGCTGCCTTTCCACTGATAGGTTGCGGGGCTTCATCGGGTGCGGTGCCATCGGGGAGAATCTTGGCGTGGCCGGCCTGCTGGGCCTTGAGGACTTCGTCGTGAAGGAGCGCCCAGACTTTGTGCCGGTGCTCGACGAAGACCGCGTCGGATCGGACGTCTCGGTCGCCGGTCCGGTCGCCGAGGTTGATGGGGACGATTTCCTTGAGCCGGCCCGGGCGTGAGCTGAGCACGGCGACGCGCTGGCCCAGGTAGACCGCCTCATCGATGCCGTGGGTGATGAAGATGATGGTCTTGCCGGTGGTCCGCCAGATCCGCAGCAGCTCTTCCTGCAACTGTTCGCGGGTCTGGGCGTCCAGGGCAGCGAAAGGCTCGTCCATCAGCAGGACATCCGGCTCATAGGCGAGGCTTCTGGCGATTGCCACGCGCTGCTTCATTCCTCCGGATAGTTCGTGGGGGTAGCGGTCTTCGAAGCCGGCAAGGCCCACAAGGTCGAGGTAGGTTCGGGCTTTCTTTGCGCGTTCCCTGCGGCTGAGGCGTTTGCCGTCCTGTCCCGGGCCTTCCAGCCCGAAGGAGACGTTGGCTGCTGCCGTGCGCCAGGGAAACAGTGCGTATTGCTGGAAGACGACAGCCCGGTCCTTGCCCGGCCCCGTGACCTTTTTGCCATCCAGCAGGACCTTTCCAGTATCCGGCCGGGTAAGCCCGGCCAGGAGGTCCAGGAGAGTGGTCTTCCCGGACCCGCTGGGACCCACCAAGGTGAGGAACTCACCGGCGGCGACGTCGAGGGTGATCCCGTCCAGGGCCGTCAGTGTGGAACCGAGCGGGGCGTCCTTGGTGGGCCTGACGGTGAAGGACTTTCCGACGTTCTGCAGGCTGATCTTGGGTGCGGCGGTCTGTGTCATGATGAGGCCTTCAGCAATCCGTTGTATTCGTTGGTGTAGTACTTGGACGGTGTGATGTCCCCGGTGACGATGCCGGTGTCCTTCAGCCAGTCTGACCAGCGGCTGAAGTCCTGATCGGTGATAGCTCCCTTGGCCGGCACTCCGACGCTCTTCCAGTACTTCAACGTCGCGGTGCTTTCATTACGCTGGCGCTTTTCGATGATGCTGGTAAAGCGGGCGATGACATCCTCGCGGGGTGTGGTGCGTTCCCATTCGATGGCCTTGGCCACGCCGGTGGTGAAGATCTTCGCGGTCTCGGGGTTCTGCTGGATGAAGTCTTTCCGCAGGACGTACTGGCCGCCGGCGAACGTTCCAAACAGTTCGAAGTCGCTGAAGAGGGAACGGAGGCCGCCCTTGGCGACGGCGTTGTCCTGGAGCACGCCTCCCAGGACTCCGACGTCGACCTGGCCGCGGCGGATTGCTTCCTCGGTGTCGTTTGGCGGAACGACCACGAGCTGGACCTGTTTGATCTCTTCCTGGCTGAGGCCGTTCCTTTTCAGGTAGCTGTTCAAGACTGCATCGGAGTGCGCGCCCAGGGTGTTGACGCCCACCTTTTTGCCGATCAGATCGCGCGGGGACCGGATCGGGCTGTCGTCCTTGACGTAGAAGCCATTGAACGTCTTCTCGTCCTCCCCGTAGTAGTTAATAACCGCCGTGACCGGGGCACCTGCCTCAATGAGCTTGACCACCGCACCAGAGAACGCACCGCCAAAGTCGGTGGCACCCGTGGCAGCCGATTGAATGCTGGCCGGCCCGCTGATGGTGTTTCCCACCCAGTTCAGCTTCACGTTCCCCAGGTAGCCGAGGTCCTCGGCGAGCTCGGGAAGGCTGACGCTGTTGGCCGAGCCCTCATAACGCAATTCCGTGACCTCGGGCGCTCCGGAACCGCCCTGCGCGGTCGCCGGACCCCCACAGCCGGACACCACCAAGGAGACGGACATGGCCGCGGCCAGGCCAAGGACGGAGAAGGTTCTTCGGGATATCTGCGGGTTTCTCATAGACGGACTTTCTGAGCTTCGGGGATGGGTTGGGGGCCTGGCGCTTAGCCCGGCTGGCTTGTGTCCACCATGAGAGCAGAGAAGAAACCGCCGCAGAAGAGCGACGTTCATCCGGGGAAACCGGGAGTAACCGGCAGATCACACGGCGTCGCGCGGAGCAAACCCGACGCACAAGGACATGCTGCGGAAAGTAGCGAAATTCAAGGCAAGCCAGCGAAACCGCGCGACATCTACCCACCGGTACACCGTTGCGCGGCGTCATCATTGGTCCCTCGATAAGCCCGGGTACAAGCCGACGACCCACATTTTCAAGTGAATTATGAAGAGGACACCGGGGAAGGCGAGTTTGATGATGCTTTGGGCGGGACTGCCAACACCAATGGCAGGAAGAAAGTTTCTTTAAAAGTCGAGACGTTGTTACAAACATCTCGCACGGAATCATCATCATCAGCGGGCGCTGGGCGGGCGCGTGTGGTCCCCCATCCGCGGTCATCCAACCGCATCCACGACTCGAATGTGAAACCTGTCAGGATCCGGACCACGATGAGCCAAACGGTGGCTCGAAGCATTCCCCGCCTCCGAACTCGGCCCCGACTGGATGAAGGCGATGCTCGTCCCCTTGCCCGCATCAACTTCGCAGTCATTGGCGGCACGTCACTGGGTAACGCTGAGTAGCTGCTCTCACTGCCGAGGGCCTGCTGGGGCCTCAACCTTTGCATCGTCCAAAAGTTCCCCACGAGTAGCCAGCTACGTAGAATCGCGTGCTTCGACTCGTGACAGCTACTAAGAATTCCTGTGTCGGCAGCTTGTCGTGAAGGAACAGCGCTGGGGATTCTTACTGCAGATTGACCTACACCCCAACCTGACGTCCGGCGGTCTGACAACGGAGAATACGGCCCATGGATGCAGTTTTGGACAGCCGCCACACGCCTAGACTGACCCAGGGGGACTTCAACGTCCCCCTGCCCCAACGAAGCACCGCAAGGTGCGGTTTCTTGGGCGATCTTTCCCTCAGTTGACGGGTGCCTCCACCCCGGTTTCCGCCGTGGGGATGTCAGGGTGTGATCTGCGGTCAGTCGAGTAGCGCTACGCCGAACTCGGCGACGACGGCCCGCAATTCCCTGAGGTAGCCCTGCGCTTGGTCGGTAAGCGGAATCGCGGCGTGACCGATCCAGCCGATCTCGATGCGTTCGTCAACGTCGAGCGGGATGGCCACGATCTCCGGGTCGAGCTGCCCGCTGATGATGCCCGTCGAGATCGTGTAGCCGTGGAGCCCGATCATGAGGTTGAAGATCGTCGCCCGGTCAGAGACCCGGATCTCCTGCTTGCTGGACAAGGTGGAGAGAATCTCCTCGGCGAAGTAGAAAGAGTTGTTCGCACCTTGATCGAAAGTTAGGCGCGGCAAGCCGGCGAGATCGGCGAGAGTCGCACGCTCTTTTGAGGCGAGCGGGTTATTCCGTGCAATGAAAATGTGCGGATCGGCGAGGAAAAGCGGAGTGAACGCGAGCCCGGATTCCCGGAGCAGCTTGTCGATGACCTTCCGGTTGAAATCGTTCCGGTAGAGGATGCCTATCTCGCTGCGGAGCGTCCGGACATCCTCGATGATGTCCCAGGTGCGGGACTCACGGAGCGAGAACTCGTATTCGGCCACCTCAGTGGCCTTGACCATCCGGACGAAGGCGTCCACCGCGAACGAGTAGTGCTGCGTTGACACCCCGAGCAGACGTCGCATCGGTGGCCTGCCGAGGTAGCGCTGCTCGAGGAGAGCGAACTGCTCGACGACCTGCCTCGCATAGCCGAGGAACTCTGCCCCGTCTGCGGTGAGGGTGACCCCGCGGGCGGAGCGAACCAGGAGCGCACGGCCCACCCGGGCCTCAAGGTCCTTCATCGCTGCGGACATCGTTGGCTGCGCTACGTAGAGAAGATCGGCAGCCGCGGAGATCGATCCCTCGGCTGCAACTTCTATGAAGTAGCGGAGCTGCTGCAGGGTCAGTCCGCTCGAAATTTGGGCCATAGGAAGAGTCTATATGAATGCATAGCAGCGCCTAGTTACCCGATACCAGCGGAAAGGTTGCACCATGGACTCAACCCCTTCTGGAAGGCCGTCTCCGGCCCATCGACAACGGATTGGCAGCACATGGCAGACGACTTTACGTTCAGTATCACCACGACCCGCTTCGACGAGGACTACTCCCCGTCCGAAGGCTCCCGGATCACGACGAACTTCGCCAACCTCGCACGGGGCGAGCACCGCCAGGAGAACCTCCGCAACGCCTTGACCATGATCCGGCGCCGTTTCAACGATCTCGCAGACTGGGACAACCCGGACCGGGACCGCTACACGCTCGAGCTTAATATCGTCTCCGTGCAGATACAGCTCACCTCGGACGGCACGGATCAGCAGTTCCCCCTGTTCGAGGTTCTCGACATCCAGATCGTCGACCTGCTGAACGGGGTCCGCCACCAAGGAATCGTCGGGAACAACTTCTCGTCCTACGTCCGCGACTTCGACTTCAGCGTCGTACTGCCGGCGGCAGCAGGGGACTCAGGCAAGCCCACCGTCCCCGAGGACTTCGGCGACCTTCACGGCAAGCTGTTCCAGCACTTCCTCGATTCCCCGGAATGCCAGGAACGCTTCCCGCAGCCGCCAGTGGTCTGCATCAGCGTCTCCACGAGCAAGACATACCGGCAAACCGGGAACCGTCACCCGGTCCTGGGCGTCGAGTACCAGCAGGACGATTACTCCCTGACGGACGCGTACTTCGCGAAAATGGGGCTGCGGGTCCGCTACTTCATGCCGCGCGGCAGCGTGGCTCCGCTCGCCTTCTATTTCCGCGGCGACCTGCTCAACGACTACACCAACCTGCAGCTCATCGGCACGATCAGCACCATGGAGACCTTCCAGAAGATCTACCGCCCGGAGGTCTACAACGCGAACTCGGCCGCCGCCGCCGTCTACCAGCCGAGCCTGGGAGAGCAGGATTACTCGCGGACCCAGATCGCGTACGACCGCGTCGAGCGCAGCCAGCTCGCGGTCACGCAGGCGAAGTACACGGAGGAGCACTTCATCACGCCCCACAAGGACCTGTTGGACCAGTGGACCGCCAACTACCCCGCTCTCGTCAACTGACCAACGGAGAATTCCCAATCATGAACACACTCTTGCCCACCACCCTTGTCGGAAGCCTGCCGAAACCATCGTGGCTCGCACAGCCGGAAACTCTCTGGTCCCCATGGAAGCTGGAGGGAGATGCGCTGCTCGAGGGCAAGCAGGATGCGCTGCGCATCGCCATCCACGAGCAGAGCCGGCGCGGCATCGACATCGTCAGCGACGGCGAGCAAACCCGCCAGCACTTCGTCACGACCTTCATCGAGCATCTCAGCGGCGTCGACTTTGAACAGCGCAAGACCGTGCGCATCCGTGACCGGTACGACGCGAGCGTGCCGACCGTCGTCGGACCGGTGCACCGCGAAAAGCCGGTATTCGTCGACGACGCAAAATTCCTCCGCGCTACCACCGACAAGCCGATCAAATGGACTCTTCCCGGCCCGATGACGATGGTGGACACACTCTACGATGACCACTACAAGAGCCGCGAGAAGCTGGCCTGGGAGTTCGCCACGATCCTGAACCAGGAGGCGAAGGAACTGGAGGCCGCGGGCGTGGACATCATCCAGTTCGATGAGCCCGCGTTCAATGTCTTCCTTGATGAGGTCAAGGACTGGGGCGTGGCTGCACTTGAGAGGGCGGCGGAAGGACTGCGTGCGGAGACCGCCGTGCATATCTGCTACGGCTACGGGATCAAGGCGAATAATGACTGGAAGGCGACGCTCGGCTCACAGTGGCGTCAGTACGAGGAAACGTTCCCGCTGCTGCAGAGCTCCAGCATCGATATCATCTCGCTGGAATCCCAGAACTCCCACGTGCCCATGGACCTCATCGAGCTCCTCCGCGGCAAGAAAGTCATGCTGGGCGCGATCGACGTCGCCAGCGAGGCCATCGAGACGCCGGAGGAGGTCGCCGACACCCTCCGCAAGGCACTGCAGTTCGTTGATGCGGACAAGCTCATCCCCAGCTCCAACTGCGGCATGGCCCCGTTCCCCCGGGATGTCGCCCTCGCCAAGCTGAGTGCCCTCAGTGCAGGGACGGACATCGTCCGCCGGGAACTCCGCCGCTCCGCCCCCACGGCGTCATAGGGATGTTTCACGCCTACCCTACGGACACGTGGCTTGGGGGCCCGGAGCAAAGCTTCCCGTCCTCCCTGTCGGCCGACGACTTCAAAGCACTGTTCCGTGGCCACCCGGGAGGTGTCGCCGTCGTGACGGCGGATGCAGGCGACGGACCGGTGGCGCTGACGGTCTCGTCGGTCGTGTCAGTGAGCGCAGAACCTCCGCTGCTCATTTTCTCGGTCTCGGCACTGTCCTCTGCGTCCGCGGTGCTGTCGCGCGCCGAAACCGTCGTCGTGCACCTCCTGGACGCGCACGACGTCGACCTGGCCAAGTTTGGCGCGACCCCCGGCGCCGACCGCTTTGACCAGACGCACCGCTGGTCGGCCCTGGCGACCGGCGAAGCGGTCTATGAGGATGTGCGCGCCTGGGTGCGCTGCGCCGTCATCAACCGGATGGAGGTGGGAACCTCCACCATCGTCGCCGTTCACGCCCTGGAGTCACACGTGATGCGTGACGTCCAAGCGGGCGAACCCGGCGACGCCCTGGTCTACCACAACCGTTCATGGCACCGCCTGGGCGAGCATTCCAAGCTTGAAGCCTGAGCGCCGCGCCAACAATGATTGCGCGTCGCCGCTACGATGGCGCCCTAGTCGCCGGCGCAGATCCCCGGAGGACTGGCAGCGCCTTAGTTGCCTGCCAGTCCATCAAAACCACCAACAAGCATGTCCGAGGGGTGGTCATAGAGACCACCCCTCATGATGAAGGATCCCTTAAACCATGACATCAGCTGTAGCCGGCTCAGGTATCAAAACCGCCTCTACCCCACAAGAAAATGCGTCGTCTCCGGAAAAGTTCCGACTGATGCTCATGATGGCCCTCACGCTCGTTACAGGTGTGGTTGACGCGGTCGGCTACCTTGGACTCGATCACGTCTTCACCGGAAACATGACCGGCAACGTGGTGATTCTTGCGATGGCGCTGGCCGGGGCCGCGAACCTGCCAACGTTGGGCCCACTGGTAGCACTCGGCGCTTTTCTCCTCGGCGCGGCGGTTGCCGGATTTACGCTCCAGTCAAGCCCGAAAGGCTGGAACCGCAGGGTCACGCTCCTTCTCACAGCGGGTTGTATCGCGTTGACGGGAACCGCCGCCATCTCGCTCATCGTGGAAGACGTCGGCCACCAGTCCATTCGTGTCATTGTTGCCGCCCTTATCGCCATGCACATGGGCTCCCAGGCCCTGATTGCGCGGCATTTGGGCGTACGGGACATGACCACAGTGGTCATTACTTCCACCATGACCTCCCTCGCCGGAGAGTCACTTGTGGGCAAGCAACGGCCCCGGTTACTCAACCGACGGCTGGGCGCTGTCCTCGCTATGTTCGCCGGGGCCGCCATCGGAGTACTCCTGCTCCAGATCCATCTCAGCGTCCCGATCGCCCTCGGCATCGCGATCACCGCCGCTGTGACGTTCCTGGGGAGACGCTGGCATTGATGCGGTACATTCCACCGGCCGTGCCTGCGCAGCGGACAAGCATCCGGGAGGCCAACCTCGGCTCAACCAGAAGCAAATCCGATAAGGGCGCGAATCCGAGTGCACTTCACCCCAACCTGACGTCAGTCTGACCGTCCGACGGCGTCAGGTTAGAGCCGGGTTACGGCCCTTGGACACCGACTCCCAGCAGCGATATATCTCAAGCTGACCCTCCCACCTGCCTCGGGGAAAAGGGGCACACCGCCGAGTCCAACAGTCTTTCATCTGGCGGCCCTGTGCTGAGTCACGGCAAGCGGGAATGCGAGGACTCGAACTCCCGGCCGGCGCCGGGCAGAGCATCAAATTAGACGTAAGTGTAGACAGTGTCCACACCTACTCTGGCTGCGATGAACGCAAGGTGCTTTTGGGTCGTCGAAACCTCGCATCGGAGGCCGCGAATCAACCGCGCTGCGGTCATGTCGTCGTCTCTCCCCCGGCCCATGAATAGGTGTAGGCCACCACGGGGCCTACCCGACAAGACCGGAAGCGAGGAACCGTATAACCCCAGCAAACAGCACGCGGAGCGCCCACCAGCCACGGCACTGACCCCGCCACCCCACACACCTGCATACCCCCCGCGGCGGCCAGGCTACAGCCCGCGACCCAACCCGTCAGGCGACGCGACCGCAAGGTTGTCAACACGTTAAAGCAAAATCGCCCCTGACGAGGCGACCTGTTGTGCCCGAGGTGGGACTCGAACCGCGTTCCGGCCCTTGAGTTTCCGCCACTCCCCCGAAAGCCTCAACAATCCGGCCCGGTCCGGCACCAGTAAGACTCAATCCGAACGCGAGGGTGTGCACATTGTGCACACCCTCGCTTTTGCCCAGTTCGGCGTCCCAAACCAGGCTGCCTCGGCGCCGGTTACGTCCCGGAATTGAGGGCCCTCGACAACGTGGCGGTTGGACTCTTCGCCCTGCCTGAGATGTGTTCGACCTGAGGCGTTTGGATGCGCTGCCTGACCGCGTATCGCTGCACCGTCGGGCCTTTCGACAGGTGACCCCTGGCCAGAGATGTTGAACCGCCCACTACAGTGAAGTCATGTTGCACTCAACCCGGCAAGGCTCCGGTAAGCCACTCCTCCTGATCCATGGGCTCGGTTCCAGTATTGGTAACTGGAACCCGGTAATCCCGGCGCTGGCCGCTGAACGCGATGTCATCGCCGTCGACCTCCCCGGATGCGGCGAATCCGCGCCGCTAACCGGAGAAACCACAATTGCCACGCTGACCGATGCCGTCGAAGCCTTTATCCGCGACGCGGAACTGGGTGACGTTGACCTGGTCGGCAGCTCCATGGGCGCACGGATGGCGATGGAAATGGCACGGCGAGGGCACGCTGGCACCACGATCGCACTGGACCCTGGTGGATTCTGGAATGACCGCCAGGCAGCAATCTTTGGTGCAAGCATCAAGGCCTCCGTCGCACTGGTGCGCCGCATCCAGCCGGCGCTCCCCTTCCTCACGGGCAACCCCGTGGGCCGCACGGCCCTGTTGGCTCAGTTCTCCGCCCACCCCTGGAAGCTGCCGCAGGACCTGGTCCTGCATGAACTTCGCGGGTTCAAGACATCGAGCAGTCTGGACCCGGCCCTCAACGCACTGATTCACGGACCCCGCCAGGAAGGCGCACCGGCCGGTTCACTCAAGGCAAAAGTGGTCATCGGATGGGGGCGAAAGGACAAGGTCACCGCTCCCAGTGAGGCGGCGCGGGCCATGGAGCTGTTCCCGGATGCAACGCTCCACTGGTTCGACAACTGCGGTCATTTCCCGCACTGGGACCAACCCGCGGAAACGCTGCGCCTGATCCTCGACAGCACCGCCTGAACTGCGGGACTGTAAGAAAAACGGTGTGAGAGGGTCCGGCCTGATCCGAAAGGAGACGGCCGTGTCAGAGTCCACGACCGAGATGACAGGGGTGATGATCGATCCTGTGACGGGAGAGATCATCGATCAGAAGGAACTTGCGGAGCGGTTGCTCGCGCAGGCCAAGGAACAGGGCGTAAGCCTGGTCGGTCCCGGCGGGCTGCTCAACCAACTCACCAGGAACGTGCTCGGGACCGCGCTGGAAGCCGAGCTGACCGAACACCACGGGCACGAGCACGGCCAGACACCGGTCGCGGCCAACATGCCCAACGGCACCAGATCAAAAACCGTGCTAACCGAAATCGGTCCGGTCGAGATTGAAGTCCCCCGGGACCGGGACGGCTCGTTCGAACCGGTCATCGTGCCCAAGCGCAAACGACGCCTGGACGGGATCGACCAGATCGTGGTCTCGCTCTCCGCGCGCGGGCTGACGACCGGGGAAATTGCCGCGCACTTCGAGGAGGTCTACAGGGCCAAGGTCTCCAAGGACACCATCAGCCGCATCACGGAGAAGGTCGCTGGGGAGCTGGCCGAATGGTCTGCCCGGTCCTTGGACCCGATCTATCCGGTGCTTTTCGTTGACGCGGTCGTGGTCAAGGTCCGTGACGGGCAGGTGCGCAACACCCCGTTCTACGTCGTCATTGGAGTCACCACTGGTGGGGAGCGGGAGATTCTGGGCAACTGGGCCGGCGACGGCGGCGAGGGTGCACGGTTCTGGCTGCAGGTCTTCTCCGAGCTGAAGAACAGGGGCGTCGACGATATGTTGATCGCCGTCTGCGACGGGCTCAAGGGCCTGCCCGAGGCGATCACGACCACGTGGGAGCGAACGGTCGTGCAACAGTGCGTCGTTCACCTGATCCGTAACAGCTTCCGCTACGCCGGACGCCGGCACCGCGAAGGTATCGTCAAGGCGCTCAAGCCCGTCTAAACTGCCCCGTCCGAGCAAGAGGCAAAGGACCGGTTTGCCGAGTGCACGGCCGAATGGGGCCAGCGCTATCCGGCCATTGTGCGGCTCTCGGAGTCATCGTGGGCTGAGTTCGTGCCGTTCCTGGAGTACGACGCGGAGATCCGGCCGGTTATCTGCACGACGAACGCGATCGAGTCGATCAACGCCCGCTACCGAAGGGCAGTACGGGCCCGCGGGCACTTCCCCAACAAGACCGCTGCCCTGAAATGCCTATATCTCGTCACCAGGGCTCGTGATCCGACCGGCGGCGGTAGGGCACGCTGGGTGATGAGATGGAAGCCTGCTCTAAACGCGTTCGCGATTACCTTCGCCGGCCGGTTCGAAAGAACCACTCAATAATGAAACCGGCCGGACTACACACACCGTTTATCGGACAGTCCCCATTCCAGCCCTTGCAAACACTCGGTACGCGCGAAAACATGCGGAATCCGTGGCCCATTCAGAGACAGTACGGGCTAGTCCGAGGCCAGGAGTGTGGACATTGTCCACACTCCTCTTTCGGGATTTCTTTGCTTGGTTTCCCTACTTCGCGTAGGCGGCCGGGACTTTGTAGTTCGCAGCCAGCGGGAGGAGCTTCGGGGCAGGGTGCGGGCCCTCGGAAAGCCAATCGTTGCTGATCTCGGTGGCTTTAGCGGCGTGGAGGACGAGCTGTGCAGCGAGGGCAGAACCCGTGATCTTGGCGTAGGCTACGGCGGTCTCACCGACTGCCTCGGTGTGTTCGAGGAGCGGGAGCAGGTGTGCTGAGGTGACGTTGCTGAGTTCCCCGACCCGTGTGCCGTCGAGACGTACCTCGACAAACGGGCGCTGCGTGCCGTTCTTCAACGTGTTGATCTCTTTGTGCAGGCTGACCAGCAGGAGGCCTCGACCGTCAGTTGGGACGTGGCTGGACAGTATGTCGAAGTGGTTCTCTTCCTTCAGGACCTGAATTCCTGATCCCCACGGTAAGAGAGTGGTCACGCCCGTGGGGGCCTCGTTGAGCGGAGTGATCAGCTCCGGTTCTGGCAGCGCAACGGTGACGCGTGCACGAAACTTGGCGCCGTCGTAGCCCCACATGCGAGCCGTGGTTGCGGCGACGAGTCCGCTGGCGATGATTCTCCTGATTGGTTGTTTATAGCGAGGAGCGTCCTCACGACTGAGATAACCAAGCACCCGGCCTCTCCACCGAACACTTATGGCATTGGAGTCGTGCGGGTTGTCCGGCTCGGCAACCAACTCCACCTGAACGCCTTCAGCTTCACCGTCGGTCCTTCGAGCGGAGAAGGCCCCATTGGCGCGGAGCGCCGCCTTGATTGCCTTGCCATAGGCGTGCTCACCAACGACTTCCACGTTCGGCCATTCCGCACGACCAAGGGAAACAGGATACGAGCGCTTATGGGAGGAGGCAGCCAGATTTACCGCTGCACTTGGTTCCAGCGGCACCGCGTATGACGGATCCTGATGGGGCGGAGCGTCAGCAGCCAATCTTTCGATACCGTCGGTAGAGGACCTGACAGGTTCTCTGAGGCTGGCTGACCAGGTGGCGTCCTCCCACGCCTGGCGGTCACGACGGCGCTTTCGCAGCACTAAAGTTAGCCCGACAATGCCCGCTGCCAGCACAAACCCTGCAGGCGAAGAGACTGTGACAATAAGCAGCAGCAAGCCGAGCATCGTCCACTGGGCAACTGTCCCGGCCTTCTCAAGCTGTGCCACGCCGCGGCCGCCCGCGTTCAACCTCGCCGGGCTTTCACCGACGAAGGTAAGGACGTTTGCTGCCTGTCCCTGGGTCAGGTGCATGAGGCTGGGGCGCGTTCCGGTTGCGCGGGCGACGACTGCACGCACGAAGTTCCGTTGGAACTTCGTGGCCGCCGGCGTTCCATCCGGCACCAGGAGCTGCCGCCACGCTTCGTCGCTGATGATTCGATGGTCGATGCGGCCACGCGAAGGATTAGATCGCCCAACGCCAGCGTTCTGGGTGGAACGGCGGGTGGAGCTGCTGGTCGAATAGGAGATCCCAGTCTTGGGGACCCTCACCGTAGTTGTTGTGCGACCCGTTGCCGACTTCGTGACCCGCAAGGGGCCCGCTCCAACGCTTGCGCCCAATCCGCGCTTCGATGCGGTGATCCGCACCGGCCCAAAACTCATTGACTTGCGGTAACGAAACCCCAAACCCGTACCCCCAATATATTTGGCATACGAGAAGCCATTTCTCCTCGTAAGAGAGATTGTATGCATCAGTAATTGGTGCAGGAACAAACGGCCACCGAGTGCAATTTTCACGCCGCTGCAAAGCCGCCTCAGCGCCCCTAATAACCGCCGAAGTCATGCGGTCACATTCTTGTAAACCCATGGAAAAGCAAAACTCATCGCTGCTTGTCATTCTGATATGTCCCATGATCGCTGGGCGGGCCCTCCACGCAACCAGGGCGCTACGCGCCGACCCGGGACCAAAAACTTCCCAAGCCAGAGTCGTTTGGTTCTCGACGAAGTTTTCGGCCCCGGCGCCGGTCCCCCAAGTTGCACTCCGGCCCCTCAACCCAGCAGATGGTCCCCTATCAGAACGACGCCCACCACCAACAACCGCAGAAACACGGCACCACAACCGGTCAGGGGAATCACGGGATCATGGAAAAGCTCACCATCAAAACACCATCAGATGTCCTCAGCTTCATCGGACACACCCTCGGCTTCTGGCCCCAGGAAAGCCTGGTCTGCATCACGATGAACGACAACAGCATCGGCGCCACCCTACGTATCGACCTTCCTCACCAACCAGGCCAGGAACTCCCCTACGCCCGCACCGTCGCCCACTACCTCACCAGCGACACCACCGCCACGTCCATCCTCTTCGCCGTCTACACCAGCGAAACCACCCAACCCGGACAGCCCAAACCCCAAGCCGGGGCCATCGCCGCACTCACCGGGGTCCTCGCCGAGCAGGGCATCACCATTCGCGACGGTCTCTTCGTCGGGAACGAAACCTTCTCCCCATACGACGGCGAACCAGGCACCAACCTCGCCATGCCCGTCAGCTCCACCGAAACCAGCGCGATCAACGCCGAATTCATCTACCGCGGCAGCTTCGTCGAACCCACAGACCACATCACCCTTCCACCTAGCGGCCACGATGCAGCGAAAGCGGCCGCCGTCAAAGACCACATACACTCCATCGGGTCTCAAACCTCCGAGACGGCCCTCCTGCACGGGCGGGAACTCTGGGGCAACATGCTCGGCGCCACAGACTTCCCGAGCGACGACGACTGTCACGCCCTCGTCGCAAACCTGCAATTCCCCGCCATCCGCGACCGGCTCATCGCAGACATCCCCGGGGTCGACGAACCCATGCAGCACATCCTGTTCGCCCAAACCACACAGCCCCCAAAATGGTCACGAATCGAGTGGGCACAACAACTCCTCCTCCACGCCTATACCCGCACCTCCCCCGAACACGCGGCACCTGTCCTCACCGCCATCGGCTACATCAACTGGTGGGAAGGCAGAGGCAGCAAAGCACACCAGTTCCTCCAACTCGCCCTCGATACAGACCCGGCCTACCGCCTCGCCCGCCTCAGCGACCAAATGATCGGCGCCGGCGTGGTCGCAGGCTGGAACATGAACAAAGACACCGCCTACAAAAGCCTGCCCTTCGACTAACAGTTCTCCAAAGCGCAGGAGCACCCGCTCCCACGCGCACGCAGGTTCTGGCCAACGAGCAAGACTTCCCCCTGGAGCGCCCTCCTGAAATCGGAGCGGCAGTTCGACTTTTTACGGTATATCCGCTGTAGTCAGCTCTCGGAGTCTCGCCCTGAGACGGCCGGCCATGTCCAGATGGACCGGCATCAACAGCCACTGGACCTGCAGGCCATCGACTAGCGCGATGATGTCCGTTTCCAAGCCTTCCAATTCAATGTGCGGCCTTATAAGCGAGCGGCTTGCCAGGTTTCCGAGGGCAGCTTTGGTGCGTCTTAGAGCTCTCTCATATCGCGCCACGAAATAGTCATGAGCAGGGTGCCCTGCATCGGAAGCCTCAGTGGACAAGACGGCGAACAGACTCACGATGCCAGGGTTTCTTGCGTTGTGCTCTATGACTCTGATGAGTCGGCTGAAGTATTCGATTCCATCAGAGCTCTCCTCCGGCGCGCCTGCGAAGAAGAGTTCGTTATCCTTGCGGTCTCGTTCCTCGAGTACGGCCTCCAGCAAGGCCTCCTTCGTGGGGAAGTAGTGCAGGAGAGCTGTGCGACTCACTCCGCAATCAGCAGCCATCTGCAGCATGCTTGCATTTCGGTAGCCCACGGTCGCGAAGGCATCGAAAGCGGCCTGCAGGATCTGGGCACGCCGCCATTCACTTTTCGCGTAGGGCCCACGGGCTCCGCCCTTCTTGGCAGCTGTCTCCAACATTGCACCAACATCCCATCATTCGGACGGCCCCACAACTTGAGGCCGTTGCCACAGCCACAGTTGCCGTTCCATCCGGCGCCGCGAGCATCAAGCGTACGACTCCCAAGCAACGAAGCGTTTCCAGAAATCTTACTTGAAAATATATACAGCTGTAAGTTTTCGTGTGTATCATCAATCCACGCGGTGATCCACAGGGGTTTCACCCACTAATGAAGGACCATTGATGTGGCCCCAGGATGCGTCCCGAATCTCAGCCGCGCGTGATGCTCAGGTTGGAAAAGAACGCCTCAGTTCCGATGTCAACCCACAAGCCAACCATGCCGGGAAACGGCACGCCCTTGGATTCGGACACAGTCAGGACCTCTCCACCATTAATAATGACGCGTAGCCGCCGGCCAAGCACTTCGATGATCATATGGATCCACTCGTCCGGGCCGATGTCGGCCCGGGCCTCGAAGCGGCCGTCGGGATATTCAACGCGAAGACGTTCAAAGTCCCACTCGGGATAGGCGAAATACTGCAGCCCCCGATTCACCCGCGGCCCTGGTGGATTGAGTTTCACCCCGTTGAGCGGCCGAACATAAACAGACTCAAAGCGGTCAGTGTCTTCGGAAATTCGGTAGGCAATGCCAGCGAATGCACGCGCGTAGTCCGGCGCGTCCGCAGTCAGGCGGCTCAGTATGTCAACCTCGATGACGCCGTTCTGGAACTCAACGGGAAGTAGGACAAAGGTGGGCTGGTCGATGTAATCGACTCCTGGAACCCCAGCTGCGGCCTCGCCGGTCAAAGCCACCCTAAGGGCCTTCCGGCCAGCAACTTCGCTGGGCTGTGCCGTGACGGATCTCAAGGACGCACCAACCGGCAGTTCGTTCAACCGCAGGAGAACTCTCCCCGCAGTGTTAAGGTCAGGCATCAATGCTTCCTTCCACAGTTACCACGAGCTTCCCGGAAATGGATCCGTCCTCCATGTCCTGGTGGGCCTGGACAATCTCGTCGAACGGGTACACTTTGCCGATCGGGACGCTCACCCGCCCAGCTTCAACAGCGTCGACGAATTCCTGCAGAACAGGCGCTGGAAGGTCACTCGCCCCGCCGGAGTAGGCAGTCAGCCGGACACCGTTGGGAATAAAGTCGATCGGATAGAAGTCCTTGACGGTCCACTCGTCGGAGAGCATTCCGGTGAAGCAGACCGTCCCATGGACAGCCGTGGCCCGCAGTGTGTCTTGAAGTGTCGGCGTGCCGACCAGCTCCACTGCGCCGCCGACCCCCTCCGGGAAAATTCCGCGTACCTGTTCGGCAATGGAACCGGAATCAATCACCACATGATCCACGCCAGCGTCCAGGAGTGCCTGCCTTTTGGCTGGATTCCTGGTGGTGGAGACCACCGTGATGCCCTGGCGTTTTGCGAGGACAGCCAGGGCCATCCCAATGGATGAAGTGCCGCCCCGGATCAACAGGGTGCTGCCAGGCGCGGCGTTTACTCCGATTGTCAGGGAGCCGTTTGCGGTTTGCAGCATTTCCGGCACGGCACCCAAAGTAGACCAAGCGAGGCTGCTTCTAAACGGGACCACGCTGGAGGCCGGCACGCTCACGTACTCGGCATAGCCGCCGTCGAAAGTTCTGCCCATGCCGCCCATCAGCGCGGCGACCTGAGTGCCTTCGGCCACCTCACCGCCCGGAGCCTCTACTACAACACCGGTTGCTTCAATCCCGGGGATGCGCGGGAAGGATCCGAATGAGCCCAGTCCCCTGCGGAAATGAAGCTCCGAGCGGTTAAGGCCAAAAGCGTGGACTTTGATCAGCACCCAACCAGGCCTGGCAACAGGCCGGGGCACTACCCGGATCTTGAGAGCTTCGGGCGCTCCCGGGCCGTCAAGGACGATTGCGTGCATGTGCTCAGGCATGGTTGTGTGCTCCCTTTGATTCGGTTTGCAGGTCACCCAGCTCAGGTGAACTGTCCGCCGCCGAAATGTCGGAATGCCCTCCCGCGGTTTCAGGCCCGCGGCGAATTGCGGGTATCGCGGCAACGCCGACGGCTGCAATCAGTACTCCGGGTACCAGTGGCCACGCGGTGGTTTCAGTCAGCGACTGAACCACATAGGGCGCGATGCCGCCGAATATGGTGGTGGCAATCGTCCCGCCGATTGCCAGCGCGGTGAGGCGGCCCCTGACGACAAACTGCTCCGGAATTGCTGATGCGCCCACTGCGCTCAGGCTGCCGGCCAGGCACGAAAGAACCACGACGGCGGCAATGGCCAAGGGTGCGGTGGAGTAACCGGCGGCAGCGAACATGGGAACGGGCAGAAGAACGGCCGCCACCGCCAAAACGAGCAGGGTCCGGCGACGCCCGTATCGGTCGGACAACCAGCCGGCGGCCGGCGAGGCAACAACCACGACGGCGGCGGAAAGCGTTGCCAGGGCAAGCGCGGAAGATTCGGCCCAGCCCTGAACGGAAACCAGGTATGTGGGCAGGTAGACAATGCCTACGTAGTACGTTGCGGAAACAAGCCCGGAGATGACGAATGTGCGGATAATGGCCCGCCATTGCCGCCCCACAACCAGTGGAATCGATTCCCGGGTTTCCTCTGCGCGGCTCTGCGCAAAGAGCGGGGTTTCGTGGAGGCCGGTGCGCAGCAAGAGGATCAAGGCAGCGAGTAGACCGCCGACAATGAATGGTATTCGCCAACCCCACGCATCCATCTGTGCCGCAGGAAGGGCAGCGATGGTGGCCGCTGCGACACCGGCAGCGAGCAGCGCTCCGATTTCGCTCGCCGCGGCGGCCAGTGAGGTGACGAGCCCACGCTTTCCCGGGCTGCTGCTTTCCAGGAGATAGGTCATGACGCCCGTGTATTCACCACCCACCGAAAATGACATCAGGCATCTCAGTGCGAGAAGCCAGGCCGCGGCGGATTCACCAATCTGCGCGTAGGTCGGCAGGACAGCACTGCCCAGTGTGGCCAGCAGCATCAACGCCATGGATGCCAGCAGAACGGGCCGGCGGCCCCAACGGTCCCCCACGTATCCAAAGACGAGGCCGCCTATCGGCCGGAGGAGGTAGGAAACGGCAAACGTTGCAAGTGTCATAAGGACCCCCGTGGGGCTGTCACCGAAGAACACCCGTGAAAGGACGGCGCTGAGGTAAAGGAACAACGTGAAGTCGTACCATTCCACCACGGTGGAGACAACGGCGATAGCGAGCCGGCCCCGGGGAACGGTGGCTTGAGCCGCAAGGGGCATGGGCGAAGACAGCATGGGAGGATCCTTCGACGGCGAAAACGGAGCGATACCTCTAAACGAGGTATGCATTAGGGAACGTTACCTCGTTTCGATGTATTCCCATCCGCTAGCATTGTTGTCGTGCTCGAACTGATGATCCTGGGCTTCCTCGCCGAAGGCCCCCTCCATGGTTACCAACTCCGGCGCAAGATGAATGAACTCTACGGTTTCGCAAAGGAGATCAGTGACGGGAGCCTGTATCCCGCCATTCAAAGGCTCATCAAAGCGGGTGCCATTGTGCAGCGCATCGAGAACGGGCGCGCGGCCCAGCGCCACACACTAGAACTCACGCCTAAGGGCCGGGAAGACCTTGAGCAACGGCTTCGCAGCGCTTCAGGCGGAGATGTCAGCGACCTGGGGCGGTTTATGGTGATCCTTGCCTTCCTGTCCCGACTTCCCGACGTCGAAGACCAGCACGAGGTACTCGAGCGGCGGCTGAAATTCCTCGAGGCACCCGCCAGCTTCTTCTACGAAAACGGCAGACCTTTGCGAAGCGCGGATATCCAGGACATCTACCGCCAAGGAATGCTGACAATTGGCAAAGCGGCGAGCCGGGCAGAAATAGCCTGGCTCCGCCACACCCTTGGCGCCTCCGCGAAGTAGGATCCCTCACGATGGGCGTTTCTACTGCTCACTGACTGTCATGTTTATTGCCCCACATGCATCAATAGGGCCAATTTTGGTATTTCCCCTTGGGTAACCTGGCGCAATACCGTGAAGACTCGCGGGATACGCAATCGGATTCACCCACGGCGACCGACATCGAGGTGGGGATTCCGGTGGGCCTCCCTCCTGGTTCCGAGGCCAGCGGCACGACTGTTGCAGCTACTACGGACAAGCCGGGGAAGGACTCCCGCAAGTCACGGACACCCAAACAAAGGAGTTTTGAGCAATGACTGGACGAGTTGACGGCAAACGGATATTGATCACCGGCGCAGGCAGCGGAATGGGCCGGTCGATTGCCAGGCGCCTGGCGGAAGAGGGTGCCAAGCTGACGATCTTTGACCTCAACGCTGAGGCGGCCAATGACGCAAGGGACGAAATCGTTTCCAAAGGCGGTACAGCAATTTCGACCTCCGGCAACGTAGTCCACCGGACGGACGTTGCAGCCGCAGTAGCAGCGGGCGTGGAGGCTTACGACGGTCTGGATGTCATGTTCGCTATCGCAGGGATCATCAAACCCCTCCATTTCCTGGATGTGACGGAGGAAAACTGGCGGACTACCCTCGACGTCAACGGCCTCGGCTCACTGATCTGCCAGCAGGAAGCGGCTAAACAAATGATCTCGCAGGGGACTTGGGGCAAGCTCGTCCTCACGTCATCGATCGCAGGCCGCCAGGGGTACCCAAACTTCGCCGCTTACTGCGCCAGTAAGTTTGCGGTCAACGCGCTGGTACAGGCAGCAGCCCGCGGACTGGCCGAACACCACATCACGTGCAACGCCTTTGCGCCGGGCGTGGTGGACACGCCCCTGTGGCGCAAGCTCGACCTCGACATCATGGAACTCGGAGACACTTCCGCGCCAGGGCAGGCTTTCAACGAGTTCTCAGGGTCGATACTTGCCGGCCGCGCCGGTACGCCCGAGGACGTCACTGGAACGGCGCTCTACCTGGCATCGGAAGATTCCGATTACATGACAGGCCAGGTCGTCATGATCGACGGCGGCATGGTCCTCGTGTAGTTTCCGGGAGCAAGCCAACGCACTAAAGACAGAGGCATCACCGAGCCACGGTTCGGTGATGCCTCTGTCGTTAAAAGCGGCAATCAATTATTCCTAACAAGACATCAATATAGCCCGGAATAAGTATTGGACCAGAGGTAATGCGTAGTGGGATGGTTGATGCATCGACGAGCATTCAAAGGAGAGCCGTGACGATTCAAACCAGCCCTAACCTCGACTGGCCCGAGATGGCCGGTAGCCATACGTCCCTTGACGAGGTTCCGGCTTCCGACGTCTTCGGCCGTAAGGGAAGCGGCCCCCTTTCCGGTGTACTGGTTGCTGATTTCGGCCGTGTGCTTGCCGGCCCCTACTGCACCATGCTGCTGGCGGACATGGGCGCGACGGTCGTCAAGATCGAAAGCCCTGACGGCGACGAAACCCGGGCGTGGAAGCCTCCCGTCCGGGACGGCGAATCCACGTATTACCTGTCGATCAACCGCAACAAGGGATCCATCGCCCTGGACCTCCGGGACGAGGATGACCGAAGGATTGCCCAGGAAATCGCGCAGCGGGCCGATGTCATGGTCGAAAACTTCAAACCAAACTGCCTGGAACGGTACGGCCTGGACTACGATTCCGTGGCAAAAGCGAATCCAGAAGTGGTGTACGCATCCATCACCGGCTTCGGTACGGCGGGAGGGGCTTCACTTCCGGGATATGACCTGCTTGTCCAGGCGCTGTCCGGCCTGATGAGCCTTACGGGTGCACCCGATACACCGGCATACCGCTCGGGCGTTGCCGTTTTCGACGTCATCACAGGCCTTCACGCTGCGATAGGAATACTCGCGGCCCTTCATGAGCGGACGCAAACGGGCCGGGGGCAGCACATCGAAGTCAACCTCATGTCATCCGCGCTGTCCGGCATGGTCAACCAGACCGCCGGTTATCTGTTGAGCGGCACCGTCCCGGCAAGGCTGGGAAATGAACATCCAAGCATCTACCCCTACGAGCCGCTGCCCACGGGCGAAGGCGACATTGTCATTGCCATCGGTAACGATCCCCAGTTCCGCAAGCTGTGCCAAACCCTTGACCTCCCGCAGTTGAGCCTCGATCCCCGGTTCGCAACGGCTCCGGCCCGCAGCCTGAACCGCGAAGAACTCCGGCCGGTGCTGCAGGCGGCCCTTGGCAAAGCATCTTCTACCGAGTGGTTTGACGTTCTCACCGGGGCTGGAATTCCCTGCGCTCCGATCAACGACGTTCGCCAGGGGCTCGATTTCGCTGAACGCATTGGACTGGAGCCCGTCGTCACCATCGGTGAAGGCAGGGATGCCATCCCCACCGTCCGGAATCCCATCACTTTCTCGAAGACACCCGTCAGCTACGACCTCGTTCCCCCGTCCCATGACGGAAACCGTGACCAGGTTCTTGCCTGGCTTGAGACGGGAAACCAAACCAAGGCACAGCGGCGGCCTGCATCCGCATCACAACGAAAGGTTCAACGATGACCACCACAGCCGACCGGCAGACGGCAACCTCTGATTACTTCCGTTTGGACGACGATCTCACTGCTGACGAGATCGCTATCCGCGACAAGGTCCGCGCGTTCGCCGAGAACCGTGTACTTCCGGTTATCAACGCCTACTGGGAAAAAGCCGAATTTCCCGAGGAACTGCTCGAACCATTGGCTAGGCTGGGTGTCATAGGAACCACAATCAAGGGCTACGGTTGCCCCGGTATGAGCCGCAAAGCCGCCGGAATGGTGGCACGCGAAATGGCCCGCGCCGATGGGAGCCTCAACACGTTCCTCGGCATCCATTCAAACCTCTGCATGGGCGCCCTTAACCTCCTGGGCAGCGCCGAGCAGCGGGAACGCTGGCTCCCGCCCCTGGCCAGGATTGAAAAGACCGGCGCCTTCGCACTAACCGAACCGGAACACGGCTCGGACTCCGTGGCTCTGGAGACCGCGGCCCGGCGCGACGGAGACTCCTGGGTGCTCACGGGCCGCAAACGCTGGATCGGCAACGGCCACGCCGCTGACGTCATCGTCCTGTTCGCTCGAAACACGGCAGATGGAAACGTCAACGCATTCGTTATCGAAAAGGACGCTGCAGGCCGGTACCCCGAGGGCTACTCCCCCACAGTCATCTCTGGCAAGGTTGGCAAGCGTGCCATCCTTCAGGCCGACATCGAAATCACGGAAATGCGGATCCCCGACGCCAACAGGCTGGAATTGTGCCATTCCTTCCGCGATGTCTCCCGGGTGCTCCAGGCAACACGGGGCGGCGCGGCATGGGAGGCGGTGGGCCACGCCATGGCAGCGTTCGAGATTGCAGCGGATTACGCGCTCAGCCGCCACCAGTTCGGAAAACCGATCGCTTCCTACCAACTGGTCCAGCACCGCCTGGCCAACATGCTCAGTGAACTCACCACCATGCAACTGCTCTGTACCCGCATGGCCGAACTCGCCGACCAGGACAAGCTCACCAACGCCATGGCCTCGATGGTGAAGATGGCCACCGCCCAAAAGGGCAAGTGGATCTGCAACGAAGCACGGGACTTGCTGGGCGGTAATGGACTGCTGCTGGAAAACCATGTTGTCCGCCATATGACCGACATGGAAGTCGTCTCAACCTATGAAGGCACCGACTCGATGCAGGCCCTCATCGTAGGCCGCGATATCACCGGAATTTCCGCGTTTAACTAGACCGTCATCCGGCACAAGACAGCACATCACACACATGATTGGAACACCCATGCCTGAGGCCTTCTTGATCGGCGGGGCACGCACCCCCGTCGGCCGCTACGGCGGCACCCTGTCCTCCATCCGCCCGGACGACCTCGCCGCACTCACCCTGCGCGCCGCCGTCGAACGCGCCGGCATTGACCCGGGCGCCGTGGACGAGGTGATTCTCGGCAACGCCAACGGCGCCGGCGAGGAGAACCGCAACGTGGCGCGCATGGCATGGCTCCTCGCGGGGTTCCCGGACACCGTCCCCGGCATCACCGTCAACCGCCTCTGTGCCTCCGGGCTGAGCGCCATCATCATGGCGTCCCACATGGTCAAGGCAGGAGCGGCGGACATCGTGGTGGCCGGCGGCGTCGAATCCATGTCCCGCGCACCGTGGGTGATGGAAAAGCCACACAAGGCGTTCGCCAAGCCAGGCGCCGTCGTCGATACCTCCATCGGCTGGCGCTTCCCCAACCCCGCCTTCGTCTCCGGCGAACTCTCACGCGACGGCAAGGCCACCTACTCCATGCCGGAAACCGCCGAAGAAGTGGCCCGGGTTTACGGCATCTCCCGCGACGATTGCGACGAGTTCGCCGTCCGCTCCCACGAGCGCGCCCTGGACGCCATCACCGCCGGGCACTTCGCCGACGAGATCGTCCCCGTGACGGTCAAGGGCCGCAAGGGCGCCGAAACCATCGTGGACACGGACGAAGGCCCCCGCCCCGGAACCACCCGCGAAGTCCTCGCCGGGCTGCGGCCCGTGGTGAAGGGCGGCAGCGTGGTCACCGCCGGCAACGCCTCCACGCTCAACGACGGCGCCTCCGCGATCATCGTCGCGTCCGAGGCCGCCGTCCAGAAGTACGGCCTCATGCCCCGGGCGCGCATCCTCGACTGCGCATCAGCAGGCGTGGGTCAGGAAATCATGGGCATCGGCCCGGTCCCGGCAACCCGCAAGGTCCTGGACCGGACCGGTCTCGCTGTGGGCGACCTGGCCGCCGTCGAACTCAATGAAGCGTTCGCTTCGCAGGCGCTTGCCTGCCTGCGCGAATTGAAGCTTGAGCCCGGCATCGTGAACAACGACGGGGGCGCCATCGCCCTGGGACATCCCCTCGGCTCGTCCGGGTCGCGGCTGGTCATCACCCTCCTGGGGCGCCTCGAACGCGAAGTCACCGAGGGCCGGAAGCTGGGCCTCGCCACCATGTGCGTGGGTGTCGGGCAGGGCACGGCGCTGCTGCTGGAGGGGCTGTGATGACGGAATTGACGTACGACGTCGGCACGGAGTTGGGTGCCGCGGGTTTCTCAACGCTGCAGATTGAGGAGCGGGAAGACCGATTAGCGGTGCGGCTCCACCGGCCGGACGTCCGCAATGCCATCGACCAGGCCATGGTGGATGAGCTGCACCTGGTGTGCGCGTACCTGGAGCGAACCCCGAAAATCCTGATCCTTTCAGGCACGCCCGGGAACCCGGACACCGGAGCCAAAGGCATCTTCGCCTCCGGCGCCGACATCGCGCAGCTGCGTGAACGCCGCCGGGACAACGCACTGGCCGGAATCAACTCCGGCATCTTCGACCGGATCGCAAGACTGCCCATGCCCGTCATCGCCGCCTTGGACGGGTACGCCCTTGGCGGCGGCGCCGAACTTGCCTACGCGGCCGACTTCCGCATCGGCACGCCAGATTTGAGGATGGGCAATCCCGAGACGAACCTGGGCATCCTTGCAGCCGCGGGCGCCACCTGGCGCCTGAAGGAACTCGTCGGCGAGCCGCTCGCCAAGCACATCCTGCTCGCCGGCAAGGTCCTCACCGGCCAGGAATGCCTTGCCGTTGGACTGGTCACCGAGCTCGTTGATCCGGACACCCTGATGGACGCCGCGCACGCGTTGGCAGACTCCATCGCCGCCCAGGACCCGCTGGCAGTCCGCATCACCAAATCCGTGTTCCACACCCCGCGGGAAGTCCACCCCGTCATCGACACCCTGGCCCAGGGCATGCTCTTCGAATCCCAGGCCAAGTTTGACCGCATGCAGGCATTCCTCGACCGGAAGAAGAAGTAGACATGAGCATCCCTGCAATTCCCGCCGGACTCCCCCCAAAGGTTGGTGTCCTCGGCGGCGGCCGGATGGGCGCCGGAATCGCCCACGCCTTCCTAGTCAAGGGTTCCGACGTCATTGTCGTTGAGCGTGACCAGGAAGCTGCGGACGCGGCCCGCGGGCGCGTCGAGGACGCCGTCGGCAAGTCCCTGGCCCGCGGCCTAGCAGGCAGGGCGGCCGACTACACCTCCCGCTTGTCGGTGACCACGGACTACGCCTCCTTCGGCGACCGGGAACTGGTGGTAGAGGCCGTGCCCGAATTGTGGGACCTCAAAGTCTCATCCCTGCGCGCCGTCGAGGCCGAACTCGGCAACGGTGCCGTGCTGGCCTCCAACACGTCATCCCTGTCCGTGAACGGCCTGGCTGACGAACTCGACCGTCCGCAGGACTTCCTCGGGCTGCACTTCTTCAACCCGGTCCCGGCCTCCACGCTCATCGAGGTGGTCGTGGGGAACAAGACCTCCGAGCCGCTGGCGGCCGCGGCGCGTGACTGGGTGGAGGCACTCGGCAAGACCGCCGTCGTCGTCAATGATGCCCCAGGGTTCGCCTCATCCCGCCTGGGCGTGGCCATCGCCCTGGAAGCGATGCGGATGGTCGAAGAAGGCGTGGCCTCCGCCGAGGACATCGACAACGCTATGGTGCTGGGCTACAAGCACCCCACCGGGCCGCTGAGGACCACGGACATCGTGGGCCTGGACGTCCGGCTCGGCATCGCCGAATACCTGCATGAGACCCTCGGAGAACGGTTCGCACCCCCGCAGATCCTGCGCGAGAAGGTGGCCCGCGGCGAGCTCGGCCGCAAGACCGGAACGGGGTTCTTCAACTGGAGCTAGAGAACCGTTTCACCGCTCGATTCTTACTTCCCGTCTAACTGGGTAAGCTCGAGTGATACTCTAAACTCAATAATGAGGGAAGGGATGCTGTGGAAATCAACCAGCTAGTCGCCTTTCTTGCCGTGGCGGAAGAACTGCATTTCGGCCGGGCCGCGGAGAGGCTCCACGTCGCGCAGCCGCCCCTGAGCCGGACCATAAAGCAACTCGAAAATGAGCTGAATACGAGGCTGTTGGACCGGACAACCCGATCTGTAAAACTGACGTCCAGCGGTCGGGCGCTTGTGGGTCCGGCTACGGAAGTCCTCGATGCCCTGCGCCGCGCCGAAGACGCGGTCCGATCGGCGGATGGCGGGGAATCCGGGCTCGTTCGCATAGCCTTCGCGGGCGCCTCCACGCATCAATTGGTTGCGCGCTTGGCACGTTTGGTGAGGGCACAACGGCCAGGCATACAGCTGGACCTTTCCAGCCAAAACTTCGCCCAACCCGCCATGACAAAGCTGGTGCAGGACGAGACCGATGTCGCTTTCGGACGGTGGGATGTGATTCCGGCCGAAATCGCATCGGAAGTTGTGCTGCGGGACTCCCTGGTGATCGCACTCCCCGACACGCATCCGCTGGCGGGAGCGCGCCGGTTAGCGATCGCAAAGTTGGCCGCGGAAGCGTTCATCTCCTTGCCGTCCTACGAAGGCGCGGTGTTGCCCGACCGGCTTCGTCGGCTCGCACGAGACAACGGCTTTGTTCCCAATGTCATCCAGGTGGCACCCGACACCCAGACAGCGCTGGCTCTTGTCAGCGCGGAAGTAGGGTGCCACCTGACGTTGGCATCGGTGGCAGACAGTGCGACCGATCCACACGTAGTCTTCGTTCCCCTGGCGGACGCCACCGCAGACGTCGACCTCAGAGCCGCCTGGCGCCCGAACGATACGAATCCTGCAGTCAAGGCTGTTCTGCACGAAGTCATGAACCTGAGTAAGGTTTCCAGGAACCAGGTCACCGCAGGTGATGCGGACTACTCACATGGTCGCCTCGCCTGAATCGAGACCGAGCTGACGGAGACGGCGGTAAAGCGTCGTCCTGCCCATTCCCAGCAAATCCGCTGCCTCCGACTTGTTACCACCGGTGGCATCAAGGGCCTTGATAATGGCATCGCGCTCAGCAGTCTTCATCAGCGACAGGGGGCGCCGGGGAGGCGCCTGCTGAAGATGCTTTGGCAGATGCCGTCTTTCGATGACCGAAGCATTGACCGACCGAACCAGATCGGTGACCGTCCTTGCCAACTCGGCCACATTGCCGGGCCAGTTCCACTGAACCAAGGACTGCAGCGCAGCCGGGGACATCGTGTGCCGCGACCCAGCGTCGACTTCATTGAGAATCCTTGTCACCATCCCCGGAATGCGTTCCGGAGTTTGAGCCAGTGGCGCCGTCCGCACACTAATCCCCAAGGCGTCTATGAAGGCCTGGACTCCTTGGGACGCGTCTTCGCTGAACACCGTGACCAAAAGGCTTCCGGAACGATCACCAGCTGTCCATCTCCTCTGCACCGCGTCCACGATCCTGGAGAACACACTGAAGTCGTCGCTGCCGGCGTGTTCAAGCCTGCGTAGGAGGACATCTTTGCCTTGCTTCAAAAGTGACTCGACCCGATCCCAGGGTGTCGGCAATCCGGCTGACATGACGAATACTTCGACTGGGCCCGATTTGCCCCATGTGGCTCGAAGGTCCAGGGCTGCCGTCGCCCGTCCGGTGCCGACTGGCCCCTCGACGACAGCGATCGCTTGCCCTGGGGCGGCCACGAGGGGACCGGACACGGAATGCGCACCGATATTCAACAGGCCGGGCGCAGCTGGTCCGCCGCGCAGTAATGGCTCCATCTCAGAGAAGTGAACAACAAAATGAACCCGCGGCCCGTCACTGACCCTGCGTGCCGTAATTTCGAGCATCGTTCCCTCGAGTTCACGCCTGAGCGTCGGCGAGGAAGACCAGTTATGGGCGTTGAGCACTTCCCAAAGCATGACGTGGGAAGCAACATTCACATACGGCAGGCCCGGGGTATTGGCGAGGATCGATTCGTGGTCCAGCACGACCGTGGGCCGCTGGGAACTGGTAAAGCGCATGAACGACATAGCCAGCGCAAGGTCCTGGGGCCGCGCAGACGTTCGAAGCCTCTCCTCGATCTGCTGGCTGATCTCCCGCGCCAGCGAAAGCATGATCGGATTTGCCGATTGTATTGGCCCACCTAAGGCGATCGAACCCACCACAAGACCAGCCGGCGTATAGATGGGCGCGGCCGCGCAGGCGTTCGTTGCCAACGCGTCGCTGTAGTGCTGGCTTCCCTTGACGAACACTGGCCGCTTTTCCACCATCGACGTGCCCAGTGCATTTGTACCGATGGCGTCCTCGGAGTAGTCGAACCCCTCTGCGGCATGCATGTTATCCAAGCGCCGGCGCTCACTGCTGTCGCTCGTCCGCCTGTCGACGATGCTGCCGCCGCGATCGCTCAGGAACAGGGTAGTTCCGGTGTCTTCCAGTTGATGCTGCCACCGGTCAAGTACCGGCACAGCAGCCCTGCCCAGGAGTGTGTCGGTATCTACGTCGCGGTACCGTTGTGCAGGCCCTGAGGCTTCAACTGCGCTGCCGATCGATCGGCGCCAACTGCGGACGATAAGGTCCGGAACCGATTCGTCTGCCTGGTAGACCCCCGTTAGTCCGGCACGAATTAGTTTTTCACGTGCCTCCCGCACTGGATCAGTCATGTTGCACCTTTGCAGTTTCATCCCTCCCGGGCAAGCGAAAGCAGTGACAATTCTTGCTTTCCGGGTATCAAAGCCGGTATTTCGGGCCCCGTCCCAGTGTTTCAAGTTGAAACACTCAGCCGCTCTTCCGCAGCCGCAGACTGGTTTACACGAAGTGAATTATCTCACACCGTCCTATTAGCCGGAGGAGCACCATCATGGACAAAGTCGTCCCCAACGAGACCCAGCAGCTCGACGCACTCGTCGTGGGAGCAGGTTTTGGCGGCATCTACATGCTGCACAAGCTTCGTAATGAGCTCGGCTTGAATGCTGTAGCCATTGATCGGGCTGGAGGGGTTGGCGGCACCTGGTACTGGAACAAGTACCCGGGAGCCCTTTCCGACTCTGAAAGCTTCGTCTACCAATACTCTTTCGACCGTGAGCTGTACCAGCAGACTCCGTGGGACACCAAGTACGTGCCCCAGGCCCAAATCCTCAAATACCTGAACGGGGTCGTCGACCGGTACGACCTCCGCCGCCATATCCAGCTTGAAACCGGAATGACGGAGGCCGAGTTCGACGAGGCTGCAGGAATCTGGACGGTTCGCACGGACCGCGGGGTTACCTTCCGATCGCGATTCCTTGTCACGGGGCTGGGCCTGCTCTCTGCCACCAACCTGCCGAAGTTTCCGGGCATGGAAACCTTCAAAGGCCGCTTGGTACACACGGGCGCTTGGCCCGAGGACCTGGATCTCACCGGCAAGCGGGTAGGTGTCATCGGCAACGGCTCCACAGGCAACCAGGTCATCACGGCCACGGCTCCGATCGCAGCTCATCTGACGTCATTCCAGCGCACGCCGCAGTACAGCGTTCCCGCAGGCAACCGCAAGCTCACGGAACAGGAGCAGAGGGCCCACCGGGAGAACTTCGAGGCCAACTGGGATCAGGTCCGGAACTCTTCCGTTGCCATGGGCTTCGAAGAAAGCACGGTCCCGACCTTCAGCGTTTCCCCCGAAGAACGGGAGCGGATTTACCAGCGGGTCTGGGAGGAAGGAGGCGGTTTCCGCTTCATGTTCGAGACCTTCTCGGATATTGCCACGGACCCTGAGGCCAACGAAGAAGCCGCGAAATTCATTCGTCGCAAGATTGCCGAGATCGTCAAGGATCCGGAAACACGCCGTAAGCTGACGCCGACCGACCTCTACGCCCGCAGGCCATTGTGCGATTCCGGCTACTACGAAACGTTCAACCGAGCGAACGTATCTCTTGTCAACGTCAAGGAAAACCCTATCGAGCGGGTAACTGAAGAGGGCATCGTCACAGCTGATGGCGTCCTTCACGAGCTGGACGTACTCATCTGCGCGACGGGCTTTGACGCCGTGGACGGCAACTACGTGCGCGTCAATATCCGGGGACGTGCGGGCGAAACACTCAAGGAACATTGGGCTGACGGACCAACCAGCTACCTCGGCATGGCAACCAACGGCTTCCCCAACATGTTCATGATCCTGGGACCGAACGGCCCCTTCACCAACCTGCCGCCGTCAATCGAGGCGCAGGTCGAGTGGATCAGCGAAACCATCAACCACGTCTCGACCTCGGGAACGGGATGGATCGAGGCCAAGGCCCAGACGGAGTCTGACTGGACTGAAACCTGCTCCGATATTGCCCACCAGACCCTCTTCCCCCAGGCAGCATCGTGGATCTTCGGCGCAAACATCCCGGGCAAAAAGCGGACCGTTATGTTCTACCTCGGCGGCATCAAACAGTACCGGTCCATCCTCTCGGAGGAAGCTTCGAACAAGTACCCGAACTTTGCAACCAATGCGGACATCCTGACTCCAGCCTGAAATGGCCGCTCGGCAGTCCGGGAAGGGCAAGGCCAGCCGCCCTTCCCGGACTGCCCCGACATGATGAAAGTCTTTCAATGAAGAAATATGCAACTGTTGATCCCACAAGTGGCAACGTAGTCCAGGAATTCGACACCATGACCGACTCGGAGGTGGCGGCTTCCCTGGGGCGCTCCTACGAGGCATATCGGTCCTGGCACAGGAAGGACCTTGCCGAACGCTGCGCCGTCCTGCAGCGGATAGCAGATCTTCACCGGCAGCATTCCGTTGAGCTTGCCAAGCTCATGACGCTGGAGATGGGCAAACCTATCTCGCAGGCAAGAACCGAAGTCGAACTGTCTGCAGCGATTTTTGAGTACTACGCCACCTCTGGAGAACAGCTCCTCGCAGACGAGGAACTCGATATCGCGGGGGCCGGCCGGGCCCTGGTCCGAACAGCACCCATTGGACCGCTCCTTGGCGTCATGCCGTGGAACTTCCCTTACTACCAGGCCGCACGGTTCATCGCCCCCAATTTGCTGCTGGGCAACACGATTCTGCTCAAGCATGCGAGCAACTGCCCGCAGCAGGCATTGCGCATCGAGGACATCATCCGTGCCGCCGGGGTACCTGAAGGGGTCTACCAGAACCTTTTCGCCACGTCGGGACAGGTGGCGGAACTCATTGCCAGCCCGGAACTGCAAGGCGTATCCCTCACCGGGTCCGAAAAGGCAGGCAGCGCCATCGGCGCACTGGCTGGACAGCACCTGAAGAAATGCGTCCTCGAGCTCGGCGGGTCGGACCCGTTCCTGGTGCTTCCCGCAGCCGACGTGGAAAAGGCTGCCGGCGCGGCGGCCGCGGGCCGGTTCGGGAACGCCGGCCAGGCGTGCACATCCTCGAAGAGGCTGATCGTAGACTCCTGCAATTGGGATTCATTCCTTGACGCGTTCCTGGCAAAGGCAGCGGAATGGCAAATCGGTGACCCCATGAGCGAGGACACCCGCCTCGGTCCGATGTCCTCGCTCCAAGCACGGGCGGAACTGGCCGAACAGGTCGACGATGCGGTAGCCAAGGGGGCCACCGTCCACCTTGGCGGGTTTATCCCCGAGGGCCGCGGTTCCTACTACCCCGCAACAGTACTGTCCGGCGTCACACCGGACATGCGCGCGTACAGGGAAGAACTTTTCGGACCAGTAGCCGTACTCCACCGGGTCGACTCCGTCGACGAAGCAATCACACTCGCCAACGACTCGCCCTATGGCCTCGGCAGCGCCGTGTTCACGGACGACGAGAAGCAGGCCGCCTACGTCACGGACCGCCTGGAAGTGGGCATGGTGGGAATCAACACCACCATCAAGAGTGCCCCAGACCTGCCCTTCGGCGGCGTCAAGAGCTCGGGAATCGGCCGGGAACTGGGCAAGTACGGCCTGAACGAGTTCGCCAACAAAAAGCTCGTCCGCACTATCTAAATACTGAACACACATCCGAGGAGGCGCCATGCGCGCAGCGGTGTACTACGGCAAAAACAAAGTCGAAATCGAAGACGTCCCGGAACCCACACCGGGAGAGGGCCAAGTAAAGATCAAAGTCAGCCGCAACGGCATCTGCGGCACCGACCTCCACGAATATTACGACGGCCCGATCTTCATCCCGCCCAGCGAGCCGCACCCGCTCACAGGGAAATGCCTTCCCCTGACACTGGGCCACGAATTCTCCGGAGTAGTCACGGACATCGGGCGGGGTGTCACCACTATCCGGGAAGGCGACCGGGTTGTCGTGGAGCCCATCTATCGGTGCGGCGAGTGTCGCCCATGCAGGACGGGCCTTTACAACCTTTGCAATGTGATCGGTTTCCACGGGCTGATGGCAGATGGTGGCATGGCCGAATACACCGTCGTCCCGGTCAACCAAGTCCACAAGCTTCCCGACAATGTTTCGCTGGAGATGGGCGCACTCGTCGAGCCGATGTCCGTGGCCTATCATGCAGCCACCCTGGGCGAAGTCAACGATCAAAGCAGGGCACTGATCTACGGAGCCGGCCCTATCGGCATCGGTCTTTGGTTTGCCCTGCGCGGAATGGGACTCACAGAAATCGACGTCGTCGAACCCACCGAGACCCGCCGCAAGTCCATCGAGGCCCTCGGCGCCCGCACCCTGGACCCAACAAAGGAGGACGTCACGTCCCTCATAGCCGACCGGACCAATGGCGACGGTGTAGACGCCGCCTTCGACGCTGCAGGAGTCGCCCCCGCAGTACAGTCAGCCCTCGAATGCCTCGGGGAACGCCGGCCCCTTATCAGCGTGGCCATCTACGAAAAGCCACTGCCAACGCCCCTGATCAACCTCGTCCTCAGGGAACGCCGCATCCAAGGCACCATCTGCTACACCAGCGCCGACTACAGCGCAGTCATCGACCTCATGGCCAAAGACCACTACAACACCACAGGATGGGTCGAGGACATCCCCCTCACCGGACTCATCGAAGACGGCTTCGAACAACTCCGCGCAGGCAAGAAGATGAAACTGCTCATCGACCCCGCCAACTGACCCCAGGGCGACCCGTTGCTGCAGCATGAACAAAGGCTGGGCCCGCAGTGGCGGGCCCAGCCTTTCTTGGTGCGGGAATAGAATACCTCGAACCGAGGGTTACAGCTTAGGGCATTTCCGCTCGATTCCCTTAGCCATATGAAACAGGAGACTCCATGGCCAACACTCCCCTTGCTGCCGGCGATACAGCACTACTGCTGGTAGATCTTCAGAATGACAACGCCCACCCAGAGGGCGCTTTCGCCTCATTCGGGGCAGCCGACCACGCGCGTGAGCAGGGCCTGGTTTCCCACGTGCGGCAATTGCTCGAGTGGGCACGAAGCAATTCAATGCCGGTCATCCACAACCGGATCGTGTTTTACCCCGGTGGCAACTATGGCGGCACCAACGCCCCTATCTTCCGAATGATCGGCCCGGAGTCGCTGAAACTCGGCTCCTGGGGCGCCGATGCCCTGGAAGGCTTGGAGGCGCTTCCGGACGAGCCCGTCCTGATCCGCAACCGCATGAGCAGCTTCAACGGCACCGGCCTGGACGTGCTGCTGCGGAATTCGGGGGTTAGCACGGTTATTGTGGCAGGCGTTTGGACCAATATGGCCGTGGAACATACGGTGCGTGACGCGGCGGACCACGGCTATCGAGCGGTACTCGTGACAGATGCGACGTCGAGCATCAACGGGGACTGGCACGAGGCGGCTCTATCGTATGCCTTGACGAACATCGCCGAGCTCCAAACAACCGCGGAAATCACCGGGTCGACTGCCTGACTCCGCATATGAGCTTTCAACGGCCGCCGCGGGATTTCCGAACGCCCGCCCGAAGCAAGAGCTACTGACGGCAGTAATCCCAAATCGACGGAACGAAAAGCGGGGGCCCCAGGGGCGGGCCCCCCCTGTTTGTTACCCGACACCCGGCACCCAAAATTCCCCTACTAAAAAAAACCGCGCCATCAACACGGGGGGCCCGCGGGGGGGCCCCCCCCGCTTCTTTGTACCCCTAGACGCGTCACAAATATTCCCCCGGGGACAGGGGCTTGTGGCGGGGCGCACAGTCCAGTAATAATGAATAGTCACTATTAGCTATTTAGCTGACGAACCCCGCACTTCGCCCCTTTGGCGCCCAAATCTCGGAGACATAGATGTCCATCGGAAACCACAACGTTCTTGCCCCGCGCACGCGCGGGCAACGTCCCACCGGCCTCGCATGCGGAGAAAGGCCTACAGAACCCAAAGGTCCACTGTTCATTGCAGCCCTAGCCCTTGCCCAACTGACCCTGTTCATTGCCCTCCTGGGACCCGTCATGGTCTCGATGGCTCTTAAAGTTTCAACACTTACTGAAGATCCCACGTCGCGGACAAGCATCGTCGGTTCCGTCCTGGGTATTGGTGCCCTGGCGGCCGTAATCGGCAACGCGGTTTTCGGGCGGCTTTCTGACAGAACTACCTCCCGATTCGGGCGCCGCCGGCCATGGTTGATCGGCGGCACCCTGGTCATGGCCGCAGCACTGCTCGTCATCAGCCAGGCCACCAGCCCCGAAGTCCTCATGATTGGCTGGTTCGTGGCACAACTCGGAGCCAACGCAGCCATCAGCCCCTTTGTCGCCACCCTGGCAGATCAGCTGCCCGAAAAGCAGTACGCCAGTGTTTCGGCCACCATCGGCGTGATGCAGAACGTCGGCATCCTGGCGGCCACGTGGTTTGCATCCTTGTTTGCAACTGACATGCTGCTGCTTTTCATGGCCCCTGCTGCCGTCGGCGTCGTCGGCATGGTGATCTATGCACTCGTCCTGCCAGATCCCGTGCTAGAGACACGGCCGGCCAAGTTCACCGTGAAGGAGCTTGTCCAGTCCTTTTGGGTCAACCCCATAAAGCACCGCGACTACGGGTTTGCCTGGTGGTCAAGGTTCCTGATCTTCCTGTCCAGCTTCATGTTTACCTCGTTCCGCCTTCCCTTCATCGTGGACCGGCTGCACCTTGAGACGGCACAGGCAGCCGGCGCGGTGTTCATGGGAGTGCTCGTGTACACGGTGGCACTCGTGCCGGCGAGCTACCTGGCCGGATGGTTGTCCGACCGCACGGGCCACCGGAAGCTCCCGGTCGCCCTGGCTACCGCTCTTTTCGCCGTCGGCACATATGTTCTCGTCCACGTAGAAAGTGTTGAACAGTTCTACCTGGTCGAGGCATTGCTGGGTGTGGCCTTCGGCATTTACGCAAGCGTGGATATGGCATTGGTGCTGGAAGTCCTCCCTAACGCCAACAGCACCGCCAAGGATTTGGGCGTCTTCAACATGGCCAATGCAGCGCCGCAGTCCCTGGCGCCCTTTGCAGGCGCCTGGCTCCTGACCGTCGGGGCAGCGGCAACGCCCAACTACGGCCTACTGCTGGGTGCTGCTGCAGCTGCGGCGCTCGCTGGAGCACTCGTCATCCTGCCCATCAAGGGAGTTAGGTAGCACCGCCCTGTACGCCTTGGCATCCTCCCGGCCGTAGGCTGATATGGGTCGCACGCGTACGGGATGTTCTTTGAAAGCTTTTCCGGCGCCTCGCGCGCGGCAACCCCAGTCCATTCCAAAGACGGTGACGGTCCGCTGCAGTAGCGGACCGTCGCCGTTGCGGCACATCCAGGAGAGATCATGCAGTCTGCCACCGCTGCTCGTCCGTCACGCCGCCCGAGCGGCCGTCCGAAGGGAGCTGATGGCACCATTCGACGTGAGGAGATTCTCACGGCGGCCACCCAGCTGTTCTCCGTAGAGGGCTACAGGGGGCTAACAATGAGCGCCATTGCCCGGGGCTGCGGAATGAGTCTCTCCGGCTTGGTGCACTACTTCCCTACCAAGGATCTCCTTTTGCAGGCCACCATGGAACGTCGCGATGATGTGGACCAGGCCCGAATTGCACAACCTGGGAAAGCCCGCCCGCGGGGATGGGCCTATCTGGAGTCCCTCGTCGAACTCGTACGGCTCAATCAGCAGCAGGAAGGAATTGTCCGGCTGTTTACCACCGTCGCGGCCGAGGCCGTGGACCCCAATCACCCAGCGAATGCCTGGCTGCGCAGCCACCATCAAAGCTCGGCCCAGCGAATCCGGCAGGCGCTTGTCGAAGCCATGGAGGACGGGACCCTGGGCGGGGACGCCCCCGTCGATTCGATTGCCCGCAGCCTCATAGCTGCAATGGATGGGCTCCAGATTCAGTGGTTGTCTGACCCGGACTACCCGGACATGGCCGAAGACTTTGAGATGTTGGTGTCCACAATTCGCCACCAATGGGGATTGGGGCACGCCCAGGAGGACTAGCTTTGGCACCAAACGGAAGTGGGTGACGACGAAGTCGTTGGCGTCGCCACCCACTTGGCACAATCCGGGTCAGAAGATAATGACCGGCTTGATCGTCTTGCCGCTCTTGGAGTCCTCGAAGCCCTGGTTGATGTCCTCGAGGCTGTAGTCGCCAACGAGCTTCTCGAATGGAAAGCGTCCTGCCCTCCACAACTGGATAAGCCGCGGAATGAACACCTGGGGCACGGAACTACCCTGAACCACGGTCTTGAAGGTCCAGCCTTTCACCAGCGAAGCGCCTACTTCGAAGGCGACTTCAGTACCAGGCTTCGCCGCGCCGACGAGCGCGACCGTTCCGCGGACCCCCAGGGCGTCGGCTGCCTGCCGGAGCAGTGCCGGAATTCCAGTGGTATCCACAACGTAGTCCACGCCGGCTCCTGCAGTGATTTCACGCAACCGTTCTGCCACGTCCTCGGTCTTCGAGTTGATGACGTGTGTTGCACCAAGTTCCCGGGCGAGTTCCAAACGAGAGTCGTGGATGTCGACGGCGACAATGACACCGCAGTCCGCCACCTGCGCTGCCATCACTGCAGCGCAACCTACTGCGCCTGTGCCGAAGACAACGAGCGAGGATCCGCTTTCCGGCTTGAGTTCATTGAGGACGGTGCCTGCACCGGTGTTGATTCCACATCCCAGCGGGCCGAGATGCTCCAGGGGGATGTCCTTGTCCACGCGGACGACAGACTCTTCGACGACGTTTGCATACGTGGCAAAGGACGACTGGCCAAAGAAGTGGGATGAAATAACCTCGTCGTCCTTGCTCAGGGACGTCGCACCGTCGGCACGGCGCCCACCGAAGTCCGCAGCCATCAAATTCTCGCAGTAGGCCATCTGGCCGTTGCGGCACCGCTTACAGTGGCCGCAGTACGCAGCCGCCAGAACCACATGGTCGCCAGGCGCGACAGAAATGACCGAGTCACCGACTGCCTCGACGATCCCCGCACCTTCGTGGCCCAGGACGGCTGGCAGCGGGGTGGGGTAGACGCCGTCTCGGACAAGGGTATCGGTATGGCATATTCCGGTCGCCACCATGCGGACCCGGACTTCATTGTGGCGCAGATCGTCCAGCTCGAGCTGTTCAATCGTGAATGGAGCGCCGTTCTCACGTGCTACAGCAGCAGTTATCTGCACTGCAATCTCCTTGTCATGGTCACGGGGATGGCAAGCATCCCCGGTTGCGGAACCGCTATATGCGTTTCGCACGGCGCTGCACTCTGGTGCGCCTCGCCCTTCCGAGTTGTGTTTGAAGCAGGAGGAGCCGGGGCACCGCGAAGTACACCGCGATGGGGACCACCACCAGGGTTAGAACGAACGCGCGCAGCACAGGGTGCAGTTGCGGAGCCAGCGCCCCCAGGGCGCACATGCCTGCTGCGGCCATCGGAAATATGGCCAGCCACGTTACGACCGCACGGACATGCACGGATGCAATGCCGGTTGCGTGACGGTGATGCATGTCCGTTTCATCGGCGGCAAGAGCCCTGCCCTCGTGTTCCATCCAGTCTCCAAACGTTCGGTTGGACTAACCGTAGGCCTACCCCCGTGAAATTGCAAACGGTCAGTTGGAGTTACGATTGACGTATGGCATGGGACACGGACGCAACAAAGGCGAAGCTCCTCGACGCAGCTGTATCCGAGTTTTCCGAACGCGGCTTTTCGGGTGCACGTGTGGACGACATAGCCAAAAGGGCGGGATGCAACAAAGAGCGGATCTATTTCTACTTTGGGAACAAGGCAAAACTCTTTGAGGCCGCACTTACACGGGAGCTCGGTTCAGCACTGGGCGATCTACCCATACGTGAGTCTGGACCAGCGGCCGTTGCCGAGTTCGCAGGACGGTACTTCGACTTTGTTACGAGCCATCCATGCCTGGCGCGCCTTGCCGCCTGGGAGGGCCTGGAGCGGGACAATCCGGTCGGTGCAGAGAAACGGGCCATACATGCGGCCGGCAAGGTAATGGAGATCCGCACCGCACTTTCCGGCATAAGCGAGGCTCTCGCGGAAGATCTCCTGCTCACCATCATCACCTTGTGCCACGCCTGGATGACGAGCCAGAACGTTCATGTCGTTATCACGGGCACGCCCGATCAGGCCCGGCGCCGCTCCGCGATCATGCGGACCACTGAACTCCTCGCACGCGACACTTCGGGCGTGAGCTAGGGATGGCCTAAGTTTTGCCGGGACCTGCTTGAACACAGAAGAGGTCGACGCCGGGTGGGCACCCGCCGTCGACCTCTCCTGTACGAGGTGACGAAGCTCAGGCAGCAGAACCGCTCATCAGTGCTGGAACACAATGACGGGCTTGATCACCGAGCCCTGGGCGGAGTCCTCGAAGCCCTGATTAATCTCTTCCAGGGCGTAGTTACGCATAAGCTTGTCCATTGGGAAGCGGCCTTCCTTCCACAGTTCGATGAGCTTGGGAATGAACACCTGGGGCACGGAACTGCCTTGGATTATGGTTTTGAATGTCCAGCCCTTGACGAGTGACAGCCCGATCTCGAAAGTAACCTCGGTTCCCGGTTTCGCTGCGCCCACCAGGGCAAGCGTGCCCCGCAGGGCCAAGGCGTCTGCCGCCTTGCGAAGCAACTCCGGCCGCGCCGTGGTGTCAACCACATAATCGGCGCCGCGACCGTCCGTCAGGCGAAGGATCTCGTCCGTAAGGTCGAGTTCCTTGGTGTTGATCGCGTCTGTCGCACCGAGCTCCTTTGCGAGATCAAGACGGGAGGCGTGGATGTCCACGGCGATAATGCGGGCGCAGCCCGCCACCCTCCCGGCCATAATGGCGCCGGACCCGACCGCACCAGTACCAATCACAACGAGCGTGCTGTTCAAAGCTGGCTTCAACTCGTTGAGGACTGCCCCTGCTCCAGTTTGGATACCGCAACCGAGTGGTGCCACGATGTCCAGCGGGACGTCCGCGCCAATCCGGACGACGCTTTCCTCGACGACATTCGCGTAGGTAGCGAAGGACGACTGACCGAAGAAATGGGAGGAAATGACTTCCCCGTCCTTGCTCAACGCGGTAGTTCCGTCCGTCCGCCGGCCTCCAAAGTCGGCGGCGAAGAGATTTTCGCAGTAGGCCATCTGACCGGAACGGCACCGGTCACATTTTCCGCAGTATGCCGCGGCGAGCAGAACGTGGTCACCCGGCTTTACCGTCGTGACGGAACTGCCCACCTGCTCCACAATGCCTGCACCTTCGTGTCCCAACACGGCCGGGAGCGGAGTCGGATATACCTGGTCCCGGACGATGGCATCGGTGTGGCAAACACCTGACGCTGCCATCTTGACCCGAACTTCGTTTGGACGAAGTTCATCCAGTTCGAGATTCTCGATGCTCAGTGGCTGATGTGGCTCTCTGGCCACCGCTGCGGTTACCTGCATTGTTTCGCTTCTTCTCCTTCGATTGGGGATTCCTAGAACGGGTACTGCTGGTCGGACTGCTCAACGGTGATCCACTTGAGCTCGGTGAATTCGTTGATGACTGCCCGGCCGTCGAACCGCCCGTATCCGCTGTTCTTCATGCCGCCGTACGGTGCTTGTGCCTCGTTCTGCACCGTGGCGCCGTTCACGTGGACATGGCCTGCCTGGATCCGCATAGCTACCTGCAGAGCGCGCGTGCTGTCCTTCCCAAAGACCGCAGCTGCCAGGCCGTACTCGGTATCGTTGGCAACCTGGACTGCCTCTTCGACCCCGGAAACGCGAACCACAGTGGTAATGGGACCGAACGTCTCCTGGTCATAAATGTCCATCTCGGGCCGTACCTTATCGACAATCGTGGCAGGCATTGAGGCGCCGTTGGCGCGGTCACCAACCACCAGTTCAGCACCCTTCGCGAGGGCGTCGTCGATGAGACCGTTGATCCTGGTGCCGGATTCTTCGCGGATCATGGGGCCAACAATGCATGCCTCATCCGTAAGTGGGTCACCGGCTGTAACCTGGGCAGCGCGGGCAGCGAACTTTTCAACGAATTCGTCGGCAACGCTCTCGTCAACCACAAAACGCTCAGTGGACATGCAGATCTGGCCTTGGTACAGGAATGAACCAAAGACTGCTGCGTTGACGGCACCATCGATGTCGGCATCATCGAGCACCACGAACGGGGCCTTACCCCCGAGCTCGAGCAGGACAGGCTTCAGATACCGGGCGGCCTTCTCGGCAATGATGCGGCCCACGGCCGTTGACCCCGTGAAATTGATTCGACGAACCGCAGGGTGGGCAATGATTGCCTCAACTACCCGATCGGAGTCTTCAGCGGTGCTGGTCAAGAAGTTCAGGACGCCCGCGGGAAGACCGGCTTCATGCAGGACCTCGGCAATGATCGCATGGGTTTTGGGGCTGGTCTCCGAGGCGCGGAAAACAACCGTGTTACCGCAGACAATGGGATACGCGATGGCACGCGCTGCCAACACTCCGGCACCGTTCCACGGCGCCATGCTGAGGACAACTCCAGCCGGCTGCCGAATAGTCATCGACAGGGTTCCCGGCTTGTCCGTCGGCAAGGTCTCGCCCTGGATCTGGGTTGCAAGTCCTGCGGCTTCGCGGAACAGCTGCGCGGTCAGAAATACGTTAAAACCTGCCCAAAGCCCTGCGGCGCCAACCTCGGACATCATGGTCTCGATAAATTCCGGTCCGCGGCGCTCCATTATCTCAGCAGCCTTCAACATCACTGCGCGGCGCTCGCTCGGTCCCGAGGTGGACCAGGTACTGAAGGCCTTCGACGCCGACTCCACGGCATCCAGTGCATCGTTCACGTCCGCTGCTGCGCTCTCGGTCACGAGAGCACCGGTTACAGGGTGCCGGCGTTCGAATGTCTTGCCCTCACGGCCATCCCGGGGCTGGTTGTCGATGATGAGTTGCGTCTGCAAAATGACTCCTTAGTAGATGTATTTCGGCACGAGCGGCGGGGCCGCCTGAATGACGGCGGTTAGTGATGAATGGTATTCGCGGACGTTGCAGCCGGGGCGCTTGCATTTTCTGCTTGGGTGGCGCCCCGGCGCGGAACCGCCAGGACGGCGACGACGCCGATCGCTGCCGCTACCGCCCAGATGGAAAAATTGATGAAGTTGCCCAGGGAGGCAGCCACCAGGACGCCACCGCCGGAGATGGCCAAGACGGCCCCAATGCGCCCGATTCCCAGTGTGATGCCCAAGGCAGTCGCCCGTGTGGCGCCAGAGAAATACGTGGCTACAAAGCCGTTCACGAGGATCTGGGCGCCAACTGAACCAAAGCCCACCACCGCGACGAGGAAGTACATCGCGACCAACGGCATGATTCCAGTGCCCATGAGAACCAGTGCGACGCCGGAGCATGCAAACGAAATGGCGGTTACATTGCGGGGCCCGAATTTGTCGGCCATCCGGGACGATACGAGCACGCCCACGACGGCGCCGATGTTGACCGTGAGCAGGAAGGTCAGCGACGAAGCCAGCGAGTACTTAGCAATGACCATGAGCTGCGGAAGCCAGGTGTTCAAGCCGTACACGAGGGTCTGCCCGCAGATGCCAGCCAATGAAAAAAGGACTGTTGCGGCGAGGAGCTTACCCGTCAACAGGGTGCGGAACCTGCCCTTCTCAGGCGTGTCTCCCCCAATCCGGACGGGCGGCAGTTGGTCAAGGCCGTAGTCGGCAACGATTCGCTCGGCCTGCGCCCTGTCGCCTTTCGCTGCAAGGTAGGCCGGCGACTCCGGGAGGAATTTGAAGAGCAGCGGAACAACCACAACCAAGGGAATGCCGCCGAGGGCGAGCATGCCCTGGAACCCCAATGACGACAGGAAAGCAAGCGACAGCAGAGCAGCCAGGATGCCGCCCACGGCGTACCCGGAGAACATCAGGGCGTTGTTGAAATTCCGGCGGTGGGACTGGGAGAACTCGACCGTCAACGCAATGGCCGTCGGGATGACACCGCCCAGGCCCAGGCCGGCCAGGAAGCGGAAAAGGCCGAACAGTTCCGGGGTGGGGGCCCAAGCGGTCAGCAACATCAGGAGTGAGAAGGCTGCGATGGAAGCCATCATGACCTTGCGGCGGCCAACGATATCAGTGAGGTAACCGATAAGGATCGCGCCGATGAACATTCCGGCAAGAGCGTAACTGCCGATCGCTCCCGTCTCTACTGGCGAGAGCCCCCAGGGCTTGTATGCCAGAAGCTTGGGAACGATGGCGCCATAGACGACCAAGTCGTAGCCGTCGAAAACAATGGCCAGGAAGCAAAGAAAAATGACAATACCCGCAGACTTGCGGGGGCGAACCGAGGACGGGGCTGGCGATTGAAAAGCCATGAGGACTCCAGGTGAATACACGACGTTGTGGTGGTTCCAGAGAACGTGGGGGCCAGTTGTGACCTGACCCACAAATAAATGTAACATTAAACCGTTGGGCGTCAAGATGAAGTTGCATAAATTTTGACACGCCCACCGCCCGGAAACGTGACGATCCCGCGGGGCTGATGCGCGGCCGCACCTTCCTATACTTGTTTCACATTGGCTCGAGCCGCCCGTTGAGCGCGGCGCAAAGATATGGAGGGTTCCATGCAGTGGAAACCCAGAGCACTGATCCTCGACCTTTTTGGGGATTACCTTCGATACGCAGGCAGCGAGGTCAAGCTCGCTGATATCACGGCACTGCTGGCAGTTTTCGACATTGAGCCTGCGACCGTACGGGTCAACCTTTCCCGCCTGCGGAAGGAAGGCTGGTTCACCACCCGGCGCGTGGGCCGGGAGACGGTCTATGCACTCACGCCGCATATGCTCGACATCCTCGACGAGGGGCGTGAGCGGATCTTCCGTCGCCGGGATGACAGCTGGAATGGCCGGTGGACGATGGCTATCTACCAGGTTCCAGAATCAGAACGTTCAGTCCGGGAGCAACTGCGGAAGCAGCTCGCCTGGCATGGCTTCGGCCAGCTTTCACCCTCCACATGGCTCAGCCCCCATGACCTGATGACCGAAGTCCGGGAGATTGCCGACGAAAACCCATCCGCGAAAGTCGACGCGCTCTGGTGCGGGACCGGAGATCCTGCAAAAGACCGCGAGCTGGCCGCGAGATGCTGGGACTTGGGTCAACTCGGAAGCGACTACGAGCGGTTCATGGCGACCTATGCACCCCTCAACGACGAGGCCGGCAATGCTGCAAAAGATGGGCGCGAGGCCCTTATCGACCGGACGCGCATCATCGGAGACTTTCGCCGCTTCCTCTTCCGGGACCCATACCTGCCGGCAGAACTCCAGCCCGAAAACTGGCCAAGCAGTGATGCGTACCGGCTCTTCGGAGCCGCCCACAGGCAATTGGGTCCCAAGGCCACCGAGTACGTTTCGCGAATCCTGGGGCACTCAGTTGGCCCGGGCCAGGAGGTTCAGGAGATGGCGGCTGCTGACATGTAACAAATACTTGACGGTGCGCATCGATTGGTTACATACTTGTTGCCGAGACCTCTCTCACCGAATTCCCAATCCTTAGAAGGTGGCATCGATGGCACTTCGCGTAGCCTGCATTGGCGGCGGTCCCGGCGGACTGTTCTTCTCAACCCTGTTCAAGCAGACCGTCCCGGACGCCGAGGTCGTACTCTTTGAACGCAACCAGGCCACCGACGCCTTCGGTTTTGGCGTGGTGTTTTCCGACGCCACGCTCAACCGCATAAACGATGCGGACCCCGTGGTTCGGGACGGCCTCCGCGACTACGGCACCCACTGGGAGGACATCGAAGTCTGGCTCAAAGGTGAACAGAAGTCCTTCAGCGGCAACGGCATGGCCGCCATCTACCGCAAGACGTTGCTGAAGCTAATGCAGGAACGCGCCGCCGAAGTTGGTGTGGACATGCGCTTTGGCCAGTACGTCCCCGACCTGCAGCAACTGGCGGACTTCGACCTCATCGTCGGTGCAGACGGCGCCAATTCGTCCACTCGCGAACAATTGGGCGAGTCGTTGGGTCACACCACCGAGACAGCAACCGCCAAGTTCATCTGGTTCGGTACAACGTACATGTTCAACGGACTTACCTTCGTTCATCGGCAAAGCGAATTTGGCAACTTCGCTGTACACGGTTATCCGATCAGCGAGGACCTCAGCACTTTCATTGTTGAAACGGACGAAGACACGTGGCGGAAGGCAGGCCTGGACGAGTTCGATGCGAGCCAGCCTCCAGGCCCCTCGGACCTGAAGACGCAGCGGTTCCTTGAAAAGCTGTTCGCCGAAGACATCGCCGGGGAGCCGCTGGTAGCTAACAACTCCCGGTGGGCCAACTTCCGGACCCGGCGGACGCGGACCTGGCACAAAGACAACGTCGTCCTGCTGGGGGATGCTGTCCACACGGCACACTTTTCCGTGGGCTCGGGCACGAAGATGGCCATGGAGGACGCCATCACCCTGGTCCGTGAAGTGGCTGCCCACCAGGATGACCTTGAGCAGGCCTTCACCAATTACGAGGCAGAACGCCAACCGCAGGTGGCCAAGATCCAAAACCAGGCCCGTGGCGGCCTGAGCTGGTGGGAGCACTTCGCAAGGTACTACAACTCCTTCGAGCCCACCCAGTTCACCTTCCATTTCTTCTCGCGCAGCATCGACATCGATAAGATCCGCCTGCGGGATCCGGAGCTCGTTGCCTCCGCTGAACAGGACTGGCTGGACAGGCACGGGCATGCGCCCCTTGAAACTCCGCTTCGCGCGGGAACGACAGAGCTTGGCGGGCGCTTGCTGACACTCTCCACCGAGGGCACGGACATTGCGTTGTCCGGACCGGGCGGAAGCATCGCAGTGGTTACGGATCCGGCTCAGGCCAACATCAACACTGCCCTGCTGCTCACGGCGCCGGAAACGGAAGCTGGCCTCGCGGCCGCCTTCACGAAATTGCCTGCAGAAGCTGCGGCTGTTGTGATCCAGGGCGGCAATGCATTCACCCGGATCCTCCTGTCGGAAGAGGCACGCCTCGGACGCGGCCTGACCAGTATCATCGTTGATGATCGAGGAACGGCATCCAACCTGACTTTGGTGCTCTCAGGCCGTACTGACGCCGTTGCTGAGGCAAACGTGGGGGCGACCGATGCATAGCCTGTCTGCCCTTTTCGCTCCCCAGGGCATCATCGTTGTCGGGGCGTCGGGCAGCCCCGAGAAGCTCGGCGCTGTGATGGCGCAGTCACTCTCAAGCTACAGCGCCCCCGTTGAGCTGGTGAACAGCAGGGGCGAGAACGGCATGCACACCAGTATCGCCTCTGCCGCTGCTGCGATACCCGGCGGCCCTGACCTCGCAGTGCTTTGTGTGCCGGCCGCAGCTACCGCCCAGTCGCTGCGGGACAGTGCAGCAAGCGGTGCCAAAGCAGCGCTAGTGTGCGCTGGGGGTTTTGCTGAAGCCGGCGGCCCGGGTCTCGAGTACGCGGCCCAGGTCGAGGCCGCGGTGCGGGAAACAGGTATCCGCTTGCTGGGTCCCAACACCTCCGGATTCTTCGTCCCCCACCGCAATCTCCGAGCCAGCTTTGTTCCTGGAGTAGCCGAGCTGGAGCCCGGATCGGTTGCTGTCGTCGCGGCCAGCGGCGGCGTCAACCACGTCCTTGCGTTCCACCTCGAGCACTCCGGCGCCGGAGTCAGCCTTGCGGCCGGAATCGGTGCAGGTACCGACATCACCGCTCCCGATGTGCTGGATTACCTGATAGCTGATGACCAGACCAAGGCAGTTGCGCTGCACTTGGAAACCGTTTCAGATGGTCCTGCCCTGATCGACGCCGTCTCCCGCCTCAGCGCCGTGAAGCCTGTTGTCGCATTGGTGGTGGGCCGCAACGATGTTTCGGAATTCGCCCAGTCCCACACCGGTGCGCTGGCTACATCCTGGCGCACCACGCGTTCGGTCCTCAAGCAGGCAGGCGCGGTAATCGTCGACGACGAGATTCAACTGGTTGCCGCCGTCACCGCATTGGCCGGGCGCCGGTTGAAGCCTTCTGCGGACCCTGGAGTAGGCCTCATCACCGGGCAAGCGGGACCCGGCTTGCTGATCGCGGATGCTTTGCACAGCGCCGGCGTGGCGCTCCCCCGGCTTGCACAAAGCAGCCAGGACACCATCAGCACCCTGCTCCCGCCACTGACGTTCCAGGCAAACCCTGTTGACACTGGCCGCCCCGGACCAGGGTACGAGCAGATAGTTGCCGCCGTGGCACAAGACCCGTCGATCGACGTCGTCGCTCTTTATGGCCTGACCGAACCCGTGACCGACCTGCCGCTCGCCGTGGCCAACTCCGGTGTAGCCGACACGATGCCGTTTCTTGTAGGGGTGGACGGCCCTGAGGGGGACCAGGAGCGGGCCCGCAAATCCGCGCGCCAGCACGATCTTCCACTGATCTCCGGGCCGACGTCGCTGGCCCAAGGCATTTCCGCCCTCGTGCACGATGCCAGGGGTCAGTTCGAGAAGGCCGAACAACCTGCCGGCACCGTCACATGGCCGAACATTGATGGCCCGTGGGATGAGAACCGTTCCAAAGAACTCCTGGGAGCGCTTGGCATTCCGACGCCGGAACGCCGCGTGTGCAGCAGCCGCACCGCAGCGCAGGAGGCGCTGGCGGAACTTGGCGGTCCGGTGGCTGTGAAGCTCTTGGACGCGGCAATTCTGCACAAAACGGAGATCGGCGGCGTGCACCTCGGCGTTAAGTCCCTAGAGGAGATGGACCACGCCTTGGCAGCACTTGAGGCCGCCGGCGCGCGTGAATTCCTCGTTGAGGCGATGGCGCCCTCCGGCGTCGACCTTGTTGTCGGCGTCCGGCGCGACCCCGTCTTTGGACCGATCGTGGTTTTGGGCCTCGGCGGCACCGCTGCGGAAGTATTTGCGGACATCTCCATCCGGACTGCGCCACTGGCACCGAGGGCAGCCGAGGGAATGCCGGCCGAATTGCAGGCACGGGACCTCTTGTACGGCTTCCGTTCCGGTCCAATGCTGGATACAGCAGAACTGGCGGGCCTCCTGGTCCGGCTGGGAGACGCGCTCGTCTCCAATGAGGCCATCGCGGAAATCGAAATTAATCCCCTGCGCCTGACCCACCAAGGGCTGTTGGCGCTGGACGCAGTAGTGATCAATGTCGAGGAGGACATGAAATGACAAGCCATACCAGTGAGGGAACCACCCCCTGGCCCGCAGACCTTGCAGCCGCATTCCGTGCCAAGGGCTACTGGGAAGACCGTGCTCTCGGCAGTTACGTCATCGAGACTGCCGACCGCCTACCCGACAAAGTTGCGCTCGTAGACGGCGATGTTCGTATCACCTACTCTGAGCTCGTCAATCGGATGGACGCGGCCGCCGAGCGGCTGCTGCAGCTCGGGCTTAAAGCGGACGACCGCATCATGATCCAGTTGCCGAACGGGTGGCAGTTCACCATACTCACCCTGGCTTGTTTCCGTGCAGGCATTATGCCGGTCATGGCCTTGCCCGCGCACCGAAAGTACGAGCTGTCGTTCCTCACTGAGCTGTCCGAATCCCGGGCTATCGCCGTGCCCGACGTTATCAAGGATTTCGACCACCAGTCGCTGGCCGAGGAGCTGGCTGAAGCGATACCCTCGCTGGAACTGATCCTCGTATCCGGCGCCGCCAACCCCCTCAACGTACGTCTCGAAGAGATCCTGGCCCCGGGAACAGACCCCGCCGGCGCCAGGGCCCGCCTGGATGCGGCTGCCCCATCCCCAGACTCACCTGCCCTGTTCCTGTTATCAGGGGGCACCACGGGACTGCCCAAGCTCATCACGCGCACCCACAACGATTACGCGTACAACATCAAGGCCACATCCGTACCTACGGCTGTGGCCGAGGACACTGTGTACCTGGGCACTCTGCCGGCGAGCCATAACTTTCCCCTCGCCTGCCCCGGGATCCTGGGCATCCTTTTTGCCGGCGGCCGGGTGGTCATGTTGCCGAGCCCCGAACCGCGCAAGGCGTTTGCCGCCATTGAGCGGGAGGGCGTCACGCTTTCCACGGCAGTCCCCGCCGTAGCGCAGCGCTGGATCGAGCACCAGGAGGAGACGGGTGGGGACCAGCTCACCACCCTGCAGGTGATTCAGGTCGGAGGTTCCCGTCTGCCCGATGAGATCGCCCACAAGGTCAAACCCGTACTTGGGGCTACGCTGCAGCAGGTTTTCGGCATGGCCGAAGGGCTCATCAACATGACCCGTCTGGACGATCCTGAAGAGGTGATCTGTACTACCCAAGGGCGTCCAGTCTCCGAAGCAGACGAGATTCGTATTGTGGATGAGGCGGGCAATGACCTCCCGGATGGAGTCCCGGGCTCAATCCTGACCCGGGGGCCCTACACCCCGAGAGGCTACTACCGTGCGCCCGAAGCCAATGCCAGGGCGTTCACCCCTGACGGCTGGTACGCAAGCGGCGACATCGTGGAGCGCCGCCTGGACGGGAACCTCATTGTCCAGGGCCGCGACAAGGACATGATCAACCGCGGTGGCGAGAAAATCTCTGCAGAGGAAATTGAAAGCCTCGTCTACCGGCTCGAGGACGTCACCATGGCTGCCGCTGTCGCTATGCCGGATGCGGTGCTGGGCGAAAAACTGTGCCTCTACATCACCGTCAAGCCGGGAACGGAAGTGACTCTTGAACAAATCCAGGAGCTCCTCCGAAATACAGGAGTGGCTGCCTTCAAGATCCCTGAGCACCTCGTTGTAGTCGACGAGCTGCCTGCCACCAAGGTCGGCAAGATCAACAAAAAGGAACTCCGAGCCGATATCGCCGAGCGGCTGGCGACTGCCAGCGCCAACTCAAAGTAGAGGATTGCCATGACTGAGAACCTGACGCATGAATCCGTTGCTGCCAGCCACTCCGTGCCTGAGCCCACGCCGGAGGAGGCTGCCCAGCTTGAGCAGTTGTACCGGGACTTTGATAAAGAGAACCTGATTCCGTTGTGGACGGAGATCGGTGATTTGATGCCGATGGTCCCGTCACCGAAGGCGGTTCCGCATGTATGGCGGTGGGATGACCTGTACCCGCTGGCCGCCCGTGCCGGGGACCTGGTGCCGGTGGGTCGCGGCGGGGAACGCCGTGCCATCGCGCTGGCCAACCCGGGCCTGGGCGGCACCCCGTATGCCACCCCCACGCTGTGGGCTGCCATCCAGTACCTGGGCGGCCGCGAAACAGCCCCGGAGCACCGGCACTCGCAGAACGCGTTCCGTTTCGTCGTCGAGGGTGAGGGCGTGTGGACGGTGGTGAACGGTGACCCGGTCCGGATGTCCCGCGGCGACTTCCTGCTCACCCCGGGCTGGAACTTCCACGGCCACCACAACGACACCGATGAGCCCATGGCCTGGATCGATGGGCTGGACATCCCGTTCGTGCACTACGCCGATGCCGGGTTCTTCGAGTTCGGCACCGAGCGCGTCACGGACGAGGCCACCCCGGACATCTCCCGTTCCGAGCGGCTCTGGGCCCACCCCGGGCTGCGCCCGCTCTCCGGCCTGGAAAACACCACCAACTCCCCCATCGCCGCCTACCGGCGGAAGTACACCGACGCCGCCCTGCGCGAACAGCTCCTCCTCGAGGACGAGGGCCACCCCGCCACAGTGTCCCAGGGCCACGCCGCCATCCGGTACACCAACCCCACCACCGGCGGGGATGTCATGCCCACCATCCGGGCCGAGTTCCACCGGCTCCGCACCGGCGCCGGGACCGAGACGGTCCGCGAGGTGGGCTCCAGTGTCTGGCAGGTCTTCGAGGGCACCGGCACCGTGACCCTGAACGGCGAAACCAGGGTGCTGGCCAAGGGTGACCTGTTCGTGGTCCCGTCCTGGGCCGCCTGGTCCCTGCAGGCCGAATCCGAGTTTGATTTGTTCCGGTTCAGCGACGCACCCATCTTTGAGCGCCTGAACTTCAACCGCACCTACATCGAAGGACGCACCAAGTAATGAAACTCCTCACCCTCCGCACTCCTGCCGGCAACAAGGCGGTCCGCCAGGACGGCGACACCCTGACCGAGATCCCGGGGTTCTCCGACGTCGGGGCCCTGCTGCAGGACCCCAATTGGGAAACCACCGCGAAGGCGGCCAACGGCGCCACGCACCCTTTGGACGGTGCCGACATCGCCGCCGTCGTGCCTTCCCCCGGCAAGATCATCTGCGTGGGCCACAACTACCGCAACCACATCAAGGAAATGGGCCGGGAAGTTCCGGAGTACCCCACCCTGTTCGCCAAGTACGCCGAGTCGCTGATCGGTCCCAACGACGACCTGGCCCTGCCGCAGGAATCGGACACCGTGGACTGGGAAGCCGAACTCGCCGTCGTCATTGGCAAGGCCGGCCGCCGCATCCCCGAAGCCGAAGCCGCTGCGCACATCGCCGGTTACTCAGTGCTCAACGATGTCTCCATGCGCGACTACCAGTTCCGCACCATCCAGTGGCTGCAGGGCAAGACCTGGGAGAAGTCCACCCCGTTCGGACCGGCGCTGGTCACCAAGGACGAGTTCACCGCGGGCCCGCTGATGACCTCCGCCGTGGACGGTGAAGTCCAGCAGTCCACCCCCACCTCGGACCTGGTGTTTACCCCGGAATACCTGGTCTCCTACATCTCCACCATCATCACCCTGAACCCGGGCGACGTGATCGCCACCGGTACCCCTGGCGGCGTGGGCCACGCCCAGGACCCCAAGCGCTACCTGCAGGAAGGCCAGGTCCTGGTCACCACCATCGAGGGCCTGGGCCAGTTGACCAACCGCGTGGTCAAGGAAGCCTGATGGGCGCCCGCCACGACCAAACCACAGACCCGCGCCTGCAGGAAGACCTCCTGCAGGCGCGGCGTGGCACCGCGTTCTTCGCCCGCAAGCTCAACGAGCTTTCCGATGCAGAGCTCGACGGCGGCACCCGCCTTCCGGGGTGGACGCGCCGGCACGTCGTAGCGCACGTGGGCTACAACGCCCGGGCCATCGCGCGGCTGGTGGAATGGGCGGCCACCGGCGTGGAAACACCCATGTACCCCTCCCCCGAGGCCCGAAACCATGAAATCGACTTCGGCGCCACCCTCTCCCCCATCGCACTGCGGCACCTCTTCGACCACTCCGCCGTGCACCTCAACGTCGAATGGCGCGACCTGCCCGCCGACAACTGGCACCACAAGGTCAAGACCGCCCAGGGCCGAACCGTCCCCGCCGAAGAAACCGTCTGGATGCGCACCCGCGAAGTCTGGATGCACGCCGTGGACCTGGACAACGGAGCCAGCTTCAGCGACATCCCCGCACCGGTCCTGGAACGCCTGATCAAGGACATCACCGGCGCCTGGCACACGCGCGGCACCGACACCGGACTCCTCGTCACGGTGGACGGTACGGACCTGGCGTTTGGCGATGCGGGCACCGCTGACCCAACGATCATCACCGGGCCGCTCCCCGCCGTCGCCGAATGGGCCGCCGGCCGCGGCAACAGCGGCGTCACCGCCACCGGCCCGGGCACCACCGAAGGCACCCCCGCAGCACCGAAATGGATCTAGGGCGAGGGGCTTTTGCGATGACGAGAATGCTGATTATTGGACCTCCCGGTTCAGGAAAAGGAACGCAGGCGGAGCGGATTTCAGAGCGCCTCGGCGTTGTGGCCATCTCCACCGGCGACATCTTCCGTGCCAACGTGAAGAGTGGCACCCCGCTGGGCGTCAAGGCAAAGAAGTACATGGACAACGGCGACTTCGTCCCGGACAGCGTAACCAACATGATGGTCCGTGACCGCCTGAACGAGTCCGATGTCGAGAACGGCTTCCTGCTGGACGGCTACCCGCGCACCACCGCGCAGGTGGACTACCTGGACGAGATCCTCGCTGACGCTGACGAGAAGCTCGACGTAGTCCTGCAGCTCACCGCCGACGACAAAGAGCTGGTGCACCGCCTCCTGGGCCGTGCCAAGGAAACGGGCCGGAGCGACGACAACGAAGCCGTCATCCGCCACCGCCTGGACCTGTACAACGAGCAGACCGAACCCGTGGTGGCGAAGTACGCCGAGCGCGGCATACTCACCCAGGTCGACGGCGTCGGCGGCATCGACGAGGTCACCAACCGCGTGATGCAGGCCATCAAGGCAGTACAGGCCATCTAGCCTTCAGCGAAATGGCGCCGGCATCCGCTTATGCGGGTGCCGGCGCCATTCGTCGTTTATGAGTTTGGCTGCCGCTTAGGCCAGGGCTGCCAGGGTACGGTTACCGTTACGACCAAAGAGCAAAGCGTCGACGGAGAATCGGCCTGCCCCGACGATGGCGAGGGCTGCGGCGCCGGCCGCCAGGACGAGTACGAGTTCGTAACCACCTTTGTCAGCGAAGATTCCGGCCGGGGCGTGCACCAGGAAGAGGGCGCCAAGCATGTCCAGTGCCAGGAGGATGGCCACGGGACGAACCAGCACGCCGACAATGATGGCGGCGCCCCCAAGGAGTTCCAGGAAGCCGATCGCCGGAGCAACCAGCTGCGCGGCCGGTACCCCCATCTGTGCGAACGCTGCCTGGGTGCCGGGGATGGTGTAGTCGAAGATCTTCTGCCAGCCATGGGCGAAGAAGATAACGCCCACAACGAGGCGCAGGACTGTGCGGGCGATGTTGGACTGGGTGGCAGCGGGCTGAATCGGAGAAGTCATGGTGCGGTCCTCTTTTCTCGCCTTCTGAAGCCTGCAGTAGCGGTCTTCAAAAGGAATAAGTTGATGTTTCAAGTAATAGCCTATGGCAGATTACTTGTCGCGTCAACTATTTTCACGGGGCCCGCTTTGGCGCCGCCCCCTATAGCCAAACTCACTCAGGCCCGTCATGCCGGCGGTACAGAGGGGCCATCGCTGCGTCAGGGTCGAGCTTCTCCAACAAGGCATCGGCAATCCCCCGCAACTGACCGAGCTGCTCCGGAGTTAGTGCATCGATAACGTTCCGCCGCACGTTTTCCACATGCCCGGGCGCGGTCTCGACAATTTTGCGCTGCCCCCCGGCGGTGAGGCGGGCGTTGGTTGCACGCCGATCCTCGGGGCACGGAAAGCGCTCCACCAGGCCGCGTGCTTCAAGACGCTTTACTACGTGGGACAGGCGCGCCAGCGTGGCGCTCGTCTGCGCTGCCAGATCTGTCATCCTCAGCGTCTGCCGCGGAGCTTCCGAAAGCATGGCGAGCACGTAGTACTCGAAGTTCGTCAGATCCGCGTCGCGGCGGAGCTGGGAGTCAAGCGCATTCGGCAGCAGCTCGACCACCGTATACAGCCGCACCCAGGCGGCCAATTCATCCCTTGTAAGCCATCGTGTCTCCATGCCTTCATTCTTCCCCAAATTGGTTGTTGCAACAACTAACTTCGGGCGCTACTATTTAGTTGAAGCCTCAACCAATGGGGCCTGCACACAAAGGAGACCGTTATGACTGCAGTAAGCATCCTCGGACAAGGCAACATGGGCTCGGCTATCGCCGGCATCGCAGAGAAGGGCGGCAATACCGTCCAGGTCCTCGGCAGCGGGGACACCGACAAGACCATTACCGGAGAGATTGTCGTTCTGGCCGTTCCCTACCCGGCCGTGCAGGAGATCCTGGCCCAGCGTGGCGAGCAGCTCGCCGGCAAGATCATTGTTGACATCACGAATCCGCTGAACTTCGAAACCTTCGACTCCCTGACCGTGCCGGCCGATTCCTCAGCCACCGCCCAGATCCAGGCCGCGCTTCCCAACTCCAGCGTAGTGAAGGCGTTCAACACCACCTTCGCAGCCACCCTGGCCTCGGGCGAAATCGCCGGGCAGCCCACTACAGTGCTGATCGCCGGGGACGACGCGGACGCGAAGACCCGGCTCGCCGGGCTCATCTCCGCCGCCGGGCTGCGCGCCATCGACGCCGGATCGCTGCGCCGGGCACGGGAGCTGGAGGCAACGGGCTTCCTGCAGATCGCCCTTGCCGCCGGTGAAAAGATCGCCTGGACCGGCGGCTTCGCCGTCAAGGCCTAAACAGGCAGTCAACCCGACTCCGCACCACCGTACTTTCCGGGAACCGGCCGGCTAATAGGCCGGCTCCCGGACCACGGGCGCGGCTTCCGTACCGAGAAAGAACCACCTTCCGATGCCAGTCTCACCCGTCCGGCTGAACCATGCCGTACTCTTCGTCACCGACCTTGCCAGGGCCGAACGCTTTTATACCCAGCTCTTCGGAATGGAAGTCGTCGCCCGCGAACCGCGCGCCAACGCGTCCTTCCTGAGGCTTCCGCGCTCCGGTAACCACCACGACCTCGGCCTCTTCGGGGTAGGCGATACCGCGCCGCCCAAGGTGCGTGGCGCCGTCGGGCTCTACCACCTTGCCTGGCAGCTGGACACCATCGAAGAGCTAGCGGAAGCCCGAAGGACCTTGGAAGAAGCCGGCGCGTACACAGGTCAATCCAGCCACGGGGCCACGAAAAGCGTCTACGGGGCGGATCCGGACGGCAACGAGTTCGAACTTATGTGGATGCTTCCCCGCCAGCATTGGGGCGAGTACGCGAACACCGCGCCCGTTGAGCCGCTGGAGCTCGACGACGAACTGCGCAGATGGTCCGGTGTACCCACCGCTGGCCGAATCACCGAAACTAATCCTGATGAGGACAACCAATGAATAACGCCTTCGACGAACCCACGGTTGTCTGGCACACCCCTGACACCACCGACCGTCCCCTGGTGGTGCTGCTGCATGGACGCGGCGCGGACGAGACCGGCATCATCGGTTTGGCCGGACACTTGCCAGCGGGCCCGTCGTATGCCGCTGTCCGCGCACCGATTCCGGCCGGAGGGGGCTACGCCTGGTTTGCCAACCGTGGAATCGGCCGTCCGGTGGCGGAGTCCCTCAATCAGACGATGGCTTGGTTCCGCAAGTGGCTCGACAACGTGGCACCTCCGGGTCGCCAGGTGATACTCGTCGGCTTCAGCGGCGGCGCAGCCTTTGCAGGAGGTCTGCTCCTGTCCGATCCACAGCGTTTCGCAGGCGCTGCCATCCTCTACGGAACATTACCGTTCGACGCCGGCGTCCCAACTTCACCTGCCCGCTTGGCCGGGGTGCCGGTTTTCGTTGCCCAAGGCGAGACCGACACTGTCATCCCCCGCGAGCTCCTGGACCGAACGTGGACCTACCTGCTCGGTGATTCCGGCGCACCCAGCTACGCCCGCCGCGATCCCGGCTTGGCGGCCACGGCCTCACCAATGACACTGTTGCGGAGCTTGGCGGCTGGATCGCGGAGCGTTTGCACTTCCTCGCCTCCCGCGGCACTCTGCCGTCCGACGATGGCACCTGGAACGCCTTTCCCGACGGCGCGCTCCCGGTTCGTTCCGGCGCTCGCCCCGATGTTTCCTGGTCGATACCGCAGGAGCAGCGCTCCGACAATAGCCCGCGCCACGTCCGGGAGCGGCTCCTGGACCGTGTCCTCGCCTTGCCCGGGGTAACTGCACGCCAGTCAGCCATCTCCGTGCCCGGTGCATCCGGGTTCATGGTCGAACGCGACGCACGGGCGCCGCTTGACGCATTCCTCGTTCCACAGGCCGGAGAGTTTGCGCACCTCCACCCCGAGTACGATGGATCACTGCATACGGCCCTGCCTCCGGCCCTTGCCCGCGAGGCCATAGCCAAAGGTTGGGGCGTGGCTCATCCCCTGGCCGGGATCCGGCTTGCCCGGGGAATGGTCATGATCTATGGACCACGAAACGACGCTGAGCTTGATGTCGTCACCGGAATCCTGCAGACAAGCCACGCCTACGCCACGCTCCCCGCAGGCAGCGGGAACGCCTGACATTCCGCGGAGCCATGGCCAGAGACGGCCATGGCTCCCTTGCGCCTAGCTCTGGCGGACAGCAGCCCTCACGGTTTGCGAGAGGTGGATCGCCCTGGCATCCGCGCCGCCCGGCAGTTGCATCTGGAGCGGGATATAGCCAAAGCTGATGCCGTACAGCGGGTCAGCGTACCCGAGCGCCCCACCGGCACCATCATGGCCAAACGCCTGGTAGCTGCCAAAATCAGAGCCTGGGTGGGGCTTCATGAAAACGACACCGAACGACGCCGGGAAATTCAGGACCCTGTCCACTCCCCACACCTGCTGCTGCCCCATTGCCGCAACAGTATCGGAGTCTACGAGGGCATCCCCCGTCAGGCCAATGGCTGCTGCGTAAACCTGCGCCAGCCCCCTTGCCGATCCGATACCGCCAACTGCGGCAGGGCCAGCCGCCCGCACTTCGCGGCGATTGGGTGAGTAGGGACCCAGGTTTGGCGGTACAAGGCTGTTGACACCGTTGAACATCAGGGCGCCAAGACCATCCGGCGACATCTGGCTTGCGGACATGATTTCAAGCTGTTCGGTCGTAGGTTGCGCGGGACGTACTGCTTCGAACCGATCCTCTTCTGATTCCGGCAGGCCGAGCCAAAAGTCAATGTCCCGGGGTGCGCGGACGGTGTTCTCGTAGAGTTCCTGCAAGGTCAGGCCCGTAATCCGCCGCACCAGTTCCTCGATGACGGATCCGATGGTCAGGCCGTGATAACCGAAGCTTGATCCCGGGCGCCAGTACGGCCGTTGCGTCGCGAGTTTGGGTGCCGCGCGGCGGGAGTCCAGTATGTCCGCGGTTTCCAGCCCCGCGTCCACGTTGATCAGTCCAGCCTGGTGCGACAAGAGCTCGCGGACAAGCACCCGTTCTTTTCCGTTGGCGCCAAATTCCGGCCAATAGTGAACCACCGTTTGATCAAGGTCCAGCTGTCCTGAGCTGACCAGCGTCGCCAGGGCTATTGCGGCGACGCCTTTTGTCGCCGAGAACGTTCCCGTCAACGTGTCGCGTTCCAGGCCGTCTCCACCGACCAGATCAACCACGAGGTGGTCCTTCCAGTACACGGCCAGCTGGGCGCTGTAATTGAGGTCCTCGGCGAGATAGGCATCAAACTGGGCCTGTACGTCCTCGAACCCGGGTGCGACGGTGCCTGTGGACTGGCTTTTGGCAGGAGCCGTGACGGCTGACATATGCTTCGGACCTTTCCTTGGAAACTAGTGGTGGGCCGGCGACTGGCTGCCCGGTGCTGCCGTCCCGGCGGCACCGCGGAGCCAGGCGAGCATTTGCTCAACGGAGTGTTTGGCTGGTCCTGTGTGGGGATGGTCCAGGTGTCCGTGCATGCTGTCCGGTTCCATCTCCATGCGGACTGGCACTCCTGCGGCTTCCAGTTGGGCTGCGAAGAGTTCCCCTGAGGCGCGCAGGGTGTCAGATTCGGAATTGATGATGTAGACGGGGGGAAAACCCTTGACGTCGCCCTCCCCGGCGAACGCATGCGCGTCCTTGAACGTGTCCTCACTGCCGGCGAAATTCAGGTTGATGTCCCGGATGAAGTCCGGCCCGAAGGCAAGGTCAGCGGGAACGCCGGCCATCTTCCCGCGCAGATCCTCGTTGAGCGGGGGAAGCTCGGCGTGGACGAGAGGGTATGCGAGCAGCAAGGAAGCAGGCATCTGCCCGGATTCGTCCCTCAGCCGTCCCGTCAGCGCGGCAGTCAGCGCGGCGCCGGCGCTTGCCCCGCCAAGATGAAGGTCTCCCACAGTCTGCAACCCCAGAGATTCAAGATTCTCACTTGCCCAGCGCCAACCGGCGAGTACGTCGTTTGACGGGGCCGGATACTTCACGCCGTGAAGGGCCTTGCGATAGTCCAGTGACAGCACTGAAATTCCGTGCGAGGCGAGGTAGAGGCTGACCCAGTGCGCCTCGGGCATGTCCAGGTCGCCGGCAATGAAGGCCCCACCGTGGACCCAGACGAGTCCAGCCAGGGCTTCGCCGGGACAACGGTACAGGCGTCCGGGGACCCGGCCCTCGGGGGTCGGGACATCAATGTCGACTGCAGATACAGCGACCAACTCCGGATAGATGGACACAAGTGACTGGTGGTCTGTGTCAGTTCTGGGGTCCGGGAAGGGCCCGTTCAGCTCCAGGCCGCGGATCAGCTGGCCGGCCATTGATGTACTCGGGACTTGCGTGCCTGTATCGGCCATGTCTTTGTCGTTCCTTCTCTTGAGGGGCCCTAGTCCTGGACAAGTTCCAGCGTTGCCTGCAGCGGGAGTTCGTTGACGGAGGTGCCGATGCGGAGGGTGTACATGCCCGGCTCGTAGGTCCAGCCGTTGTCCCAGTACGCAAGGAGCCGGGTGGGGACGTCCACACTGGCTGTAACGGTTTCGCCGGCTTCTGCCCATACAGGAACGGAGGCGACAAGCCATCGGATAGGGCGGTCGACGGCGGAGTCTGGCCTTTCCGCGTATACCTGCACGACGTTCTTGCCGGCGCGGGCGCCGCTATTCGTAAGTGCGATGGTGACTGGAAGAGCTGTATCCGCCGTGGCTGTGGCCGGGGCATCCACGGAATCCAGGTTCCAGTGCGTGTAGCCAAGCCCGTACCCAAATTCGTATGCCGGCGTCCTTTCGGCCTTGAGCCAGGCACGGTAGCCGATATGGATCCCTTCGTCGTAGGTGAGGGTCCCGTCGGCCTCGGGCGTGACATTGATGACGGGCACGTCCTCCCGGCGTGCGGGCCATGTGGTGGGCAGTCGGCCCCCGGGCTCGGCTTCCCCCGTCAGGATGTCGGCAAGTGCATGGCCGAACTCTTGACCGCCGAAGTAGCCGATCAAGGTCGCCGCTACTTCGTCGCGCCAAGGCATCAGGACAGGCGAACCGGAGTTCACGATGACGACAGTGCGGGGGTTGGCAGCCGCCACGGCGTGGACCAAACGGTCCTGCGTGCCGGGGAGTTCGAGGGAGGAACGGTCGTATCCCTCGGACTCAACGCGGGAATTGGTGCCCACTACGACGACCGCAACGTCGGCAGCGCGCGCAGCTTCCACCGCTGCGGTAATGAGGCCGTCGGGGTCCGCATTGTCGGCTTCGGTACCAATCGTGATTCCGAGCGTGTTCGATAGTGCCCCTGCCGTCTTGCTGGTGAGTTCTACCCGTACGTTGAGTGGGGTGCCCTCGACCACGTCCACCGGAACCGAGGCTGCTGGCGGCGCGAGCAATGCGGCCCCCAGGTCCGTTCCAACAGCTTCAACCGTGGCGTCATGGACAAGTACGCCATTCACGAAAATACGGCCATGCCCCACGCTGGAGAAGCCGAGCCGAATGGTGCCGGTCTCGTGCGGTGTGTAGATGGTGTGGAACTGAACCGTCGATGCTGTCGAGATGGGTGCGTCTCCTCCGAACCAGACCAGCGCTGTAGAGCGTCGGTCCTCGGTGAAGAGCTCGTGACCGTTGGCGTCCAAAAAGCGAACTCTGATGCCGGGGGCTCCGGTGACCGGATTGGTGATTTGTTCCAGGGGGAATTCCGCGATCCCTTCCTGCACTACCGCTCCCACTGTGTAACTGACGTTGTCTGGACCGAAAGCAGCGCGGATCCCGTCCAGGGGCGTGACTATTCTTTCGGGAACCACCGTGGCGGAGCCGCCGCCCTGTGTGCGGGCGTAGCGTGCGTTGTGTCCGATGACCGAAACCTTTCGGACCGCGGTTGGATCCAGTGGAAGCAGGCCGTCGTTTTTCACCATCACGGTACCCGCAATAGAGGCTTCCCGGGCGAACGCGACAAGGTCCTCCCGGTCCGCGGGTTCGGGCCGGACGGCCTCGAAGCCTTCCAGGGCACCCACCCGGGCGGCGAGCTGCAGAATCCGCAACACCTTGCGCTCGATCGCGGATTCCGGAATCCGGCCGGCTTTCACCGCCGCGACGAGGGCTTCACCCCAGGGGCCATCCGGCCCCGGCATAACGAGGTCCTGGGAAGCGGCGGCACTGTCGATGCTGCGGACTGCAGTCCAGTCGCTGATGACCACGCCGTCGAAACCCCATTCGCTGTTCAAGGGGGTTTCCAGAAGGTCGTTTTCGGTCGCGGTGATGCCGTTAATGGAGTTGTACGCACTCATCACCAGCCACGCTTTCGATTCAACGATGGCCTTTTCGAATGCGAGAAGATAAAGCTCCCGCAGTGGCCGGTCCCCCACCTTGACATCGACGGTGAACCTGTCAGTTTCAGAATCGTTGGCCACGTAGTGCTTGGGGGTGGCGCCCACACCATTGCGCTGCACACCTGACACGTAGGCGGCCGCCAGCTCGGCTGTCAGCACCGGGTCTTCACTGAATGCTTCGAAGTGCCTTCCCCCCAGCGGGGAACGGTGCAGGTTGATCGTCGGCCCCAGGACCACGTCCACTCCCTTGCGCCGGGCTTCAACAGCCGACGCCGCCCCAAGCCGGTCGGCGATGGCCCGATCCCACGAGGAGCTGATGGCGGCAGCTGATGGAAAGTTCATGGACGGCTCACGCTCGTCCCAGACTTCACCGCGGACGCCCGTCGGACCGTCTGAGAAGAGCATGCGCCGCAGCCCGATCTTTTCGAGTGGCCAGGTAGTCCAGAAATCACGTCCCGTCAGCAGTTGGATCTTTTCCGCAAGTGTCAGTTCAGCCATCAGGGACTTCAGTCGTGCGTCGGTGCTGTGGTCGGTTTTTGCTGCGTCGGTGAGGAATTCCATGGTGGCTTTCTTGGCTGTTCTTGCGTTGATGTTCTTGCTGTTTTTCAGGCTACGCCGGCCTGGAGGTCCTGCTGGTGCTGGAGTTCCAGGAGGCGTACTCTGTCGGCCCGGTGTTTGGCCTGCCGGTCGGGATCGGGAATCGGAGCGGCCATGAACAGCCGCTGCGTGTAGGGGTGTTCAGGTGCTCCGGTGACCTGATCGCCGTCGCCCCATTCGACGATCTCGCCGTGGTACATCACGGCAACGCGGTGGCTGAGGTGCCGCACCACGGCGAGGTCGTGGGAGACGAAGAGGTAGGCGACACCGGTGAGTTCCTGGATCTCGATGAAGAGTTCCATGACGCGGGCCTGCGTGGAGAGGTCCAGGGCGGACACGGGCTCGTCGCAGACGATGAGCTTTGGATCCAGGGCGAGGGCCCTGGCGATGGCGACGCGCTGGCGCTGTCCGCCGGAGAATTCCCGCGGCAGCCGGTGCGCGGCGCCGTGCGGCAGCCGGACCTGGTCCAGCAGTTCGGCCACGCGCTGGTTGGCCGCCTTGCGGTCCACTTTGCGGACGGTGAGCGGTTCGGTGAGGATCTGCTCGATGGTCATGGAGGGGTTCAGCGATGTGTACGGGTCCTGGAAAACCACCTGGATCTCATTGCTGAGTTCCTTGCGCTGGGCGCGGGGGGCCTTGGAGATCTCCTCGCCGCGGTATTTGATGCTGCCGCCGGTAACGGGCGCCAGCCCCAACACGGCGCGGCCCAAGGTGGTCTTGCCCGAGCCGGACTCCCCTACGAGGCCCACAGTCTCACCCGGCCGGATGTCAAGGGAGACGCCCTTGAGCGCCTTGAACGGTTCCTTCCGGAAGCCCTTGAGCGGATATTCGACGACGACGTCCTTGACGTCGAGCAGGGTGTCGGTCATGACGTCACTCCTTTCAATTCCTGGGGCTTGGCTAACTGCGCTGTGCCGGTGGCCGGGATGTACTGCCCGCGGGGGGCGGTGTCTTCGAGGATCGCGTCTAGCAGCTGGCGGGTGTACGGGTGCTGGGCATCGTTGAAGATTGCCCGGACAGGACCGGTTTCCACGACGCGGCCGGTCTGCATCACGGAGACGCGATCGCAGAGGTCGGCAACCACCCCGAAGTTGTGGGTCACCAGGATGACGCCCATGTTCAGTTCATCCTGGAGCTCGCGAAGCAGGTTCAGCACTTCGGCCTGCACCGTGACGTCCAGGGCGGTGGTGGGTTCGTCGGCGATCAGCAGGTCCGGATTGCAGGACACGGCGCCGGCGATCAGGACGCGCTGGGCCATGCCGCCGGAGATCTGGTGCGGGTAGGAGTTGAAGGTCCGTTCCGGGTTGGGGATGCCCACCTTCGCCAGCAGCACCAGGGCACGTTTGCGGGCTTCAGCCTTGGAGATGCCCAGGCACACCCGCATGGGTTCCATTAACTGGCTGCCGATGGTGAACGCGCCGTCCAGGTTGGACATGGGTTCCTGCGGGATGTACGCGATGCGCTTCCCGCGTACCTTGGTCATCTCCTTCTCGGAGAGGTGCGCCAGATCCTTGCCCTCAAAGAAAATGGAACCACCTGTGATGCGCCCGTCCTGGGGCAGGAGCCGGAGGATGGAGAACGCAGTCTGTGTCTTGCCGGAACCAGATTCGCCGACCAGGCCGTGCACCTCACCGCGCCGGACTGTCAGGCCCACGTGGTTCACCACGTGGGTGGTGGACCCGTCGGGCTGGTCGTAGCCGACTCCGAGGTCCGTGACTTCCAGCAGCAATTCGCCCGTGTCTGTGCCCGGCTCTTCGGGATGGACGACGGCGGCGTCCCCGCGCTTCCCGGCGGCACCTTCGGCGTCGGCTGCTGCAGTCGCTGCCGCGGCCTTGCGGCCCTTCTTCACCGGACCGCTGCTGCGCTCCAGCTCGTCGCGCATGGCGTTGGCCAGCAACGTCAGGGCGATGCAGACAAGACCGATGACCAGGGCCGGCCACAGCACCAGCGCGGGTGCTTTGAAGATGTTGATGAAGCCGTCGTTGAGCATGCTGCCCCAAGTGGGGATGCTCCGATCGCCCAGCCCCAGGAATTCCAGTCCGGCCTGGATGGCGATGGCGATGCCCAAGACCATGGCTGACTGGATGATGACCGGTGCCCGGACCACGGTGAGGATGTGGCGGCCGATGATCCTGAAGTCGCTTAAGCCGGAAACCCGTGCCGCGTCCACATAAAGTTCGTTGCGGACTGCGGTAACGGACGCATAGACAAGCCGGAAGAAAGCCGGCGACAGCAGCACACCGAAGATCATCATGGACAACCACATGGAGGGGCCAACTACTGCGCGGGCCGCCAGCAGGACCACCATTCCCGGCAGGGCCATCAACAGTCCGGTGAGCCATGAGGAGACCGCATCGAACCAGCCGCCGTAGTACCCGGCGATGAGCCCAGCCGTGACGCCGATGACCAGCGCCACGGCGAGAGCCACCACGGCGCCGGCGAGGCTGAACTGGCCGGCGAAGAGCAGGCGGCTGAAGACATCGCGTCCGGCGCTGTCGGCCCCCAGTAGATGCCCGGATCCGGCCTTGGCCAGCACATCCTTGAGGGTGGCCTCGTTGGGATCGTGCGTTGCCAGCACTGGGGCCAGGAGGGAGGCCAGTGCCACCAGGAACAGGACAAGCAGCGATGCCGCACCTGTCGGGTGTGTTACGAGCTTGCGGAAGAGGGAAATCTTGGCTGCCGTGACGGGCAGTGCGGGAGGAGCGTCGATCATGACAGCCGAACTTTCGGATTGAGCCAGCCCTGGGCCAGGTCGATGATGAGGTTGACGGTCACCACGATGGCAGCGGTTGCAAGCACGACTCCCATCACGACCGGGATGTCACCCTGGCCGGTGGCGGCGACCGTGATCTGCCCGAGGCCGGGCAGGGCAAAGATCTGTTCCACGATGACGGCGCCCCCCAGCAGTCCAATGAACTGAACGGCAAGTACAGCCAAGGCCGGTCCGCCCGCGTTGCGCAGCACGTGCTTATAGACAACGCGGTTGAAGGACAATCCGCGGGCGCGCAGCGTGCGAACGTAGTCCTTGCGGAGCGCATCAATCAGTGAACCGCGGATCTGCTGCACCACGGCGGCGACGCATCCGATGGAGAGGGCGATGATCGGCAAGGTGACCGTCGCCGCCCAGCCGCCGAACGACGTCGTAATGGGCACATACCCTGTGGCCTTGAACCACTTGAGGTTGAGCGCGAACAGGGAGACCAGACCCAGCGCGATCAGGAACCCGGGGATAGCGAAGCCGAGGACACCCACGAACTGGACTACGCGGTCGATCCAGCCGCGGCGGACTGCTGCCCAAACAGCCACGACTACCGAGATAAACGCAGCGACGATGGTGGCGCCGAGGACGAGGGAAAGCGTGACCCAAACCCTGCTGCTGACACCGGTGCTGACGAGCTGGCCATTGAACCAGGAGCGGCCGAGGTCGCCGGTGACGGCTCCGGTAATCCAGTCCCAGTACTGGACAACGAGGGGACGGTCGAGACCCAGCTGGCTTGCCTTCATGGCAACTTGGGCGTCCGTGGCGGTGGGGCCCACGATGCGGCGGGCGATGTCGCCGCTGCCTGAGTACAGCAGCAGGTAGGCGACCGTGGTGATGACGAACAGCAGGAGGACGCCGGAAACCAGGCGCTTCAGCACGAATCGGTACATTCGAAAATCCTTTGAAAACGTTGCTGAGGTTGCCGGCCCGGGCAATGTCGCCGGACCGGCAACCCTCCGCTACGAAGCGGGTGTGAACGACCAGATGTAGGGGTAAACGTTGCCGGTCTGGAGTTCGACCTTGGTCTTCGCGTCAGTTACGAAACTGTTCTGCGGACGGTACCAGGGGGCAAACCAAGCCTGCTCCACGATGTACTTGTTCAGTTCCTTTGCTGCCGACTTCTGCTCGTCCCCGGAACCCAGGTGGATCTTGTTGATCAAGCCGTCAACCGTCGGGTCCTCATACTTGTAGGGATTCCACGCTGAATTCGGGGCAATCTTCATGTTGATGAGCTGCCAGTCCGACTGTTGCTCCAGGATCATGTAGCTCGCGGCGTACTTTGCTGCCAGGAGATCGGCAATGAAGTTGTTGCCGGCGTCGACCGTCTCCACTGTGACTCCCACTTCCTTGAGCTGCTGGGTGATCAAGGTGAAGATTGAGCTGTTGACGAGCGGTGTGGACGGCATTTGCAGCGTGAAGCCGTTCGCGTAGCCCGCGTCGGCCAGAAGCTTTTTGGCCTTGGCAGGGTCATAGGCATAGCGGGAGTCCAGGGAAGCGTCGTAAGCGTCCGAGGACGGCGGGAAGACCTGGGTCGTGGTTGTTCCGCGGCCTTGGTTGACAGCATCCAGCAGCGCCTTTGTGTCGAAGGCGTAGTTCAACGCCTGCCGGACCCGGACGTCCTTGAGGGCGGCGTTGGTCTTGCCGGCGCGGTCGAACAAGATCAGTCCAGTCCAGTTGCCCTCGAAGGTGTTGTTCTTGTAGCCCGCCGCTTCGGCCTCCTGGATCATCGAAATGTCAATGAGGGAACCGTTGAGCGTTCCGGCCTTGACGGCATTGAGGAGTGACGTCTGTTCCGGGTAGACGTTCAGCACCATGTTGTCGTAATGGACCAGGCCTTTGTTCCAGTAGTCAGGATTGCTCTTGTACGAGTATGAGGTCCCGGTGACTGTGGCTGCGGTATCCAGGATGTAGGGGCCGGATCCGACAGGTTTGGTGGCGATGTCCGCGTTCCCGAAGGATGCCGGGCTCTGCATGAACGATGCATCCTTGGACAGGTAGCCGAGGAATGCGGGGTCTGGGGCCGAGAGGGCCAGTTCCAGGGTCGTGCTGTCCACAGCAGTGGCTGTCTTGAGTGCTGCCAGGAACTGGGCGTCTGCCGACGTTCCGGCCTTGAATCGCTCCAGGTTCTGTTTGGCTGCGTCCGCGTTGAAGGGGGTGCCGTCGGTGAATTTGACGTCGTCGCGGAGCTTCAGGGTCAGGACGGTTTTGTCGTCATTGTACTTCCACTCGGTTGCCAGCATGGGTACCAGCTTTCCGCCAGGTTCCATGCGGAGCAGGGTGTCATACACGGCCTGGTAGAAGGGCGAAACGTTCGCAAAGTCGGAGTCGGCAGCAGCAAAAGATTTCGGCGCCATGAGGGTGCCCAGCGTGAGCGTTTGCGAGGAGTGCTCCGCAGAGCTTTCCCCCCCTCCACCGCAGCCGGTGAGGCTCAGGGCAACGGCGGCAGCAAGTGCGGCCATGCGTGTAGGTCGGAACATCATTGGTCCCTTTCACGGTCAGTGGCGTCCACCATGGACAGCCATTGAAAGAGACCGTAACATGAAAACAGACCATGCGGTATGTTTTCGCTGCCGCTATCGATTTTTCGCCAAATGTGACGCGCCGCACAGCTGTTGACGCCCGCCCCGGCGTGCCTTGTCCAAGGTTGTTAGAGTTTCAAGATGACTGAAACAGCGACCACTGCCGCCGCACGGGAACCGCGGCGCGGCCGGCCGCGCGGAACCTACGCCAAGACAGAAGCACGCCGGCAGGAAATCCTGACGGCTGCCTTCGAGGTTTTTTCCACGGCCGGCTATCGGGCAGGATCGATCCAGGACATCGCTGGCAAGATCGGTCTGACGAAGACGGGCCTCCTCCACCATTTCCCCAGCAAAGAGGCCCTTCTCGAGGCCGTCCTGACCCTTCGTGATGAAGACTCGTGGGCGGCTGCCGGAATCGTCACCGACAACGGCATGGAAACGCTGAATGGCATTGTTCGGCTCGTGCACAACAACACCACTGTGCCGGGACTTGTTGCCTTGCATTGTGTGTTGTCGGCCGAATCAACAGACCCCACACACCCCGCCCACGAGTACTTCCAGCGACGTTACGACTGGGTGCGGGAAGTTGGTGGGCAGGCCTTCTCAGATTTGGAACGGCAGGGTAAGTTGCGGCACGGGGTAACGCCCGGGGCAGCCGCACGGCAACTGGTGGCACTCATGGACGGGCTGCAGGTGCAGTGGTTGCTGGACAACGAGTCCGTGGACATGGCCGATGAGTTAAAGAACTTCCTGGGTTCCATCACTACCGAAAAGTTTTAGTGCCCCCGGCAGGAACGTATTCCTGCCGGGGAACCACACCGTTTTACAGGGCTGCCCTCAAGAAGGTGAGCAGCTCGCGGTTGAACTCTTCCGGCTCGTTCCAATGGGGGCAGTGCCCGCTGTTTTCGAAAACGGAAAGGGAAGATTTGGGCATGGTATCTGCCAGCCACTGCATGCCTTCAAGCGGGAAAGACGGCGAGAAGCGGCCCGTGGCTACCCAGGACGGAACATTCACGGTCGGTGCAACGTCCCGCCAGTCTGCTGTGAAGTGATCCACCAGGAGCGGAAGTACAGCGCCATCGGGAAATTGCGTGAGGCCGCCCATCTCGGAAAAGAGTTGCGCTACGTGGGGCGGCGCTGGAGGCTCAAGTGCCGGATTGCCCCATTGAAAGCGCCCGTTAACGGAATCCCACACATTGGCCCATTCGACGGACCGGACACCCCAGGCCCACGATTCGTCGTTAACGATTTTTGGCGACTGATCGATTGCTACGAACGCGCGAACGCGGTCCGTTCCGTACAGGTCGAAATATGCGAGACAGACGGAGACGCCCAAGGAATGCCCAACGAGGGCTACCTCGCCAAGCTCCAGATGCTCGAGCAATTCCCCGACGTCCTTGCCCAGGCGGGAGACACGTTGACCGCTGCCCGGGAAGTCTGAGCGGCCGTGGAACCTAAGGTCGAGCGCAATTGTCCTGTAACCTGCGGCGACCAAAGCCTGGCGCTGGAAGGCCCAGTGTGCCGCCTGGCAGGTGAATCCGTGAACAAGTAACACCGCCGGACCGGAGCCGAAGTCATCGTAAACCAGTTGTGCGCCGTCTGAGGTTCGAAAGGACCTTGTTTGACCAGTCATTGCTGCCTCCTTGGGCAATCGGTCGAAAGTGATGAGGTTGTAGCTCTAAAAAGGAGACTCCAAAGGCCGGGCTGATTCGCGGGCAGCCCGGCCTCAGGAACATCCGGCGCTTTCAGCCCGGAAGTGGCGTTTCAGCCGAAGACCACGCCGCCGTTGACGTGGAGCACTTGTCCGGTAATTGTGCCGTTGCCCGGCGCCAGGAGAAACGCGATGGCTGAGGCAATCTCCTCAGGCTTGGAAAGCCTTCCGAGGAGGGACATCCCGGCGATTCGCTCGCGATCTGCATCGTTCAAAACATCAGTCATCGGTGTTTCAGTCGCCCCGGGAGCAACCATGTTCACGCGCACCTGATGGGGCGCGAGCTCACGGGCGTATCCGCGTACCAAGCCGATGAGCGCGGCCTTTGAGGTGGCGTACGCACCGTTACCCATGAGCCCGCCTCCTGTGAAAGCTGCGGCGCTGCCAAGGACGACCACCGACCCGAGCCGGCCTGCGCGTAGAAGGTGGGGCCCTGCGGCCGAGATCGTGTTCTGGACTCCGATGACATTGATGTCGAGTACCCGCCGGAATTCGGCAGCATCGATGTCCAGCAGCGCCGACCGGCTGACTATCCCGGCAGCGGCCACAACCCCGGTCAGTCCGCCACCTGCCGCGAATTCGTCGGCTGCGCGGCGCATGGCCCCAGCGTCCGTGACATCAGCGGCCACGGCGACATGACCTTCTCCGTCCAACGACGCCACTGCATCTGCCGCGGCTGACGGGTTCACGTCGACAATAGCTACGCGTGCGCCCCGGGCCGCAGCCTGGCGGGCACAGGTGAGGCCGATGCCGGAGGCACCGCCGGTTATGAGGACAGCTTCAGCTGTCCCGGATTCGTGGTCATTCACGTCAATTACTCCTGAAGATTCATGTTTAGAGGATCGCCATTGCGTTGGCCGGGCTGCCAACTCCGCCCAGCAGGTTCAGCGGCTGGGCCGTGAGGAAGACGTCATATCGGCGTCGGGCGGCGCAGGCAGCTGCCAGCTCATCGAGCGCCCAAAGCTCGCCAATGCTCAGCCCAAGCAACGGGATCAGGATACGGTGCAGCATCCCCGTGTGGCTGGAGGCAGGCATCGCACCTGATAGTTCCGCCTGGACGGTGAGTTTGGAATCCGTTGCCGGCCAGGCTTCGAGCGCGATGTTGTCGGACGCCGCCACCGCTACTTGATGGTCCCAAAGCCACGCGGCCGATTCTTCGGTTTGGCTTAGGCCCGGCGAGCGGAGGGCGCCGTCCGAGCGGTTGGCGTCCGCCCGGATGTGTTTGAGCCATCCTGTGCGGATCATGATGATGTCGCCCGGCCGGATGGTGCTCCCCTGCCATTCAAGCGTTGAATCCAGATCAGCCACCGGAATTTGTTCGTTGGTGGCCTGGTCGATCGGGCGGCCGACCGCGTCCCGGTAGGCACCGACGTCGATGAGCAGGCCACGGCCGGCGATCCCCCGTTCGGCCACGGCCTGTATTCCGAGGCCGGGTTTTCCCGCCACCAGCCCGTTGGGATCCGCGTCATTGTAGAAGCCGTGGTCCGGATGCCCGAAGTGTCGCAACCCGTCAATTTGCGTCGACGCCTGAAGGAACAGATTGTCGATCCGGTCGTCGCGGTGGAAATCGTTGAGGCCGAACACAGTGTGTTGAATCGAACCGCGGTGGGCAATGATGGGCGGCTCGAATTCCGTCAACGGCAGGTTGAGCGGTATGACTTCGCCCGTCAAAATACTCTCACGGGCTTCAAGGACACGGGCCGGTGTGAGGTGGTTCAGGGTGCCCAGCTGGTCGGCCGGGCCCCACAGGCCCCAGGCCGTTCCCCGCAGCCGGTCGGGGCGATCAAACAGCTGGTAATACCGGGGAAATTCCCCGGCCGGGGAACGGCGTGAAGCTTGATGAGTGGTCATCGGGTGATTAGGCTTCGCCGTCCGTCATGACCTGGTGGATCTCGATCATGTTGCCGGCGGGGTCAGTGAGGAAGATCTGGTGCCAGCCTTCGACGGACCAGACGCCCCAGTCGTCGAACGGGATGTTGTTCTCGGTGAGGCGTGCCTTGATGGCCTCGATGTCATCGGTCCGGAACGCAAAGTGTCCTCCGATGAGCGGGTTGACCGAGTGTCCCTCCTGGGCTGCGAGGTACGGCTGGCGCTGGGTGGCGTGGATCTGCAGTTCGTTGGGGTCGCCGGCTTCGTAGAACTTGGCGGCTGTATCCCACTCGGCGTCGCCGTCGATGTCGTTGTCTGCATTTTTGGACGTGGCGATCATCTTGGGCGAGGGGAGCTGGTTCAGCCCCAGCGCCTTTCCGTAAAAGTCCGTCAGGATCGACATGTTGTCTGAAGTGACATTCACGTGGTGGAGGCGGAGGTATGCCATTGACTTTTCCTTTGATGTGATGGGTTGGTTATTGCGGACAAGAGTGACCGGAGTCAGAGGTCGACCCGATAGCGGGCCACTTTCTCCGGGTCGAGCTGGATGCCGAGGCCGGGGCCCTCAGGAACGCGCATGTATCCATTCTCAACAATGAGCGGCTGATCCAGCAGATCATCGGCCATGTCCAGGTAGTTGGACAGTTCAGCTGCCGAACGCGAGGTAATTTCCTGGGACGCACCGAAGACGAGGGAACAAACGGTTCCGACTTGCGCATCGATCTGGTTGCCGATGACCGCTTCGAGGCCCAGCCCTTCGGCAAGGTGGGAAACGCGCAGCGAACCTGAGAACCCTGTTCGGGCGGTCTTGATGCTCACAGCGGTCGCTGCTCCTGCAAGGATTTCGCGGGTAACGTCAGCCGGCGTGGGCGCACTTTCGTCCGCGACGAACGGCACAGGACATTGGGAAACAAGCCAGCGCCTGCTCAACACATCGTCGGCGGGGCAGAGCTCTTCCACGCGACTTAGTCCCACAGCTTCGAGATCCCGAAGTGCCCCGGCCGATTCCGCCGCCGTCCAACCCCGATTCCCATCGATGTACAGTTCCGCGTCAGGGCCAAGGGCTTCCCGGACTGCCTTGCACACTTCCACGTCCAGGTGGACGGGGCGCCGTCCGACCTTGATCTTGAAACTCGAAATGCCCAACGTCTCCCTTAGCTCGACAGCCTCGGCGGCAACTGTGTCCGGATCATCGAACCCCAGCATGTGGCTGACCTGCAAGCCATCAGCGAAGCCTCCAAGAAGGCGATGTACCGACGTGCCGATCGTCTTGCCCCAGGCGTCCCACATTGCCATGTCGATGGCGGCTTTGGCAGTGGGATTTCCTACCGTTCGAGCCAGGCGCGACCGCACCGCCTCGCGGTCGAGGATGGAGAGCCCGATGATGGCAGGGGCGAAAATCTTCTCGATAACGGCGACAATCGATGCCTGCGTCTCACCATAGGTGTAAGGCCGCGGAGGGGCTTCGGCAAACCCGACCACACCATCGCTGGTGACCACTTCCACAAGCACATTGTCCGCTACATCAATCGATCCGCTGGCAAAACGCAGGGGCTTGCGGTAAGGAATCGCGTACGGGACGGTCCGTACTTCGACGATTCGTGGTGCAACTGCACGCTCACCCGCGGGTGTTGTTTGAGTGGCTGGTTGAAGTAACAAAATTTTGCTCATCCTTTGGTGTGGCTTTGGTGGAGGTCATCCCCGGGCGTGTGCCCCGGCAACATCTGTTTCGAGACTGGTAGTCCCACGGAGCCCGCCAGTCTTCCGGTCAGCCCACCCGATGAGGATGTAGACGAACACTGCAGCGAGGCCGAAGAAGCCCGACATCACCAGAAGGCCGGCGGAGCTTGAGCCGGTGAGGTCAGTGAGCCAACCCTGAATGTAAGGGCCTACGAGGCCGCTGACGTTTCCGACAGAGTTGACGAGCGCGATGGACACTGCGGCGAGGGCCCCGGCATACACCTGGGCAACGGTCGCCTGGAAGGTGGACAGAGTCGCGAAGAAGCCCGCAGCGGCGATGCTGATACCGATAAGTGACAGGAACGGGTTTCCGGAGAGCACGCCAATGAGGAGTCCGAGTGCTGCGGCAACCATGGGCAGGGTGAGGTGCCAGCGCCGTTCGCCGGTTCGGGAGATGCTGCGGACGATGACAAACATGACGATGGCGGAGAATGCCCACGGGATCGCCGAGACGTAGCCGGACCCGACGACGTCCAAGTGGAACTGCTCTTTGACGATCGTCGGAAGGAAGTACGTGATCGACCAGAAGCCGATCAGGATAAAGAAGTAGGTGATGGCGAAAGCCCACAGCGACGGCCGGCGGAGCGCGGCGGGAAGCTGCTTCAGTTCGTGTGCTCCGGAGCCCGAGCGCTGGGTGACATTCTCCGCCAGGTACGCCTTTTCCTCGTCATCGAGCCAGGCCGCCTTCGCCGGGGTGGAGGGCAGAGCAAAGAAGATGACAACTGCAAGGATAATTGCCGGAACACCTTCAATCAGGAATACCCAACGCCATCCGGCAAGGCCAGCTACGCCGTTCATGAGCATGATCGACGAGGTCACGACGGAGCCCACCGCCAAGGCGACCGGAACAGCGAGGTTCAGCCAGGACATCGCCTTGGGCAGCAGCCGGGCTGGGCACCAAAGCGCCAGGAAGAGCGCGGTCCCCGGCGAGTAGCCGGCTTCCGCAAGTCCGAGAAGGAACCGCATGATGTGAAGGCTGACTTCGTCCTGCATGAACGCCATACCCATCGTCACCAGGCCCCAGGTGATCATGATGCGGGCCAGCCAAATGCGCGCCCCTACCTTCGCAAGGAACATGTTCGAGGGGATCTCGAACAGCAAGTAACCGATGTAGAAGAAACCCGCGGCAAGGCCGAATGTCGCTGCTGTAAGGCCCAAATCTTTGGACAGGGGCCCTGCGATCACCCCAAGGTTGGCTCGATCGATGTAGGCAATGAACATGCCAAGCATGAGGATTGGAAGGACCTTCAGGGTCACTTTGCGGAAGACCCGAGCTTCAACGCTCAGATCTATCGGGGTGGTGTTTGTTTTCATCATGACCTCTCTTCGTTGAGGGGGCTCTGGGTTTGGTGCCGCCTTGAAAAAGGTTAGTGAGAGATTGTTCCGAAGAGAAATACCAATTCTCTTTCCTTTGATAGGCAAAGCAGAAAGATCCTCGCCTGCTAGTTAGGCCCGTGGGCTCACCATGCGCAGCCGACCCCAAGGTCAGCTCGGGCTAAATAGCAGGCACGCTCGAAGATCACTCGACGAACGTCGGGACCTCGGGTGGCGCCGTCGTCGGTTCTATAAAGACCTGCGTGACGGATCGCGACGGCGCCCTCCATGCGGCCAACAATCAAAACGGACATCGGATGCAAAGGGCGCGGCCATGCCACGCCGGCCCTCGCGAACCTCTCGTCGGCGCCCGTCAGCCCGTCGTTATTGGCGGCGGTCGGGAAGGCCAGGAACCAGCAGCACCTTGCAGGCGTCTTGGGAGAGAAGCTCGATGGCTTCCTCGAAAGCCGACAGGGGAAGACGGTGGGTAATGAATTTGGAGAGGTCTAGTTCGTCATTCGCCACGAGCGCAGCAATTCGATCCCAGGTTTGCCAAAGGGACCGCCCGAAGCTGCCCGTGAGAGTCAGACCCTTCTTGATTAGGTACGCCGCGACGTCGATCTCGATTGGCTTACCGGGGATTCCGACGGTCACAACCGTCGCCTCCCGGCGGACCGCTTCCAGCAGCGGCGGCAGTGCGGCCGGCACGCCAGAAGCTTCGAAGGCCACATCAAAACCGGACTTCTCCCCCGAGAGCCCCCGGCAAACACTGATGACATCATCGTCGGGAGATAACGCTATTGCTCCCAGTGCTTCGATAACACCCTGCCGGTAGGCATTGGGTTCCACGACGACCACTCGGCTGGCACCCAAGGCCCGGGCAATTGCAGCAATAAACAGGCCGACTGGACCACCACCGCTTATCACAACGTCAGCCCCGGAAAGCTCAACCCTGGACCGTTGAATGGCGTGCATGGCGACCCCCGCCGGCTCGAGAAGGGCGCCCTGTTCCAACGGAAAGTCCGCCGGCAATTTAAAACATGCCGTGGCCGGCGCAACAAGCCGCTCGGCAAAACCACCATCGAGATGAAGCCCGAGTAGTTCCATGTTCAGGCAATTGTGGGCGTCACCGTTTCGACAGGGATAGCAATCCCAGCAGGCAACATGGGATTCCAGGGCAACCCGGTCCCCCACCTTGAGCGACTCGACAGCTGAACCAACTTCGATGACGGTGCCGGCGCACTCATGGCCCAGAACAACCGGCATTTTGAGATTGAACGCCTGCGCCATGGGTGAGTACTCGTAGAGGGCCCGGTCAGTTCCACAAACCGAGGCTGCGGCGACCTGAATCTTCACTTTGTCCGCGGAAACATGCGGCTCAGCATACGAAGCGTGGAACTTGACTCCCCGCTCAGGACAGGCCTTGACTATCGCACGCATGGTGCGGAGGGCAGTAGCGGATTCTCGTTCAGAAGCACTAAGGGACGTCATTGTGAACCTATCTGTTGCGCCCAAGAGAATCAGCATCTCGTCGATGCCCGTGCGACTGCCGCCCGCAACTCCGCTACGTTGGACCAAGGGCGGAGAGGCTGGACCGGCTTGCGTTGAATTGGCTTGGGCAGGATTGGAGGGCAACTGGTGCGCCTCCAAAGATAGTTTGAGAGTCAGCCCGGCAGAAATACCGATTCACGCTCATCTGATAGCGAAGCCGGAAAGGTCGGGGGTGGGCAATGCGACTTCCGAGACTTGGAGCACCGCAGCAAGTGCAGGAGATGTGTCATCCTTTCGCCACGTCAAAGTGGCAAACATGTGGCTGGGGTGAATGTCGTCCAATTCCCGGTAGACGATTCCGACGGATTGCGACGGAGTTACCGAACTGAGTGTGATGGTGATGCCCGCGCCGGCGGCAACGAGGGCAAGAGCAGTAGAGGAGTCAGGAGCCACTTGGACGATCTTCGGCCTGAATCCGGCAGTAATGCATAACGCATACATGGTGGCCTGGAGAATCGAACCTGTATCAGCGGGCAGGCTGACAAACTCTTCGTCGTGAAGGTCCGCCAAGGAAAGACTGGGCTGGGCCGCGCGAGGGTGGCCTTCCGGCAGGGCGCACAAAATTCTTTCGACTTCGACAACGCGGGACTCCAGTTCCTTCTGGGGGGTGGGAAGTCGCGCGAAAGCGAGATCCAGTGATCCCTCAAGAAGCTTGTCCAATGCCGTGTAGACGTAGGTCTGGGACTCCAGCTGCAACTCGATCCCCGGGTGGGACTCGCGCACAGCTCGGGTCAGAATCGGTAGGGCGCGCTGACTCGAGGCGCCGGCGAAAGCGATTCTGACGCGTCCCTGTTCCCCCGCAGCAATTGACTCGGCCAGGTTCTGGACCGCAGACACTTGACTGAGTACCTTTCGCGCCGGTACCAGGAGCCTCGATCCTGCATCCGTCAGTGCAACCGTACGGGTGCTTCGTTCGAAGAGCTGAACGCCCAAACTTTGTTCAAGTTGCTTGATGCGTGCACTTAGCGGCGGTTGCGACATATGCAGCCTCGCGGCCGCCCGGCCGAAATGCAGTTCCTCGGCCACGACGGCAAAGGCCTCAAGATCCTTTACTTCCACTTCGTCATCCTCACGCAGCCGCTCCATTGTTCTGAAATTCAGATCAGTTTACTCGGTATTGGTATCGGATGGACACGTTATCTGTCCTTCTTTCCGGGCATACTGAAAAGAACGTGTTGCACCGCCGCAACGGAGTTCCGTGCATGCCGACGTGCGTGGAGGAAGGAAAATTGTCATGGTAGAACGTCTCCTCGTTACCGGGGGTGCCTCTGGAATCGGTCGTGCCATCGCCTCGCGCGGGCTGGAGCAGGGGTGGGAGGTCGTGGTCATCGACAAGCAACCCGCGGACCTCGGCCGTTCAATCACAGCCGATTTGTCGGACGTCGACAGCACGGCGGAAGCCCTCGAAGCCGCCCTGTCCGAGGGTCCAATCACACGGTTGGTCAACAACGTTGGTGCAGTTTTCCCCGCCCCGCTCCGCGAACAGTCCCTGACCCAGCTCGATCAGTCACATGCGCTTAACCTCCGTTGCGCCGTCCAGTGCACCCAGGCTGTTCTTGACGGCATGACGCAGGCCGGGTTCGGCCGGATCGTCAATATGTCATCGCGAGCAGCACTTGGTAAGGAACTGCGCACTGCTTATGCGGCCGCCAAAGCGGGCCTTATCGGACTGACCCGCACCTGGGCCTTGGAACTGGGTCGGGAGGGAATCACAGTTAATGCCATCGGACCCGGGCCCATCGCCACGGAACTCTTCATGAAAGCAAACCCGGAAGACTCACCGCGGACAAAAGCCATCATTTCCTCCGTTCCTGTGGGAAGGCTCGGCCAGCCGGAAGACATTGCCAACGCTGCAGGGTTCTTCCTGGACGAGCGGTCCGGATTCATCACGGGGCAAACCCTCTACGTATGCGGTGGACTCACGGTCGGAACAAATCCTGTCTAACACGCGCCTCGCGCAACCCAGCCACATGCCGGGGCAGTCCCGCTAAATGGTGCATGCGTTGACTGCATTGGACACGGCCAATTTTGTAGCAGGCACCGCGGTGCCGACTGTTGCCTTAAACCGCGCAGCCCCGAATGACAGAAACAGACTGAAATGGATAAAACCCTATGAACCAGGCTTTTGTGTACGACGCTGTGCGTACCCCGTTTGGCAAGTTCGGTTCCGGTCTTGCCGGGGTGCGGCCGGATGACCTTGCCGCGCATGTGATCAGGGAGTCTGTGCAGCGGGCTCCCGGGCTTGATGTTGAGCGGATTGATGAGGTGGTGTTCGGGAACGCCAACGGTGCCGGTGAGGAGAACCGCAACATCGCCCGGATGGGGACCCTGCTGGCCGGGCTGCCGGTCTCGATCCCGGGGACTACAGTGAACCGGCTGTGTGGGTCGTCGCTGGACGCGGCGATCATCGCGTCCCGGCAGGTCAACGCCGGCGACGCCGATCTCATGCTCGTGGGCGGGGCGGAGTCGATGTCCCGTGCCCCGTGGGTGCTGCCGAAGACGGAGAAGCCCTACCCGGCCGGGGACATGACCCTGGCCTCCACCACCCTGGGGTGGCGGCTGGTGAACAAGGCCATGCCGAAGGAGTGGACCATCTCCCTGGGTGAGGCCACCGAGCGGCTGCGCGAGAAGTACGGGGTGACCCGCGAGGCGCAGGACGAGTTCGCCGCTGCCTCGCACAATCTCTCCGCCGCGGCGTGGGATGAGGGGTTTTATGACAACCTGGTCGCCCCGGTGCCCGGGACGGACCTGGTGCGGGATGAGGGCATCCGTGCGGGTTCGTCGGCCGAGAAACTTGCCGGGCTGAAGACCGTCTTCCGGACCGAGGACGGCACGGTCACCGCGGGCAACGCATCCCCGCTGTCCGACGGCGCCTCCGCGGCCTGGATCGGGTCCGAGGCGGCCGCCGGGCTGCTGGGGCTGGACCCGCTGGCCCGGATCGCCGGGCGCGGCGCGCACGCGAACGATCCGCAGTATTTCGGCTACGCCCCGGTGGAGGCGGCGAACAAGGCCCTCGCCAAGGCGGGGATCGGCTGGGACCAGGTGGGCGCCGTCGAACTTAACGAAGCCTTTGCTGCGCAGTCCCTGGCCTGCATCAACGCCTGGGGGATTGACCCCGGAATCGTGAACCAGCACGGTGGGGCGATCGCCATGGGCCACCCGCTGGGTGCTTCCGGCACCCGGATCCTGGGCACCCTGGCCCGGTCCCTGCAGGCCTCCGGGCAGCGCTGGGGCGTCGCCGCGATCTGCATTGGCGTGGGCCAGGGCCTGGCCGTGGTACTCGAGAACGTCACCGCTGGAAAGGACCAGTAATGCTGACTTTTGTTGATTCGGTCCAGGAGGCCGTGGCCGGGATCAAGGACGGTTCCACCGTGATGATCGGCGGGTTCGGCAACGCCGGGCAGCCGTTCGAACTGATCGATGCGCTGCTGGAGTGCGGGGCCACGGACCTGACCGTGGTGAACAACAACGCCGGCCAGGGCGACCAGGGCCTGGCCCTGCTCATCAAGGAAGGCCGGGTGCGGAAGATGATCTGCTCCTTCCCGCGGCAGTCTGATTCGTGGCACTTCGATGCCAAGTACAAGGCCGGGGAGATTGAGCTGGAGTTGGTGCCGCAGGGCAACCTGGCCGAACGCATCCGTGCCGCCGGGGCCGGGATCGGCGGGTTCTTCACGCCCACCGGATACGGAACCATGCTGGCCGAGGGTAAGGAAACCCGCATCATCGACGGCCGTGGGCAGGTCTTCGAGACCCCTATCCACGCCGATGTGGCCCTGATCAAGGCCCTGAAGGCGGACGGGAAGGGCAACCTGGTGTACCGGAAGACGGCCCGGAACTTCGGTCCCATCATGGCCGCGGCGGCGAAGCACACCATCGTCCAGGTCTCCGAGATTGTCCCCACCGGCGGGCTGGACCCGGAAAACGTGGTCACCCCCGGCATTTACGTCAACACCGTGGTAAGAGTTGCCCGCAGCGGCAGCGCAGCAGAAAAGGTGGCCTGAGATGAGCCTCACCGAAACCAGCATCAAGACCTCCGAGACGCCCCTGGGCCGTGATGACCTGGCCCGGCTCGTGGCCCGCGACATCGCCCCGGGCTCGTTCGTGAACCTCGGGATCGGCCAGCCCACCCTGGTGTCCAACTACCTCACCGAGGAACAGAACATCACCCTCCACACCGAGAACGGAATGCTCGGCATGGGACCCGAAGCCACGGGCGGGGAGATTGATGAGGACCTCATCAACGCGGGCAAGATCCCGGTCACCGAACTGCCCGGCGCATCGTACTTCCACCACGCCGATTCCTTCGCGATCATGCGCGGCGGGCACCTGGACATCTGCGTCCTGGGCGCCTTCCAGGTCTCGGCCACCGGTGACCTCGCCAACTGGCACACCGGGGCGCCCGGGGCAATCCCCGCCGTCGGCGGCGCCATGGACCTGGCCACCGGCGCGAAGGACGTCTTCGTCATGATGACCCTCCTCACCCGCGATGGCGCCTCCAAAATCGTCGAGGCCTGCACCTACCCGGTCACCGGCGTCGGCTGCGTCACCCGCGTCTACACCGACAAAGCCGTCTTTCTCACCGGCCCCCACGGTGTCACCGTCCGGGAGACCTTCGGCTGCACCCTCGAAGAACTCCAGGAACTCGTCCCCGTCCCCCTCAAGGCCGCTTGATACCGTCCCCACGTCGGCCAAGGACCCGAGCCCACCCGGCGCTCTACCAAGCCGTCACCACGTACTTGGCCTACTGCCTCTCCGGCTTTCGCAACCTATCTGATCCGGCATGACCGGAGGAGATAAGTTTGCCTCCAGGTAGCGCTATGGAGCATGCCCTTGAAGCATCCCTGATGCTCCAACAGGTTGCCTCCGACTCCCAACTGTCCCTGCGGATGAGCAAGATGAGCAAGATAGAACCTCAAATCATCACAGGAATGCCAAGATAACTGTATGAAGCCGCGCCTCTTCGATCTCCGTTCTACATGGCAGCTTCCCGCCTCGCCCGAGAAGGTGTGGGCGGTGATTGCAGACGTCGATATGAGTTGGCCCCAGTGGTGGCCGCATTGCACCTTCGCTGCGCCATTGGAGCGAACCGAAGCCGCGAGCGGAGCCCCGGAGGAAATCCTGAAGGCCACCACGGCCCACCTGAACTTCAAGGCGTTCCTGGGTTACACGCTCACCATCACCATCCACCCTACAAAGGTCTCCGCGCCTCGTGAGATAGAGTTCGACGCCGGCGGTCACTTGCAGGGCACGGGCCGAGTAACCCTTGTCCCCCAAGAACAGGGCAAGACGACCCGTATGGACATAGAGTGGCGCGTGCGGCCTACCCGGCGCTGGATGAACGTACTGACACCAATTGCCGCTCCGGCCTTCGTCGCAGCACATGCCCTGATGATGCGCCAGGGGGAAAAGGGCTTGCAGCGAGAACTGGCCAACAACCGCGCAAAGAAACCTGCGTAGACCCGTCTACATTCACCTAGCCAGCTGAGGACAACAGTTCTAGGATGTAAGCAAGTTAGCCGAGCTGGGGAGCCTTCGCAGCCCACAGTTCGAGCGTGCAAAAGCAGGTACTAAGAGCGGGGGCTACGGTGAACCTTCATCCCACCCTCGCGGCCAGCCTCCGTCGCCAGGAGAGCCCTTCCCCGAACGACTGGGAAGCCACCTTCCGCACGATGGTCCTTTACGACCTGGCAGCAGATATGGAGCTCGGCTTCTTCCTCTCGTACTACCGGAATTTTGCCATCCCAAGCATCGCAGCCACTCTCTACCGGAACGGCGAAATCCAAGAGCGTCCCATGAAGCGCTCCTACGACACTGCAATCGTCATCTACGAGCTCATCGCAAGCGGCCTCGACAGCGACCGTGGACAGAGCATGGTCGCCCTACTCAATCGCGCTCACCGCAACGTCCCCGGTAGCCCTGACGATTACCTCTACGTCCTCCTCACCCTGCTGGTTGTCCCGATCCGGTGGGTCCAGCACCATGCGTGGCGCCAGCCCACAGGAGCAGAGCTGGCCGCTGCATCGCGCTTCTTCGCTGAGCTGGGGGCCCGGATGAACATAAATGGAATGCCTGACACCTATGCCGAAGCGGAGCGCTTCTTCGACCAATACGAGGCAACCCATGTCTCTGCATCGATTGAAGGCCAAAAGCTGATGGACGCGACAGTTCAGGTCTTTCAGAGCCGTCTGCCGCTTCCTCTACGACCCTTCGCTGCAAGAATGATCAGTGTAATGCTCGCTGATGACCGACTCGTTGGCGCCCTCGGGCTCCCCCGCAGCGGCCGAGGCTCCCGAGCCACCCTGGGAATTATTCTGACAGTCCGCAACGGCCTCCGCAGGCGTCGGCATATGAACCGGAAGCCCCATTTCACGCCAGGCAAGGCCGGCTCGTCTTTGTACCCGGGCGGCTACTCTCTGGATCAAATCGGCCCCGTCAAGGTCCCTGGCCCGTCAACCTTCCAAAGCAATGAACTATCGTGAAGCTCGAAAATTAGCCCGCAAGGCCGAGCAAGGCTTTGGGTTGCCCAAAGCGCCAACGCTCCAGCTCATCCAGGACAAACTGGAACGGCAACGAAGCCGTCCCATCATTGTCGATGAACTGCCTGGCCTATCCGGATCGGAACTTTGCGGCGTGTGGCTTGTCTGCGCGGACCGGGACATCGTGTTGCATGCCCCCGTGAAGTCAGCCTGGCACCGGCAGCAGATCGTCCTTCACGAGTTCAGCCACATGATTCTCTGTCATGACCTCGAAGAAAGTAGCGCAGACCTTGCCGCGACCTTCCTGCCTGACCTGAGCCAGGACGTACTTCGCGTGCTCGGACGCAGCAGCTACACAGACGGCGCAGAACTCATGGCTGAAGTCTTGGCCGACCAACTCGCTACTCGGATCATCAACAGCGACGTCGATGCCATGCACGAGCCCTTGGCATTTCGACAAGTATTCGGCTGATGGAAGCGGTCCCTGCCGCCGCACTCTGGGTCCTGACCGTTCTCAGGCTTCCAACAGCGCTCGATGCTCACCGTGGAAGCGTCTTCCGCGCCACTATCCTCGCTGCGATCGCCTGTACCCTTTATGTCCCAGCGGTCTACTACACCGTCGATCCATTAATTGGCGGACACAACCGCGTCGGGCTGGTTACCCTCTTGTCCTTGCTCCTGGGGTTCTGGCAGTTTCGCACGGCGATTCTGCTGGCAGCGGTTACAGATACAGAAGTACGACGGCGGCAGCTCGTCTTGGGCAGATTCGCTGCTGGCGCCGTGTGCACCACAGTGACGGCCGGGTTTCTCGCCAGCCGCGTCGATGGCACGGATCCCAACTTGCCGCTGACCTACGCTGAGCAGCCCGGGATGGCAGTCTTCCTCTGGACAGGCTCCGCTTTCATCATGTGGGTCTGCCTCGACATAGCCCGTGTCTGCCGCAGCAACGTCCCGCACATGCACGCACCGGCCTTCCGGTCGGCTTTTTCCCTCATCGCAGGGGGATGCGTCCTCTTCGCACTTGTCCTGCTGGACCGGCTGATCTATGGCGCTGTGATTGCAGCTGAAGGCGCCGAGAGTCCGACAGCTGACGCACTGACAAGCTTCTACTGGATTGGAGAGACGGCTGCTGTGCTCCTGGTCAGTCTCGGACTACTTCTCCCCCGTTACGCGGGACGCCTCCGGCAGGGCATCTTCGCGCTGCGGGCGAGGCTGCTTCTCATCGAGATCAAGCCAATTTGGATTGATGTGACGAACTGTCAGCGGGAGCTGGTCCTGCAGGACCGCCGCGTAGTTGTGCTTGGATTCTTCAGCCGACACCCTGAAACCCAGCTTCACAGGCGCCTCGTTGAAATTCGGGATTGCGAAATGGCGAGCCCCCTGGCCCGCGAGCGCCTCAACGCGCACCACCTGTTGGTAGTCGAACGCGCCGAGCTCTTACTCGAGAGCCGCTCGGCGGCCTACCTACGTCGATAGGATCCAGTCTTCACACCTCTGGCATCCAAGGCGTCCAGCGTTAGATGCTGTCACGGCCAGTCATGTCGCCCCGCTGAGCCTCGCTGATGAATCAACGTGAACCAGAAGAATTGCGAAGAGTGCCGTACCACTTTCAAAGCGACGCGGAGGAGCCACCGGTTCTGCTCCCAACGTTGCGCGAACAGGCACCGGAGTCGTCGCCACCGAGCCACAATTCGACCTTCTACAGTGCCGGCAACAACTTTGAGCTCGCCGCACCTCAAAGCGCAGTTGCAGGCTACGAAGCGTCGACTGGAGTCCGAGAGGATATCCTGCGAGCGCCAACGCCAAGTGGTTCAGTCCAAGCTCCGCTCTCAAGCCGCAGAGATCGACCGGCTCGAAGCCGAGAGTTCGGAACAGCGGTTGAGCATCAACCTCCTCCAGTCGGAGGTCGCGCGCCTTAAACGAGCTCAACGGACTAATGTGCAGGACCTGGCCCACACCGCGGCCTTGCTTGTCTCAATCTCCCGTGCCAAGGGAGTGGCTCTTGACGTCCGAACCTTGGACATCCTCCGCCGGCGGGGTTGGGATCCAAGCAAACAGCAGGCAGGGGCACCTCGACTGTGACCATGTCTATCGCACGTCTGTCTGCCCGGTCGGGTCTGCGCTACCTGTTCAAGACGACGATGATGGATGACTTTTCCGGTTCTCCCCGGGACCCCACCACGTACTACATGAAGGCGGGCACACCCCAGGGGCGTTGGATTGGCGGCGGACTAAACGGCATCAGTAAGACGCTGGGTGACGCCGTCACGGAAACCGACGCAAGAGCGGTATTTGACATGGCGGTGCATCCGCAGACCGGCACTCCCCTGGGCAGGCCTCACACCCAATCTGCCGCCGTCGAGAACAGGGCCGGCCAGTCAGCTCAACGGCATGCGGTCGTTGGCTTCGACCTGACGTTCAGCGTGCCAAAGTCGGTGTCCGTACTCTGGGCGCTGAGCCCGCTCAGCAAGCAGCAGCAGATCCTGCGAACCCACCACGAAGCGGTCGAGGCGACCCTTGCGTGGCTGGAAAAGAACGTCATCCACACAAGGGCCGGCCGTAACGGAGTCGCCCATATCGGCACGCAAGGAGCTGTTGCCGCCGCGTTCGACCATTGGGAGTCACGAACCGGGGATCCGCAGCTCCACACCCACCTGGTAATCGCCAACCGCACACAACGTGTCACCGACGGAGCCTGGGTCACCCTCGACTCCCGGGCTCTGTACAAAGCAGCGGTCGCGGCGAGCGAACACTACAACGGCCTGCTGTTCGACGCCCTCCAACGGGACCTTGGGTGCGAACCCGAGATCCGCGCTCCCCTCACCACAACGCACAACCCCAGCCAACAGCTCACCGGGATCGATGAAGAACTCATCCGCGAATTCTCCAATCGCTCCCGCCTCATCGACTTGGAAACTGATCGTCTTGTGGCAGCGTGGACCAAGGATCACGACCGGGCTCCATCGGCTACGACCACCATCAAACTCCGCCAGCAGGCAACCCTTTCTACTCGCGGCCCGAAGCCCGAGAGTCCCACACCACTGCACCAGCTCTCTGAGCAATGGCAGGCTCGAGCAATTGCCAAAGGTTTTCAGCCATCTGACGTCCTCGCCCACACCATCAACCGCTCCCGCGTCGCCCCTTTTACCTTCCTGGACTTCACTCCCGACTGGACCTCCGCTGTCGCGACGATCGCCAGGGAACGGGTTGCCGGAAAACGCTCAACCTGGAACCGCTGGAACCTACTTGCAGAAGCGGAGAGAGTCTGCGCCCAAATCCGCTGCAGCACCTCATCAGACCGGGCTGCCCTGATAGATGCAGTCGCCACCGCTGCCGAACAACAATCAGTGCCGTTGAACGGATACCGCTATTCCCTTCCATCGAACACCGGCCCGGAGCTGCAGCTCAACCAACGAACCGTATTCGACTTCCAGGGGTCACGCCTCTACACCGATGCTTCAACACTCGCCTGCGAGGACGCCGTCATGACAGCAAGGAAGAACGACAGCGGACCGACTGTCCGCCCAGAAGTCATCATGGATTCGCTGGACAGCGGCCGGCGACAGCAGGTGCCGAGGCTGCATACCGATCAGCGCGCGGCCGTTGCCGACGTCGTCCTCAGCGGAAACCGGCTGGACGCCATCGTCGGCCCCGCCGGAACGGGGAAGACCACGACGCTGGGCGCCGTGAAGGCTGTTTGGGAAGCAGAGCACGGAGCTGGGAGCGTCATTGGGCTCGCTCCAGCTGCGGCGAGCGCAGCGGTGCTGGGCCACGAACTGCGCATAACCACCGAGAACGTCGCCAAGTGGCTGTCCGAGTCAATGGGTCAGAGTGCAGCTACGAGGGGTGAGCGTTTCTTCCACATTCAGGAACTCCTGGGGGCATCCAATTGCAGCGATCGCCGCAGCGTTACATTCGCACAGGAGGCTGCCCGGCTAGCCGCAACCCAACAGCGCTGGTGCTTCCACCCGAATCAGCTCATCATCATTGACGAAGCGTCCATGGTGTCCACCTTTCAGCTTGCTGCACTTGTGCAACAAGCAAAGGAACCCGGCGCGAAAATTCTCCTGGTAGGAGACCCAGGCCAGTTGGACGCAATCGACGCCGGCGGCGTCCTCGGCTGGCTGGACCGCCAAGGACTCACCACCCGCCTCAGCACTATTTGGCGATTCCACGATGAGTGGGAGCGCGCCTCGTCCCTCAAGCTGCGGGCAGGAGACTACTCGGCGATCGAGGACTACGAGCAGCATCGGCGGATCCGCCACGGCTCCTACCTAAGCATGCTGGACGAGGCGTATCTTGCGTGGCGGGCCGACAGGCGCGCCGGTAAGTCTTCCATCCTGATTGCCGCAGACAACGAGACGGTCAGCATGCTGAACGAGCGGGCCCGAGCAGACCTGGTGGCCCAGGGAGTTGTGAATGCAGAGCTGGCAGCTCAACTCGCCGACGGCTTGCAGGCCGGTTCCGGTGACACCATCATCGCCCGCGGCAACAATCGCCGGCTCATTGACAGCGAAGGCGAATTTGTCCGAAACGGAACGCTGTTCGACGTCAGAGCGGTCAACAGGCACGACGGCTCAGTTCTCGCAGTGCGGCGGGAGATTGGGGCGAGCGTCGTACTCCCCAGGGCCTATCTTGAGACGTCCGTTGAGCTCGGCTACGCGACTACCGCCCACCGGTCCCAAGGCCTTACGGTCGATACTGGGCACACAGTGGTCACCCAAGGACGGTTGACCCGCGAGCTGCTCTACGTGAGTATGACGCGCGGCCGGTCCGGGAACGCAGCATATGTCAGCGAGGGCGACGACTCAGAACACCAAGCCGTCGACCCCTCGCTGCACCTGTCGTGGCGCGGCATTCTCGGTGAGATATTGGCCGCAGAGGGTGCCGAGCGGACTGCACACGAGGTCCGCGAGGCCGAGAGGAGGAAGGCGGACAGCCTTGAACGGCTGTACGCCGAGTACGACTATCTGGCGCAAATTGCTGCTGCCGAGGACCTCAGACGCTGTCTGGGAAAAGTTGACCCGGTTGCAGTCCCCGGGCTAAGCGCGTCACCGTCGTGGGGCGCAGCAGTTGCGGCCTGGCGCAAGGCCACAGCATGGGGCCGTCACGGGGCAGAGCGCGTCATGGAGCGAACCGTGCAGGACAGCCATTCAGTGCACGACCCGGTGGCCCTCTTCAGCGCGCGGCTTCGTCGCTATGCAAAAGGAACACCGACGACGGCGATAGACCCTTTGCGCGAATCGTTCCCTGTGCTGGGACCCGAGTTGGCAGACATGATCGTCCAAGTCCGCGAACGCGTCCGGCAAAGGATGGAATCCGTCACCTGGGCTGCCCTGACGCAGGATGCTCCGTGGAAGGACGAGCTGACTGCCGCCGTGGGTGCGACAGAATCCTTGGGCGGACTGATTCGCGACGTTGCCCTGTTCAGGGACAGATGGGGAATCTACGATTCCCACCTGCCATTGGGGACTCCCCCGGCGGACTACGAGTGGGAACAGCTGGGCCAGCGGGAAAGACTCCAGGAAGCAATTGAGAGCGCCAGAAGCTGTCAGGCTGCCCCTCATCCAGAGATGAGTCCACCCGATATGCATCGATCCCAGCAAGTCGTCCTTACGAGTTCAGGCTGGCAGATCTAAGCTGATGTAGAGGCAAAACATTGGTCGTGAACCCAGCGGTGAAACCGAGAGTTGCGACAGCCGGGTTGGTACTGGCCAGCGCGGTTGTTCTATCCGCGGCTGCCCTCTCTCTGGTTCTCCTTCTCTCCGCCAGCGTTCCCTTCTCCGCAAAGTTAGTGGGCTGCGCCACGCTGTTCGCTGCTGCACTACTTACTGGATGGCAATGGTGGCGACGGACTGGACAACGTCGGGCCTGGCAGGAACAGGCGACGGAACAGTGGAGATCCTTCATCAATGCCAAAGGGCTTGGCGGCACAACGGCGGAGGTGACGCTGGTTAGCGTTGACGAAGTGCAGCCCACCGGCTCCTGGGTCACGATCAGATGGAATCGCTTCAACCACACTCAGCGGGCCTGGCTGGAGTCGCTTCCGGAACCGATCTGGCCCGGATCGGTCCTGCTCATCTCCCCGGACCCAGCCCAGGTTATGCCTGGCGCGCCATGGCCGGACACGTACTTCATTCAGGCGGTCGATTGTTTGGCCTGGGCTCCTGCCGAAGGGCGCGGGGCGGCTCCTGTAACGCCATCCGTTGTGAGGGCGCGGAATACCTGAAGCCCCTGCCGCTGACTTGGTCCCAAACCCTTATTCGAATATATGTTCTATAGTTGTTTGCGTGATCAAGTCCGGCTCGCCAGAAGACCTCGAGCGCATGATGGCCCGGATGGACGCTGAGTCCAGTCGTCCGATGGATGATCCGGCGCCTATTCGGGACTTCCCGAAGTACGCCCGACCGTTGGTGTACGTCGGCGGAATCTATGGCAAGGCCGTTGGCTGGACCCATAAGTACGGTCTTATCGAGTGGCTGGATTCCTCCGGCAAGTACCACATGGGATGGGCTCACTCTTCGAGCATCAACCGGGTGGAACCGGACGAGTGGAAGGGCAGTTCCCGGCTATAGCGGGCACCGCGGTCCGTCAAGGAGAAAGCAAGACAAAGGCCCGGTCCTCCGCGGAAGGACCAGGCCATTGCCATGTCTCACTAGCGGGCACGCCCAGGAGGCTCACCCAACGGCGCAGAGTCAGAGACTAACCTCATTCCGCGCCGGCTCGCCGAAAGGGGACACCGACACCGGCCCCTTGGTTGCGATGTTGTACGCAGGCTCGGGCGCCGCCTGCAGGCCTGCCTCTACTGAAGCCCCCGGCCCAGCGGCACGCGCAGAACGCTGGTATGCAGCGGTACCGAAACGAAGGTCCGGACCAATGGTCTCGGCGACTATCCGACGGGCCTCACGCCGCTCCCCATCCTTTTCAAAGGAACGAAATTCGAGCTCGCCCGAAACGGTCACGGGGTCGCCCTTCTTCAGCGAATTGGAGACGTTCTCGGCGAGCGCCCGGAACGCGGAGACGTTGTGAAAAACAGGTTCCCCGTCATGCCAAGATCCGTCTGGACCCTGGACCCGCTGGTTCACCGCAACGCGGAGCTTCGCGTGTGCTACCCCTGACTCACCGTAGGTCAGATCCGGATCTGCCACGAGGTTGCCGGCAATGTTAATCGGTATCTTGGTGCTCATATCGTGCGTCCTTCCTTCGCGGACGGGGCTTTCCCATCCAACGCTTTATCGGCTGGCCTCACGGCCCAGAAAATTCCAGACCACGCGACGGTCCCTCTGCCGGCTTCACGCCCGCATATGTTTCCTGGCCTTCAACTCGCAGGGACACTTCAGCAGCTGGAACCTTCCCGCCCAGTCCTGGCGGATCGGTCACTTCAAGAATTTCCTTGCTTGCGGCCGTCACCCGGCCGAGCACTGACTTGGCAATATCCACGCGTGAGGCCGGTGGCTTGCGGGAGGTAGCTCCGGCGGCTGACTGCTCCGCTTCGATAACTGCATCAGCCCAGCCGGACAGATAGCTTGCTGATTGAGGACCTCGATCAATCCCATGCGCCTTGAGCACCGTGTAGGCCACTGACTCGGCCTCGACTTCGGCCAACCCGCGGTGGTCCACGCTGCTCCCATACAGCTTGCCCGCCTTGTCGTCTGGTCCGTGCAGCAGAACGTGCCCGAGCTCATGCGCGAGCACCGCTGCGCGTTCCTCTGAGTTCAGCCAGCCACCCACCTGAACGCGATGCTGGGCAAAGTCCGTGAAGCCGCTTGTAAGCCCAAACTGTGAATCCGCGACATGCACTGAGAAGCCATGTGCGCGGGCAACTGCAGCCAGTGACTCCCACAGCCGCGGCACCTCGACCGAGGTGAGTGCAGCTGCTCGAGGAACCAGCAGCGGGGTACCCTCGGTCTGGGAGACGTCGAAGACCGCCTGGCCCCGCCAGCCTGTGATGAGCGTCTTCTTCCCCTCGTCAACGGCGCCCGTGGGAGCCTTGTCGCCAACAGGGATGCGGTGACGCGTGCCGTCAGGCAAGAGCACCTGTTGAACGCGGGCCGTCCTCGGCGCAATCACCCACAAAGCATGCTCACCACGAAGAACAGTCCGCCCGTGCCGCTCCCATTCCTTGTAGCCGGCCACGAGCGTGGGCTCGTCGGTACCGCGCTGTGCCATCTGCATCATCAGCAGGGCAACATTCCCGCCGGAATAGCGCCACAGGCTGGCGGAAGCGTCAAGGAGAACCTGCCAATGGGACGGCGACTCGACAGCCTTTTCAAGAATCGAGTGCAGCCCGTCCATCAATGCAGCGACGCGTTCCTCAGGCGCCATTCGCCGAGTCCCCAACGCGGAGTTCAGGCCAGCGGAGGGGCTTGACGGAACTTCGGGTGCAGCGGCCACGACAGCCACCCTTCTGCTTCTTGGACCGCAGCTAAGCTGCGCAGATACCGGTTCATGGTCACCGAATCATCCGAGCGACATGACTCAGAATTCGGGTACCAATTGGTGGGACGCCTTGCACCAGTCGAGGAAGGCCGGATCGTCGTTCGCAAGCATGCGCGGTGCGGGCTCCTTGTGTGCCTGCAGTCCGACACATCCGGCCGCCCTGGTGTGCGTCCTCAGACGTTCGACGGCGTGTGGGAGCCTTTCGTGAAAGGCGAGCGGCCCGAAGCCCGGATCGTCCGTCGTGTAGGAGGCCAGCTCCGCGCGGTGCAGCGCGTACAACTCGGCCACAATCTCAGGGTGACGCCACCAGCAGTCCGGGACGACCGACGTCGTCAGTTGATACGTGGCAACGAGCCACCGCACCCAGGCAAATAGCGATCGCCATGCCTCCTGTGATTGCTCGATCGTCATCTCCCGCCAGCGGCGGGTCACGGATTTGGGGCCAGCCGGCGCGGCAAATGCCGACCTGAAGAGTTGTGCAGTGATCTCGTCGTCCCCAAAGGAACCCGAGGAGGGAACATCAAACTCGTCGACGTTGTCAGGGCTATGCATCAGGGGTCCCTTCGGTCTTCTGTTGACGCTGCCTGTGCCCGTCGGCCAACAGGCGCTCCATCTCAGCCTTAAGGCGGCGCAGTTCCCCCGCGTCCTTGCGCTTGTGCCATTCCAGGAGATCCAACAGAATGGGCCGCGTGCGCCGACCCAGCATGAGTGCGGTGCCAGCAGGGAGGCGTCGGATCTCGTCCAGGGCAATCACTGGACGGTCGCGAAGCTGTTCACCGTCCTGCCGCCCCTGCGATGACCAGGAACGCGTGGTGAGCGTCAGGCTGCGCTCGCCGAGCAGACCGGCGAGCGATCGGAGGTCGTGTTCGTCAGATCCGCCTCCGAAAATCACCTTGATGATGGCGGAGTCCCAAATTGTTGATGCCTCATCGATGGACCAACCCGAACGGGCCTGGGAGAGGGATTGCAGAACGACGAGCGTGGAAATGCCGATGCCCCCGCCATCAGCCAGCGCCACCGGCAGCCCGGGCCACGGTGCCAAATTCGCGATCTCGTCGAGTATGAGGGAAAGCGGCGGCTCGAGCCGGCCACCTGGCGAGACGAAAGCCATTTCACGTGCCGCGCTGTCGATGTCGTCGATCAGCGCGGAAAGGTATGGACCGGCAGCAGCCGCACCTGCGCGAGTGCCAATCAAATAGAGCGTGCCCCGTTCCCGAATGAACGCCTTCGGATCAAACTCCTCGGACTCGTCCTGCGGGTTCAGTGCAGCCAAAACCTTCGGTGAAGACAGCGGGGCAACCGCTGCCGAGACACCGATCCAGGAGTTCGAGGTATTCCGCGGGTCGTCTTCCAGGATTCCCATGAGGTCTGACTGCCAACCAAGCGCTGCGCCAGGCCTGCCCAGCACTTCCAGCGCTTCCCGGGCAAGCACAGGGCTGGAGGACCAGCGTCGGAACGCAGCCACTCCCTCGCCGGACAGAGCAGCAGCATGGAGCAGGCATTGGAGGACGATCAGCGAGCGCTTCTGCCACGCAGCGTTTTCGCCCTTCATCTCCGTGTCCGCGGTAATGACCAGCGCTCGCCGGGTGGCAACATCCGGGTCTTCACATCCCCGCACCGGTGACCAGCGGAGGGACGACGGCAGACCTGACATGCCCTGGGGATCAAACACTGTCACCGGGCGCCCGTCAGAAGCCCTTGCCTTCATGGTCACTACAAGGTTGTCTGCCCGGGTAGACGTCGTTACGACGGCACCCGGCGCATCGAGGATCGCATTGATGACCACGTAGAGGCCCTTGCCGGACCGGGGAGCACCTTGGATCACCATCGATTCTTCAGTGGAGACGTGGACCGTGACGCCGCGGGAACGGCCCAGGGTCCAGGACAGGTCCTGGACCGAAGGCTTCACCACTCCCGGGCGCGTGAACTTCCCCCGCTTCTGCACCGCCCTCGCCCCAAAGTCGTGGACGATTTCGGCGCGACGGGCAACTCCGTCGCGGTTCAGGATGTCCTGCCGGAGCCACGCCCCCGATTGCTTCCACCGCCTCCACGCCGTCAGCGCAGCCACGGCGAGCGCTCCGACCAGCAGCAGCGCCGGAGCCAGGATCCACCAAACGCTGTCCGTGCCGATTGCGCAGTCCCCACGGCGGATGACTATCCAGTCCATCCTGTTGGCCAAAAGTCCGACGACGGCACCCGGGTTGAAGGGCGACGGCGGCAAGGAGCCGCAGTGCCAAGAGGTCGCGAGCTGCGCCGCGGCCTGCACCAGCGCGCAGAGACATACGTAAGCTGCCGCTCCAACGAGAGCAGCGGTGACGAGCGGATTGTCGCCGGCAGCACGGGAGCTCGCTGGCCGTCTCACAGCATCCTTTCGTCTGTCCCGAACACGGCCAACTCGTCGGTTGTCACCCGGTTGGCAACGATGAAGGAGCGGTTCCCGACTTTCCAGAGACCGACGCCCTTCGGAAGGTTCTCAACGTGCTCGCACTCAGCTTCGGTGAGGCCCAAGGCTTCCTTTGTCAGTCGCATGGCATCGTGCTTCTGGCGGTAAATGATCCTGGTATCTGCTTCCGTGAGGAGGCCCAGGGCTTTCTGCCGGTGTCCGCTGGTACTGTCGCCGATCTCGTTGAGGTCAGCAACCTTGTGCATTATCAGCAGGTTGGCAATGCCGTATGTTCTGGCAAGGCGCCATTGCTCGCTCATCTTCGCCAACATGTAGGGATCGGCGAGCATCCGCCAACCTTCGTCGTACACGACAAGGCGCTTGCCGCCGTCGGGATTGGTGATTGCCGCCTCGAGCCAGGTGGCGCCGCAAGCGGCGGCTAGCGAAAGGGCCTGCTCTGACGCTCCGATGAGGGCGGAGGTATCCATCACCATCATTGGGGCGTCCGCGTCGAAGGCTACGGTGGACGGAGCATCGAACATGCCCTCCAGATCACCGGACACCGTGCGCCGAAGGGAATGGCTGACGGCGGTTCCTCCCTCTGCACCGACGAGGGCCACCATCTCCTTCGAGGGTCGCAGTAGGTGGTCCAGCACCATGGGCAGCGTGGGGTTGGAGTTTTCCGCCATGGTTTCCATGAGGGCGATATCCAGCGCTGTGTGCTCGACGGGGCGGAGCGGCAGTCCTTGGCGCATGAGGGATACCAAGGCGACCAGGAGGTACCGGCGGCGCTGGCGAACGACAGCCTGCCACTGTGCTTCAGTGAGGGCGCTCGACCGCGGCCCCGCATCAAGCGGATTTACTCGTGCGGGACGGCCGGGTCCAACGGAGATGACTTTGCCACCGACAGCTTTGGCAACGGCGACCCACTCACCCTTGGGATCAGAGGCGACTGCTGCTTTCCTGCCCAACGTAATGGACCGCGCCACGAGCGACTTGCCGCACATCGATTTGCCTGTGCCGACGGTTCCGATAACGACGATGGATGGGCCGCTGATGATCCCTTTGTCGTAAAGGATCCAGGGATCGTAGGAGAAGGCTCCCGACCCAAAGACATCGGTTCCGATGTAGGTGCCTTCGTGCCCCAGCCCCGATTCGGTAAGAAAAGGGTAAGCGGCCGCGAAGGTCATGGTTGAGGCGCGGTGCGGCGCTGGACGTAAGCGGTGCGGGCCCCGGAGCGAGTTCGGTTCTTTACTCCCCCAATCGCCCGTCACGCGAAATTTCTGAAGTCCCGGCTGTTCATGCTCCGACGGAGCACTCGCCCGCCCGGGCTCCTGTGGTGCCGGTCGGCGTCGTGCTTTCCACTCGTCCCGGTTCTTGCCCGACGGAAGGTATTCGAAAGTGGCCTTGGTCGTCTTCACCGCAGTCCCCTTCCCAGTGGAAGGCCGCTCGCTACAAAGGCCGCCCATTGCTGTCCGTAGAGAAGCCGCAGCTCAACGAAAGCGCCCGCCGCTGCGGACTCAAGCTCCTGACGGTGCCGTGCCAAGTCCTCCAGTGAGGTCGCTGTGACGGTCATATAAGCGGCCGGGCGGACGTCACCGTGGCCGGCGACAATCTCTTCCTCCCGTTGTGTCACTTCTTCCTCCTCGGCCCTTTGCTCACGGGTGAGCGGTCTGTCGAAGCGTGCATTGATGCGGCGACGGGTCTCGTGGGCTTCCTGGGCTGAGCGGATGTCACGAAGTGCTTCGGCGGTCGGTACCGCCCGAATAACCTCGGTGAAGGTGTGGCGGAATTCGCCCACATAGATCAGGGGGTGGAGGAAACCCGGGAAGACTTTCTGCCGCGGCCATTCAGCAATCCAAAAGGTCTGGTGGAAGCCGGAATCTGTCCGCAGGTAGGTCCAGTGCTCCTCAACGCCCATCGGGCCTTGCCTCATGAGCTCATCCGTAGACTCTGCTGCTGGTGCACTCGACGCCGAAGCTGTCGCGGCCATCGCTTTGCCGGCGGGCAAAAGGGCAGGATCGAAAGCGCCGCGAATGATGGCAAGCAACCCCGCCTCGCCGAACCATTCCTCGACCTTGACGTTGTGAGTACCCAGCGACGTTCGTATCGCATCGACTTCGAGCCGCAAAACGTGTTCAAGGCCGGTGACGCCCCCGCCCGACTCCCTGATCCGCCGTCGCGCCTTGCTCGTGTCCAGGACAACCGCGACAACCAGCTCATGGCTCATGGCTGAGCCGGCGGCCCCCAGTAAGTCCTCGTATGCACGTTGACCCCATCCAGAGTCTTCCTTGTCTCGCGCCGGCAGGGCATTCTCCCTGTAGAAGTCCCAGAGGGACGATGACGGGTAGGGCACGGTGTAGTCCTGGATGGCGATGCGGGCAACGCTTTGCCGTTGGGCCATGCCGGCCTGAACGCGTGACCAAGCCTGGACTGCCCACGCTTTATCGTCAGCATCCAAGAGAGCGAACGAACGCGTACTGCATCGGAGCACCGCGATTGCTTCCTTGCCGTGGCCATCGACCAGGAAGCATTCCCCATGAGCGGTAGTTCGAATCTCCAGAGTGCCCAACCCGCCCGGAAGGGCAAGTCGGCCGGCGAGGCGTGGACCTTCAGGCTTTACGAGGAACCTCGTCTGGCCCGCGGCTGCGCGGTAAAAGAACGTCGCGATCTGTTGTGCCCAGACTGGATATGGGACACGGGAGTACTGCAGTATTCCGAGCAGTATCAGCGCGAGCCACATGGGTCCAGTGGTGAATAGACCCACTGGACCGTGGCTCGCAGAGGCAACGATGGCTACCGTGACTCCCCCGGCCACAATGAGCAATTGGTACCACTTGAGCCCGAGGAAGAAGCCGCGGCGTTCGTACCTTGGGAATTTGACGGCTTCCAACGCATGCCCGTCTTCAGACATGAGGGGTGCCTCCCTTCGGAGGATCAATTCTTGCTGGCTGGGGTTTCGGAGGTTGCGGGCTCGACGGTCCGGGGGTGTTAGCGGGAGGCCGCCCTCGCGATCCCGGTTCTGTAGGTGTGCTCTGCCGGGCTGGCGCTGGAGCAGCGCCGCCTTGGCTTGGCGGACTTGCACGCACGAACCCCCTGGGTTCAGCGGACTGGGGTGCATCCGGTGATCCGGTTGACGATCCTGTCTTCAAGGCTCTCTGTCCTCCATCGGGGTCCGGTGAGGTCAACCCGGCGGGCACAGGAGGAGCTGACACCTGTGTCGGGAAGACGTTACGGCTCGAACTGATGGGCCGTGTCATGGCGGAACGACTCACCATGTTCGCGAGAGTCAGTCGGCCGCCTGCCTGCCGACTGATTTGCCGGGCCGCAACACTGGTGCTTCGCGACAGAACGTGGCCACCGCCAGCCGTTTGAGCGGCTGCAGCCAGTTCCCCTCCAGCGAAGCTCACGAGGCGCAGGGCCATCATGGGTGCCCCACATGCGAGGGCCATGCCTACGGTTCCGGCTGCCAAGCCCGCGAAGGACTTGGAGTCGGCAAAGAGCTTTACGGCGACGGCCAAGACTGTTGCAGCCAAGGGCTTGGCCACAACCAACGCGATGACGACCTCACACCAGCGACGAGCCCAGGATTTTGTCTTGTCCCAAGGCAGCAGCATGAGGGCCACGGGGGCGACGGCGGCGAGGACAACGAGGGCGAACGAGCGGAAGATCATCGAGCACATCAGAATGAAGGCGAGTATCCAGACGACCACGACTGCCATCATGGTCACCACGGCAGCGCCCGCCGGGCCGCCGGTGTTTCCGGGAGCCAGTGAAACCAGGTTCCATTCCCGGCCACTTCCCTGCGGCGCTCGTTCAAAGCCGAAGAGCCGCATGAAGACAAGATAGGGGTCGGAACCAATCGATTGGAGGAGGGCGGCAGACGCCAAGTCTGTTGCCCGCGTCAACTGACGGACAAGGTAAACGGCGCCGCCCACGAGTGGGATGGCGACGGCGCCGCCTATCATCGCCCTTCCAATGCGTCTGGGTTGCTGGCTAATTAGCCCCGAGAGCAGCTGCAAAATCATTACGACGGCGAGCGGAGTCAGCATTACTATCACCCACCAGCTCGTGAGTCCCTGGATGGACAGCCACTGGGAGTCGTCGACGTTCGACACAGTGAAGGCACCCGTGATGAAGGCCCACAGCCACGACGCCATGTTCTGCAGAATGTTTGCGAACAGTGACGTGACCGCGCCGAGGGCATTGTCGTTTGCCTGTGACACCAAGCCGCATCCGGGCGGCCACCATCCATCGAGATCGCACTCAACGGGCATGACCTAGAACCCGAGAGGGAATGCGGTCTGCGACCAGAGGATGTAGCCGTTGATGCCGCCAAGGATGGCAGCCACGGGCCCTGTCCAGAGGAGGATCACGCCTCCGCTGGAAGCCAGGCGCGACGATTGGCTCAGCTTGCCGGCCAGCAGCAGGGCTGCGCCGATGATCGCCACGATTGCGATGATGATGAAGGCGCCGACGAGGATGCCGCCGCCGATTTGTTTGAGCGATTCAAGGAAGGGAAAGCTAGCGTTCGGCGTGATTCCCGGGTCCACCGCTGCCAGAAACATGGGTGCTCCGTCCGTCGTATTCCATGGGTGAGCAGATGAGCTCACACGTTCATGGAGGGGGCGGGGCCGAACGACATGACATTTCTTGTTCTGAGCAGATTTAATTAGAGTTCGCGTTGAGCAGGTTTGCCGTTGTCGCAACTGCTAGCGCGGCGGATAAACGAACAAGGGGGAAATTTGGCCAAGGCTGACTGGTGGCACACAATGCGCGAGGCTCGGCGCCAAGCCTGTGTCGCGGTTGACTTCTATAACAGGCCAGGCGAACGCCAAAGCTATGCTGATTTTGTTGTTCACATGCACCTGGCCTGGCAAAACCTTCTTCACGCCCAGCTTATGAGGAAGAAAACTAACATCTACTTCCGAGCATCAAAGGGCAGCCGCCTCTACAAGCGAGATAAGTACGGGCAAAAACAGTCATGGGACCTACAAACTTGCCTGGATGTTTCATACAAGGAGCATGACCCGATTCGGCTGAACGTTGAGTTCTTCATAGGTCTGCGGAATTCAATCGAGCACCGCTTCGAAAGAAGCTTGTTGATCGCCACAGCAGCTCATGCTCATGCCTGCGTAATCAACTTCGAAGCCGAACTCACGCGGCACTTTGGTGCAACGGAGTCCCTTGCTGACGAACTAAGATTTCCGGTGTTCGTGCAGTCACTTTCGCCCGAAGGCATGGATGAGCAAAGAAGCCTCCGCCGCGGCCTGCCATTGGAAGCGAAGACGTACATTTCGGAGTTCGAGGCCACTATCCCCGCTGCTATCCGCCAGGATCCTCGTTTCGAATACAGAATCCAGCTTCAGCCAATCCGCGGAGTCAAGGACGAAGCGGATCTGGCCTTCAAATTCGTAAACGCCAAAGAGCTTTCAGAGGAAGAGTTAGCAGAAGCCGTAGCAGCCGGAAAAACGGGAAAGGTGCTTATTTTCGAAAAGTTGAAAGCCAGTGGCTTCGACGACGAGATGCTTCCTGCTGCTGCAGCCAATGCCGTCCAGGAGCAAACCAAGTTCCGATTCTCCGTGAACGACTTCACGAAAATGCGGCATCGAGATGGTGTAGGTCCTAAGAAGGGTCATGGCGCCTCCGCCACCTTCGCCGATGGCACAAACTGCATCTACAGCAAGGCCCACAAGAATCACGTCTACACGAAGGCCTATGTGGCCACACTAATCCAGGAACTATCGGAGCCCGAAAAGCATGAAAAGGCACGTGGGCGCACTCCCGAACCTTCCGTCCCTGAGACCTGAGGGGCTGGGGCTGCTCCCGCTGCTGTGCGTACGCAAAGATGTTCGACTCATAAGCCAGAATGCCTGCCCGGTGCTGAAGGAACACGAGCGATGTCTACCGCTCTAAAAGGTTGAAGTAAGCAGTCCCAGTGTTCCAGCTGATCGGATGTAGCAACGTCCCGACGTCCGGGTTCAGCGCGCTCCACATCATGTCATCGCCGGCGTATATGCCCACATGGCCCCAATTATCCGGTCCCTGCGGATTTTGGACCACCAGGTCCCCCGGCTGCGGGTCGTCGGTCCGTACCCCACCACGCCACTGCTCCACCCGCGGCAGTTCGATTCCAGCCTGCCGATAGATCCATTGCACGTAGCCGGAACAGTCCCAGGCTTTGAAAGCAGTGCCACCCCACACATACCGTCCACCTAGACCTTCCTGCGTGAACCGCAGAATATCCTGGCGGAGCTGACTCAGGTTTTTCCAAGAGGCCGCAGGCCCCGCTTTGGGCGGCGAAGATGAGCAAGGAGCTGGCGACGTGTCCGGTTCCAACGCAGCAACGACTGCTGTCGCGGCACGCTCCCAACGCGCGTATAGCTCGGGAAAAGCAGATACCTGGACTGCCTGAGCAGCCAGGTCTTTGTCCATCGCCTGCCACCCGGGTACGTCGAGCAGCCCTCGAGGACTTCCTCGGTTGGGACCCAAAGGGCCGCCGTAAAAGGCGCGAGCGTTGTAGAAGACGTCCATAAGCTGCTCAACGCTCCCCCACCCCGCCGTGGGACGTTGTTGAGCCGAGCCTATTGAGTCGTGGTCGCTCCCAACGCCGTCATTCGGAAAGCCCATGGAAGCCGGCACCCTGGGGTTTGCGAGTACGCGCAAACTCGACTCCTGCATTGCCATCATGATGGCAATGATCTGTCCCGAACGGGGTACGCCAAGCTGTTTCCCGACCCCAATGTACGCGCGGGCCACGCTTTCCTGTCGCGAGTTCAGCTCGTATAGCACCTGGCTGCCATCGCGGACCTCCAGACCCTCGGCAGTCCCCATACCCGTGCTAGTAGATGCAGCATCAGCCGGAGCACAAGCGAGAGTGGGCTCGCCTCTCAGACCAGCAACTAGAGCCACACCCGCGACGAACGCCATCAGGCCGAGAAGCACAAGGACAGTAACAGCGGCAGCGACACCCTTCAGCAGTGCCCGTCGCCTGACCAGACTCGCCACTGCCACAAGACCGATCATCAGTAGACGATCCGGTCTGCGGTCGCATAGAAGGCAACCATGGCGCAGTGGTCCGCAGGGGCTGTAACCGCGGGCGGGCAGTTCAGCATCACCGTTATAGGTGTCGAATAAGTGTTTCGATCCCTGCTGGTCTCATCGACCACTTGCACGATCACAGTGCACACATGAAGGCCCGCCCAGGGAGGTGGGAATTCCTGAACTTTGGCCAACTCAAGATCGCAGCGAACAGATTGCGCTGTGCCGGTCCGGCGCGCCGACTGCTGTCCAAGGCTCGCAAAGGAAGTGGCAGTGACGCCAGTGGCCTCGAACTCTTTGACCAACACCGACAAGGGGTTGGATCCATCGGGAAGCAACTCCCACCACGAGCGCACCCGTGCATACACGTCCGAGTACGACGACGAGCGGCTGTCCCAAGTGTAGATTCCCTTTGCTGCCTCTACAGCGAGCGCTCGGAAGTCGAGCGTTGGCGAAAGATCAACAGGCGAGGCCAGTGCAGCCACATTGGTTTCGACAGGCAGAGTAGAAGGCGCGCCCGTTGCTGAGGGCGTTCCGGAAGGCACCGACGCTAAAGGCGTGCTGGGTGTCGGGATTGGGACCGACGACGCACCCGGCCCATCGCCCGGCCAGGACAGGAAAACGAGGCCGCTTAACATCAAGACAACGAAGAGTCCGGCAAAGATCGAGCGCCGACGGCCCACCACATGGAGGGCGCGTATTCCCCGGCTTCCCGTTCCCCAGCCAACCATGACTTAGGAGGACTGTCTGTTGGCTTCGTGCTGGAGCACCCGCCAAGCCGTCCGGTACAACTGCCGCGCGAAGCCGATGTTTACGGCGATATATCGCTCACTTACGCCAAGCTCGGTCGCTAGGGCGGACATCTGCATGGACCTGGGTAGGCCGCACAGCCCAGGGCGGACTATTGTCTCGGCCACTTTTCTCAAAACGTCTGTGGGAAGGCAGTTGGCAGCGCACCGACAAAGACCTTCCATGCTTAGCCCCGGCTCGGGGTGGCAAGACAGTGCAGCACTGATCGTCATAGCGGTCTGCCGCACGACAGTAACGGCATGCCAGCGTCGTCTGTCGCTTGGCGATGGGGGCCCATAGTGCCGTGGCCCAACCAGACTAGAGACAGCGAGTTGCCACGTGTCCTCCTTGACGTTTCTCTGCACCAGGCTGAGCATGGCCTGCGCCCACGCGTGATCGACATACTTCTCCGTGCTGTCCCAACCCAACCCTGCGCTAACGACAGCAAGAACTTCAGGCGATGCTTCCGCCGTCGTGAAATCCATGAGCAGCGGCAAAGTCTGATGACTGAGTTCGCGCCGGACGTGCGCCGCGCAGATCTTGTTGCAGACACCTTGGACCCAGGCTTCGAACGGGATGCCCGGCAACTCCCGGTAGCGCCCCCTCGTCACGCCGTCCCATACCGCGACCCGAATGTCCTGCATGAGGTCGTCCACGTCGCAGGTACGCCCAATCCGCGTCAGACGGGAAACCACGTAACCCTGAACGCTGTTGACCGCGCTCATGATGCGGTCGATCGGGATATTGCGCTCCCCTCCCGCAGGAGGGTTTAGCAATGAGACGTCGACACTTATGGTCTTAGCTGGTGCCCTGGCGGGTTTATTTGGTTTGGCGTCGAGTTCCACGACTTCACCACTTTTATCCAGATCGAGTAGTAAGCAGAGTCGCGGATGGAGCAACTCGCGGGCGTGGATGCGCAGATCCAGCAACGATCAGTAGAAGCTATACAAGTTATTGTCGAAGATACTTAAAGTATCGTCAAGGGTGCCGTTCTTACTTTTTGGTCAACCTTCGGGAAGAATATCGATATGCCGCGGATTACCCAGCCACACGACGCCGCCTGGTCGGCCGACGTTGAGGCTGCCGTCGCTACCTTTGGTAACCGGTCGCGGAACGAGATTCTCCGATTTCTTACGGCCAACGGACCGGCGACGCGCGGCGACATTGTCGCCGCGGTTAGCGCCGGCGAACCAAGCGTAGCCAAGCACCTCGCGGCCTTGGAGGACGCGGGCGTGGTGATTGTCGACGTCGAACCTGGGCGCCGGCACGGACGGTCGCCCCGGTACTCTGCCAATGCAGGCCGAATAAAGGAACTGCTCGACGCGCACCTGAGCTACCTGCTCGAGCAGTAGTGGCAACATTGCGACGGCGGTAGCGCCTATTCGACCTACTCCCCTGCTTCACCCGCATCCGACGACGAACCCGCCGCTGCTTGCTCACCTTCCGGCCGCCGGTTGATGTCCCTGTTCAAATACTCTGTGATGGCACGAAGCGTCTCCGGGGACACATCACCAAGAGCCCTGGCCGCAAAGGTCTTCACTCGGGCTGCGCGAAGGGACTTCACAAACTCAAGCTGTGAATCAATGCGCTCGGGCAGGTCAGCGGCCTCGCCACCCTGCAGATAACCAGGGTCGACATTGAAGATCTCACACAGAGCGCCAAGCAAGGCCGGGTCACTGACGAGTCTCCCCGTGCCGTCCTTCATGTAGAACCAACGGGCTCTGGATAGCTTGATTCCCCTGCTCTGTAGCTTCTGCTGAACCTCTCGGAAAGTGACGGGCTGACCTCGCTCGGCAACCACAACATCAAGCAGAAGGTTCAGGCGTCGCGCCAATTCTGCCTGTGGAGACAGGCCGTCATTGGATGCCTCTTCATCAGAAGCCAAGACTTGCCTCCCTCCTGGTACATGGATTCACGTCAACCCTGGTGCCCAGTATTCCCTTGGCGAACGACGGCTGCAACAAGGGTTCCGTGATGCTTCCATCCCCCTACGAATCAGCGTATCCTCGCCTGTAGACCCGTCTACAGGTGGTCCAGCTTACTCAACGTCATTCAGTGGTGGTCTCCATGGCAGAGGACATACTTATGGACCGGACGCGAATCCGACTCCTTCGCTTCCTGATAGCCCATGGCCCAGCCTCTTGCAGTGACGCCTCTCTTGCCTTGGGACTTTCGCAGTCGACGGTTCGTCGCCAGATGGCGCTGCTCCGTGGGGCAGGCGTTGTCACGTCGGCGGCAGGAACATGCACCGCTCAACTCGACCAGATCGAGCAGCAGCTTCGCGAGCTGTCCGCCAGGTTCCAATGCCCCGTTACCGACTCCTGATACCCACCCAGCGAAGCCCCACACATATTGAAATTGCGCTTCCACTCAAGCGAGCGCCCCTACTCGTCAAGAGAAACCGGCTGAAGGAAGTCCGGCCGGCTTCTTGCAAATTGTATTGTAACTTCAGATAGGGTCGACGTGTCCGCAATGCGGTGGAGTGCGAGAGTTGGAGCCGCAAGCACCGCCTACCTTGGCGCCCAGCGTGAGCAGCCCCACCGCGATCACCAGTTCCGGAACGCGATTCCGCCCTTTTTACTATGGACAGTAAACGCGACCTTCAGCCCGAGAAATCAGCCGGGCGTAGCCCGCACGCTCTATCCAATACCCGCCTCTGGACGAGAGGGCGGGCACCATGGCCAACGCCGTGAACGTTATGAACTACCGACGGTCTGGGGACCAATACTAAGAATGATGGATCCTCGCTTGAAGTTCAGATGCTGACGGCGTTGGTCGATACATAGGCCTTTCGACCTCAGAACCTTGCCTTACCAGACATGTAGAGCTTCACCTGCGGACGGCCCCAACGTGTCGCGCCGGGGCTGTCTGCCCAGTTACGTGGCATCGAACGCCAACTCGTCCGGCTCGAGTGGTGGCAGTTCGTGCCTATGGCCGTTGGAATCCAAACCGACAACGTAGTGCCGCTTCTGGGGCTCCAGCACTATAGCCGACGGGTAATTCACGTCCGGCCCGAAGCCCCTCAGACGCCACTCCCCCTTCTTGTCACCGCCTTCCAAGAGCGTCCCCATGATCTTGACAGTCTGGGGAATCTGCACTCCAACTTCTCCGTCGATATCCGTCCACCACGCAGCTGATGCGCCGACCTGATACTCCCTGCTGTCGTGTCGAATTACCGAGATCCACTGACTGATGCGGGCCCCAACGAGCAAGAATCCGCCGCCCACATTAGCCGTGCTGTCAATGCCGTGTAGTCGCACCCGGCGGAGAGGCCCCGAGAGCGTCCCGTCCATAAATCGCCGCAGAATAGCCGGACTCTACACAGTCACAGGGTGCTGACTGGTATTCGTAAAGGCAACGCGGATCACAGCAAAAAGCCATTGGTCGTCATCTCTCGTTTCAAAGAATACGTGGCCAGGCTTGACTTGTTGATAAGTCTGCTCATCCCAAGATGCACCCACTGCAAACCCGTAAGGTCGAGGGCTTCCGTTTTCGTCGGTATCACTAAAGGAGGTGGTAACCACAGGCCCTCTGGCTTCCATGCGGGAACGGATAGCCTCCGCGGCCATGAGTTGTGAGTGTTTCGCTTGTTGCCGGGTTAGTTCAAGAGCATCGTTTGCCGACCTCACAGCAGCTTCGCTTGCATCGGCCGACCGTTTGGCCTCCCCCGCGGACTTTCGAGTCTCTATGGACTGCCAGGCGATCACACATGCTGAAGCTGTGGTCGCCATTGCCGCGATCATTGTCCAAAAAACTGACGGTTCCAACCCGACGCCCCCATACCTCGCTGCTACAGAAATTGCCAGGTTCGATGCTAGCCGCCCTTGCATGTAAGGATGGCCGCGTGAAGATCATCGTTCTCCTGTCCATCGCAGTTGTTGCCGTCGTCCTTACCGTTCTCGGCATCATATGGAGTAGCCCACATAGCATCCGTTTAGACCCGGAAAACGAGGGCCTGATCATCATGGAGACACCCGATACGCCATGGCAGGCGCAGCGTGGGAAGATCCTGGGCATTGGAGGCGCAGCGCTAGGGTTTGTAGCCACCATGATCGCTCTTTTCACTGAGAGCTAAGGTGACGGCTTGGCCGCTGCCGGGCACTTCCGATTACGTCTCCCGTCGGAACCGAACTTCGCCTAGCGTTCTGGGGACTGGGACCCCAGCCGTCTCCCTTACATCCATCCACTCCTTGACTCGAAGGTCCTCGTTCTCCTCCGACATGAGATAAACGTACTGCGTTGATCCAAAGACCATCGGCCCCTGGATTCCTTCCCTCAGCGCGGTCCTTACCCGCTCCACGCCGTCATCTTCCAGCAAGTTGAGGAAGGCGACATCCAGGTTGAAGATGTCTAGCGTGTAGCGAGCGGAAAACCGTAGTAGCCCTCCCCGTGGATAAAAGGCACGCAAGTCTGCGGCCAACTTCTGCCCCTCCACGGGCTGCGGCGGCGTTTGAAGCATTTTTCCGTCGTGACTTATATGCCAGTCCACCAGAGACACCATTCCATCCAGTACCACAGCATCGAGCTTTTCATCGAAATGCTCGCAGGCGTCCCGGACATCCTTCGCAAGGAACAGAGGCCAGCTGTCATCAACCCGCAAAAGCTCACGCAACCGACTACCGCGGTAGTCAGCGTGTTGCTGCCGGCTCTCCTTCGTGGCCCTGGGGTGTTGGCGCACGGGCCCGGGTTGCAGTATCCGTTGTACGACGATGGCGGCAAAGAGGGCTGCTTGAAGGTCCCCCCAAACCATGGCGTCGTTGCTGGGGGTCCCCTCGGCCATGGCTCTAGTCCAGGCTCTCTTGATGTAGCGGCTGCCGAGTTCAGCCTGCCGTTGTATCTCCACGAGGAAGGCATCAAGCCATAAGGCCTCAGTTGTTTCAGGTGTGCCACCCGAAAGTGACCGCATGAAGATTTCGGTTGTGGCCAAGTTGGCAATACCTCTTTCCGGTGGGTAAGCGGTGGATTTCCCCGTCGCAGGGGCTGGGATCCCTAATTTCGACAGCTGCCGATCTTGCGGGCCCATCGCCCTTAGAACCATCGGTTAGCAGAAGGTCCTACTTCGATTCGAAGGACACGATACGTCCGCCAAGTTTGGGCTGGAGGTCTGCGACGTCGTCATCGTTGATGATCCAGTTGTCCCCGACTAGCCAGTCGTTGCCAGAGTCCCCGAAGATTGAGCTCTTGGTAGCTTCAATACGTCGCTCCACGGCGTCCTTGGATAGGTAGACCGAGAGGACGCTAGCCGTCCCGCATTCCCCGGACTGGGAAGCAATCTTCACCTTGTTCGACTCGGTCCAGTCCTGGCACTTTCCGCCAGCCTTCACAAAGGCATCCTTCAGATCTGCCACTTTGTCGTAGGTCTTCACGGGCTCCACTTTGGCAGCCTCAGTCTTATCCGGTTCACCAGCGCATCCGGCCATTCCGGCGACAACTGCCACCAGCGCCAGCACCGCCACTCCACCTTTTGCCATTGCAAAGTGCCCAGAACGTTGCCGCATTACTCCCCCAAAATCATTCGCTGCTGGCCCAGCAGCCAGCGTCAATTTCCAGAGTATGGATTAGGCCGCTGCCGGGCGTCCACCTACAACATGCTTTGTCTCGATTTCCTTGGCGAATCTTGATGGAACACGGCCAAGGCTGGGGAATGCTTACTCTGGCCAACGTCCGGCCATGGGTTTCTGACTATGGACAACAGCACCGCGAAAAAGACCGGGGATGCCAGCGTGAAGCAGGTCGCGGAGCACATCCGTCACCATCCGAAGACGATACGGATCATGGCCAGGTCTGGGGACTTACCGAATGCCTATAAGGCTTGGCGTGATCGGACCAACAGTCCGCTCCGGATTCCAAGGGCTAATGTGGACCGGTACCGCGCGCTGCAGCTGAGGGCCGCCGACTAGGCATATCCTGTTCAGGAAGCTCGGGGCGCCCTGTCACTCGGGCGGCTGCGGTCAATCGTCTTAGTGGCCTGTACCTCCCGCCTGGATGTCCTCAGATATCTTCACCAGAATGAGGTGCAAGTTTTTCTTGGGCACGTGGCTTGGGCGCGGACAATGAATGCCGACGACAGCCAGCAGGTTGACCGTACTGTCAGCTGATCATAGCAACGTTTCTTCCTCCTCCTCAGTGGCGGCTGGCGAATCGGCGCGTATCCGGTATTTTTCGCAAGGACGCCGATAAAGCGGGGCCCGTTCATCAGCACATCCACGAGGTCGTGGTCATCGCTCTCAATGCTCCATCGACTGATGTCCTTTGCGGCCAGTGAAAGACGACATTGCTAATCCGCCGATTGCAGACCGGTATCGCGAGCCATAGAAGGGGATCAGGAGCATATGTGAGCGGCCCCTGATTGGTTCACGCTCATCCTTTCCAGGGTGTCACTGGCAGCCCTTCAAGATGTCAACTATGGCGTCGTGCTCGGCGTGCGTGACCCAGAGACTGTATTTCATTTTGACTGCTGTTTGCCGCTCGACATACTCACACCGGAAACTCTTGTTCGGCGGAAGCCATGTGGCGGCATCCTTGTCGCCTTTCGCGCTGTTTGCGGGGCCGTCGGCGGCCATGAGGTTCAGTGGGTCGTTCGCGAGCTCTTTGCGCTGATCTGCGCTCAGCTGCTGGGCACCTTTCTGCCACGCGTCGCTAAGCGGGACAATATGGTCAATTTGGATATCGGAGCTGGTGTCCTGCCCGCGGACGAAGTTGATCGTGGTGCCCGTGTACCTGTCGGCCAGTGTGCCTGTCGCGACGACGCAGTTGTTGGTACCGGGCTTGAACGTCTCCTCGGTCAGGTCGCGGGCGAGGATGTCATTACGTGTGTCGCAGCCGTTGTGGTCAGTGTCGGCCCAGGCGGGTCCGAACTCATCGCGGGTGTAACCAGTCTTTGGGGCTCGGCCCTTGACCGGGATGGTCTCAAGCTGGACGAGGGCTTGTCCTGCCTCTCGGGCAGCGCCACCGTCCGAATACTGACCAGCAGAGGTACTTGGAGCGGTTCCGATGCCCTCTATGGCATGGGCGGCAGCGTCACAGCCGGCAAGCGGGCCGACCAGCAAGAGGGCGGCAGCGACTGTCAGGGCTGGGGCAATCGAGCGAATGATTTGAACGGCCTTTCCGTATTGAGGCGAGTTGCTTCACACTAACTTCGGCCACCTTGTGCAAGCGGTAAGAGGACATGTCGTGCCCGCCACACCGGTGCAAGTGTAAGAACTGAACCAGGAAGCCCCTGGCAGGCCGAATCAATTCACCGTGGCCAGGCGGGCCTTGGAACGGGTCCCTATCAGCCGCTGCTTGGTCAGGGGTTGCTCCGTTGATTGCCTGGACTCCGCGCCACCAGGAAGGATCTCGCTCAATCTCGCAATTTCCCGGATGTGCTCTGAGGTAAAGATGATCTTTCCCTTGCCCCAGCAGGCGTGCGGGAACTTTCCGCTGGTCGCGCCGTCACGCAGCCAAGACTCAGTGCAGCGCATCAGCGCTGCTGCTTCGGCAGGCTCAAAAAATTCGATATCCACAGCGTCTCCAAGGAATAGGTGCACGTTTCCCAGTTCATGCACCCGGCAGGACTCGCCAACATGACCGAGATCCGTAATCGCGCGCGCCGACTCCTTGAAGGCTCCCTATAGCCGTTGGAAAGCTGTTACCGAGCGTTCAGTGGCATCAGCACCCACTTGCAGTGCCTCAGGCATCAGGTGCCCGTAAACCTGCTCGGTGGTCTTCGTGGAGGCGTGCCCGAGCCGGCGAGAGATAGTGAACAGGGGGACGCCGTCCTGGATCAGCCAGGACGCGTGCGTGTGGCGCAGGTCGTGGATTCGCGGGTTTTTGGTCAAGCCGATTGCCTGGGCCGTTCGAACGGCTGGGAGCCAGTAGTCATCCCAGTAGAGCTTGTGATAGATCCGGTCGCCCTTCGGCGACGTGAACACAAGTTCTTTTCCTGGCCTGCTTGCCACCAAGGGGATCAGGAGCTCAACCAGGGCGGGGTTCAGGCCGATAGTTCGCTTACCGGCTCCGGTCTTGGTCGGGCCAACGTAGAACTGGTTCTGCCCGTCCCGCTTCCATGCCTTGTTGATCCGGGCGGTGGGTGGTTTGGAGAGCAAGTCGACGTCGGCCACGGTAAGGGCAGTGGCCTCGCCAAAGCGCGTACCCGTCATGACAAGGAAATTGGTGAAGGCTTTGTACCGTTCCCCCATGCCCTCCATGATGAGGCTGAACTCAGCGTGGGTGAGAAACATGGCCTCATCCTCAGCTTTCTCAATGTTCGGCAGCTGCACGCCCCGGCAAGGATTGCGGCTGATGTAGCCCAACATCTCGGCGGTGTTCATCGCAGCTGAAATCAATCCGTGGATGTTGTGGATCGTCTTGGGCGCCTTGCCCTTGGCCAACATCGACTTCACCCAATGCGCCATGACGCGATAATCGAGCTTGTCCACTGGCACATGACCGATGACTGACCGGATGTGAAGGTCCAGCATCGTCTGGTACGTCTTGATCGTCCCACTCGACGGGCGGACCAACAGGTCGATGTGTTCCTGGATGACGTCCGCAACAGTTGGGGGACGCTTCTCGTTCGACAGGATGGCGTGCTGGGCGATTTCAAAAGACTGACCGTTGGCATCAAGCAACCGCTTCAGGGTCTCGGCTTCGGCCGCGCTCGGAACTGTCAGGCCCTGCTGCTCGCGGCTCTTCGGGTCCCGCCACAGCACCATGTAGGACGATGAACCGTCCTTCTTGGTGCGTTTGCGAATGCTGGCCACACAGAAAACGGTACGCCGCTGTCAACACTTTCGGCGGATTTGTCAACACCCAGAGAAGAAACAGGCCTCTGACCTGCGGAAACACTGTGCCCGAGGTGGGACTCGAACCCACACACCTTTCGATACCGCATTTTGAGTGCGGCGCGTCTGCCAATTCCGCCACTCGGGCGCGGATTACGTGGAGCCGAAGTACGCCCACAGCTGACTGTGAGCAACGCGATCGCTTCACGTACGCGGAATTACTCTACATGCAGATAGGCTGAATTCCAGAATCGCGCCGCCGTCGCCGCAAACGAACCCCTGCAAGCCAAGTACAGCCGCGGTGGCACCTAAGATAGTGATGTCCCGCCGTACCTTTTCAAGGAGATCCCGTGACTGAACAGACGGAGTCCAAGCCCACGTCCCAGCCGGCGCGCCGCGTCATTGTGGCAGAGGATGAAACCCTCATCCGCCTCGACATCATCGAGATCCTGCGCGGCGAAGGCTACGACGTCGTTGGCGAGGCGGACAACGGCGAGAAGGCCGTCCAGCTCGCCGAGGAACTGAAGCCGGACCTGGTCCTGATGGACGTGAAGATGCCCGTGATGGATGGCATCTCGGCGGCTGAGAAGATCGTCAAGGCCCGCATCGCCCCCGTGGTGCTGCTGACCGCCTTCAGCCAGAAGGAACTGGTGGAGCGTGCCCGCGACGCCGGCGCCATGGCCTACGTGGTCAAGCCGTTCACGCCTGCTGACCTGATCCCGGCCCTGGAGATCGCACTCTCCCGCCACGAGGAAATCAAGGCCCTCGAAAGCGAAGTGTCCGACCTCCAGGAGCAGTTCGCCACCCGCAAGCTCGTCGAACGCGCCAAGAGCCTGCTGACCACCAAGATGGGCCTGACGGAACCGGAAGCCTTCCGCTGGATCCAGAAGACCTCCATGGACCGCCGCCTCAGCATGCGCGAGGTCGCCGAAACCATCATCAACCAGGTCAACTGACGCCCCGGCCGGGCCCGGCGGGATTACGACGACGGCCCGGCCACAAGCCGCAAACGGTCACCAAAAAGCCAACACAACGAAAAGGACCCCTGCCAGCCGGCAGGGGTCCTTTTCGTTGAAGCCTAGCCCTGTGCGGCCTGGTTCTTCTTCTTCTTCTCCGGCCAGGGGCCGAGCTTCTCGCGGTTGCTGCCGGGCTCGCCGCCCTGGCTGCCGGCATCGGCGAGGTCGCCCACCTTGTGGACCTTCAGCATGTTCGTGGAGCCGGCTTTTCCGGGAGGGGAACCGGCGGCAATGACCACCAGGTCGCCGTCGTCCACCAGGTCCATTTCCAGCAGGCTGCGGTCAACCTGGGACGTCATCTCATCGGTGTGCCCCACCATGGGGACCAGCACCGGCTGGATGCCCCAGGTCAGTGCCAGCTGGTTCCACACGTGCTCCACCGGGGTGAAGGCGAACACGGCCTTGATGGGCCGCAGGCGGGAGAGGCGCCGGGCGGAGTCGCCGGACTGGGTGAAGGTACAGATGTACTTCGCATCCAGCTGGTCGGCGATTTCGACGGCGGCACGCGTGATGGCACCACCACGGGTCTTGGGCTTGGTCCCCAGCGGGGGAACGCGCTCCAGGCCGTGGACTTCGGTGGACTCGATGATCCGGGCCATGGTCTTGACCGTCTCGATGGGGTACTTGCCCACGCTGGTCTCGCCGGACAGCATGACAGCGTCGGCACCGTCGAGGACAGCGTTGGCGCAGTCGGACGCCTCTGCACGGGTGGGGCGCGGGTTGTCGATCATGGATTCCAGGACCTGGGTGGCCACGATGACCGGCTTCGCCCAGCGGCGTGCCAGTTCGACGGCGCGCTTCTGGACGATCGGCACTTCCTCCAGCGGCAGTTCCACGCCGAGGTCGCCACGGGCCACCATGATGGCGTCGAACGCGTCGATGATCTCGGGCAGCTGCTCCACGGCCTGCGGCTTCTCGATCTTGGCGATGACGGGCACGCGGCGGCCTTCCTCGTCCATGATCTCGTGCACGCGGGTAATGTCCGAGGCGTCGCGGACAAACGAGAGCGCCACCAGGTCCACGCCGCGGCGGATGGCCCAGCGGAGGTCATCCTCGTCTTTTTCACTCAGCGCGGGGACGTTGACGGCCACGCCGGGGAGGTTGATGCCCTTGTTGTTTGACACCATGCCACCGACGGTTACCTCGGCGACCACCTTGACGTCGTCGACCTCGATGGCGCGAAGTGCCACCTTGCCGTCGTCGATCAGCAGGGCGTCGCCCACGTTGACGTCCTCGGTGAGGCTCTTCAGCGTGGTGGAGCAGATGTCCTTGGTGCCGGGAACATCCTCGGTGGTGATGGTGAAGATGTCGCCAACAGCGAGGGCGTGCGGGCCGTCAACGAAACGGCCCAGGCGGATCTTGGGACCCTGCAGGTCGGCCATGATGGCCACTGCCTTGCTCAGGTCGGACGCGGCCTTGCGGACGTTCTCGTAGGTGTTGTCATGCACGGTGTAGTCACCGTGGCTCATGTTCATGCGGGCGACGTCAACGCCGGCCTCCAGCACCGCGAGGGTGTTTTCGTAGCTGGCAATTGCCGGGCCAAACGTAGCCACAATTTTTGCGCGTCTCATATACCTACCCTATTGGTCTCTTGCATTGGTTAAGTTGTCTGCGAGGTGAACCCTCGATGCATCCCCCGGGACAGCGGTCAGAGGACGGCGATGGCGCGGTCCGTCGGCGCGACGGGTGCAGGAAGGATGGTGCTTCCCATCAGGTACTTGTCCACAGCGGCTGCGGCGGCGCGGCCCTCGGCAATGGCCCACACAATCAGGGACTGCCCGCGCCCGGCGTCACCGGCAACGAAGACGCCCTCGGTGTTGGTCATGTAGTAGCCATCGCGCGCCACGTTGCCGCGGCCGTCGAATTCGGCGTGCACCTGTTCGGTGATCCCGGCAGGTTCGGCGCCCGTGAAGCCGAGGGACAGGAACACCAGGTCCGCGGGAATAATCCGCTCGGTGCCGGCCTTCGGGAGCCGCTTGCCATCCACGAACTCCGTCTCGGCCACCTTCACCCCGGTGAGCTTGCCGTTTTCGCCAACGAACTCGACGGTGGAGGCGAGGTAGGTGCGTTCGCCGCCTTCCTCGTGTGCGCTGGCCATCTCGAAGAGGGTGGGGAACGTCGGCCACGGCTGGTGGCTGGCACGCTCTGCCGGCGGCTGCTTGCCGATGGCCAGGGTGGTAACGGACGCGGCGCCGTGCCGGTGCGCGGTGCCCAAGCAGTCGGCACCGGTATCGCCGCCACCCAGGATCACCACATGCTTGCCGTGGGCGTTGATCTGGTTCTCAATGGTTTCCCCGGCCACCGCGCGGTTCGCCGGCACCAGGTAGTCCATCGCGAAGTGGACGCCGTCCAGGTCGCGGCCCGGGATGGGCAGGTCACGCGGAACGGTGGCACCCGTGCACACCACGACGGCGTCATAGCGCCTGCGCAGCTGCTCCCAGGTAACGTCGGTGCCCACGGACACGCCGGTCCGGAAGCGGGTGCCTTCCGCCTTCATCTGCTCGACGCGGCGGTCCACCTGCTCTTTTTCCATCTTGAAGTCGGGGATGCCGTACCGCAGCAGGCCGCCGATCTTGTCGTCCCGCTCATAGACGGCAACGGTGTGGCCCACGCGGGTGAGCTGCTGGGCGACGGCCAGGCCGGCGGGGCCGGAGCCGACCACCGCAACAGTCTTGCCGGTGAGGCGCGCCGGCGGCAGCGGATTGACCCAGCCGTTGTCCCAGGCCTCATCGATGATCGAAACTTCCACCTGCTTGATGGTGACGGCGGGCTGGTTGATCCCCAGCACGCAGGACGCCTCGCAGGGCGCCGGGCAGAGCCGTCCGGTGAACTCAGGGAAGTTGTTCGTGGCGTGCAGGCGCTCGATTGCTTCATCGCCCTTGTCCCGCCACATGAGGTCGTTCCACTCGGGGATGAGGTTGCCCAGCGGGCAGCCCTGGTGGCAGAACGGGACACCACAGTCCATGCAGCGTCCGGCCTGGGCTTTCAGCGTGCCCTTTTCCTGCGCCTCGTAGACCTCTTTCCAGTCCATGATGCGGACGGGAACGGGGCGGCGTGGCTGGGTTTCACGCTGGCGTACTTTCAGAAATCCGCGTGGATCAGCCACCGGTAACCTCCAGGATTCGAGACCATACTTCTTCGCCGTCGGGGTCAAGGCCCTCTTCGATGGCGTCGAGACGGGTTTGCAGCACGGCCGCGTAGTCGCGCGGCAGCACCTTGGTGATGCGGGCGGCCGTGTCATCGAAGTTCTCAAGGAGGCGTGCCGCCAGCTGGGAGTCAGTTTCTTCCACGTGCTTGACCAGCAGGCCGTGGACGATGTCGCGGTCCTCGGAGTCCAGCTCGCGCAGCTGCAGTTCGCCGGACTCCAGCGCCTGCTTGTTGACGCGGGTGGTCCGCAGGTCCAGGACGTAGGCGGTACCGCCGGACATGCCCGCGCCGAAGTTGCGGCCCGTGCGTCCGATGATCAGCGTCTGGCCGCCGGTCATGTATTCACAGCCGTGGTCACCGATGCCTTCGACGACGGCGGTGGCACCGGAGTTGCGGACCAGGAAGCGTTCGCCCACCTGGCCGCGCAGGAACATCTCACCACTGGTGGCGCCATAGCCGATCACGTTGCCGGCGATGACGTTGGTCTCCGCCTTGAACACGTTGGTCCGGTCCGGGCGGACGATGATCCGGCCGCCGGACAGGCCCTTGCCCACGTAGTCGTTCGAGTCGCCGTACAGCCGCAGCGTGATGCCCGCGGGCAGGAAGGCGCCCAGGGACTGGCCCGCGGTGCCGTTCAGCGTGACGTCGATGGTGTCCGTGGCCAGGACATCGGTACCAAAGGTCTTGGTGACCACGTGGCCCAGCATGGTGCCCACCGAACGGTCGGTGTTGATGACGTCCACGGTGATCTTCACCGGGCTGCGGTCCGTCAGCGCCTCGGTGGCCATGGTGATCAGGCGCTGGTCGAAGTGCTTGTCCAGTTCGTGGTTCTGGCCGGTCATGTTGCGCAGCGGCGCGTCGTCGTCGAACTCCAGGCCGTGCAGGATCGGGTCCAGGTCCAGGCCGTCGGCCTTCCAGTGGTCCACCGCGTCGCGGGTGTCCAGGACCTCGGCGTGGCCGATCGCCTCCTCGAGGCTCCGGAACCCGAGCTCGGCCAGGATTTCGCGGACTTCCTCGGCAAGGAACTCGAAGAAGTTGACCACGAACTCCGGCTTGCCGCTGAAGCGGGCCCGCAGCTCGGGGTTCTGCGTGGCGACGCCGACCGGGCAGGTGTCCAGGTGGCAGACGCGCATCATGATGCAGCCTTCCACCACCAGCGGGGCAGTGGCGAAACCGAACTCCTCGCCGCCCAGCAGGGCAGCGATGACAACGTCGCGGCCGGTCTTGAGCTGGCCGTCCACCTGCACCACCACGCGGTCGCGCAGGCCGTTGAGCATGAGCGTCTGCTGGGTCTCGGCCAGGCCAAGCTCCCAGGGAACACCGGCATGCTTGAGCGAGTTCAGCGGCGAGGCGCCGGTGCCGCCGTCATGTCCGGAGACAAGGACGACGTCGGCCTTCGCCTTGGTCACGCCGGACGCCACGGTGCCGATCCCCACTTCGGAGACAAGCTTCACGTGGACACGGGCCGAGGGGTTGGCACGCTTGGCATCGTAGATGAGCTGCGCCAAGTCCTCGATCGAGTAGATGTCGTGGTGCGGGGGCGGGGAGATCAGCCCGACGCCGGGGGTCGAGTGTCGCGTGCGGGCAACCCACGGGTAGACCTTCTGCGCCATCAGCTGGCCGCCTTCACCGGGCTTGGCACCCTGCGCCATCTTGATCTGGATGTCGTCGGCGTTGGTCAGGTAGAGGCTGGTCACGCCGAAGCGGCCGGACGCGATCTGCTTGACCGCGGAGCGGCGCTTCGGGTCGAGCAGGCGGTCCACATCCTCGCCGCCTTCGCCGGTATTGGACTTGCCGCCCAACTGGTTCATGGCGATGGCCAGCGTCTCGTGGGCCTCCTGGGAGATGGAGCCGTAGCTCATCGCCCCGGTGGAGAACCGCTTGACGATGCTGGAGACGGGCTCCACTTCCTCAAGGGGAACAGACGGGCGCTCATTCTTGAACTTGAGCAGGCCGCGGAGGGTCATGAGGTTGGTGGACTGGTCGTCCACTCCCCTGGTGTACGCCTTGAAGATGTCGTAGCGGCGCTCACGCGTGGCGTGCTGCAGCCGGAAGACGGTCTCCGGGTTGAACAGGTGCGGCTCGCCGTCGCGGCGCCACTGGTACTCGCCGCCGCCCAAAAGCGGACGGTGCGGCTGTTCGATGCCGCCCTCCGGGTAGGCCATCTGGTGGCGGGCGGAGACCTCGGCAGCGATGACGTCCAGGCCCACGCCGCCCAGCTGGGAGTGCGTGCCGGCGAAGAATTCGTCCACCAGTTCCTGGCCCAGGCCCAGTGCCTCGAAGGTCTGGGCGCCGGTGTACGAGGCCACCGTGGAGATGCCCATCTTGGACATGATCTTCAGGACGCCCTTGCCCAGGCCCTTGATGAGGTTGTAGACGCCGTCCTGCGGGGTCACCCCGGTGACGTCGCCGGCCGCAATGAGCTGCTCCACGGATTCCATGGCCAGGTACGGGTTGACGGCGGAGGCGCCATAGCCGATCAGGACTGCAACGTGGTGGGTTTCGCGGACGTCGCCGGCTTCGACCACCAGGGCGGTCTTGGTGCGGTTGGCGCTGCGCAGCAGGTGGTGGTGCACGGCGCTGACCAGCAGCAGCGACGGGATGGGCGCCCACTGGGCGTTGGAGTCACGGTCGGACAGCACGATGTACTGGACACCGCGGTTGATCGCACCGGAGACCTGCTCGCAGATTTCGGTGAGGCGGGCGCGGAGCGCGTTCTCGCCGCCCTCAGGGCGGTACAGGCCGCGGACCTTCATGGCCACGCGGTTGCCGTCGGCGTCCTCGATGTTGGCGATCTTGGCGAGCTGGTCGTTGTTGATCACCGGGAAGGGCAGCTGGACCTGCGGCTGGCGGACCTGCTTGGTGTCCAGGAGGTTGCCGTTGGGTCCGATGGCGCAGGTCAGCGAGGTGACCAGTTCTTCACGGATGGCGTCCAGCGGCGGGTTGGTGACCTGCGCGAAGGACTGCACGAAGTAGTCGAAGAGCAGGCGCGGGCGCTTGGACAGCACAGCCACCGGGGTATCGGAACCCATGGCACCCAGGGGTTCGGCGCCGGTGCGGGCCATGGGGCCCAGCAGGATCTTCAGTTCCTCGGTGGTGTAGCCGAAGGTGCGCTGGCGGATGTTGACGGACGCGGCGGTGTGCACCACGTGCTCGCGCTCGGGCAGGTCGTTGAGGTCGATCAGGTTGTCCTTGACCCACTCGGCCCACGGGTTGGCCGCGGCCACTTCGGCCTTGACCTCTTCGTCGTCAATGATGCGGCCGGCCTCGGTGTCCACCAGGAACATCTTGCCCGGGGACACACGGCCCTTCTTGACCACCTTGGAGGGTTCGACGTCGATCACGCCCACCTCGGAGGCGAAGACGATCAGCCCGTCCTCGGTGATCCAGAAGCGGCCGGGACGCAGTCCGTTGCGGTCCAGGGTGGCGCCCACCAGGTTGCCGTCGGTGAAGGAGACGGCGGCGGGGCCGTCCCAGGGTTCCATCAGCAGCGAGTGGTACTCGTAGAAGGCGCGGCGGGCCGGATCCATGGTGGCGTGGTTTTCCCAGGCCTCAGGGATCATCATCATGATCGAGTGCGTGATGGGGCGGCCGGACAGCCACAGGAGTTCCGCTACCTCGTCAAAGGAGGCCGAGTCGGAGGCGCCGGGGGTGCAGATGGGGTACAGCTCTTCCGGCGAGTCACCCAGCAGCGGGTTGGCAAGCTGGGACTGGCGTGCGCGCATCCAGTTCCGGTTGCCCTTGACGGTGTTGATTTCACCGTTGTGGGCGATGGTCCGGAACGGCTGCGCGAGTGGCCAGGACGGGAAGGTGTTGGTGGAGAAGCGCGAGTGGACGATCGCGAGCTTGGTCTTGAAGCGCTTGTCTGACAGGTCCGGGTAGAACGGCTCCAGCTGGGCGGTGGTCAGCATGCCCTTGTAGACGATGGTGCGCGAGGACAGCGACGGGAAGTACACGCCGAACTTGTTCTGGGCGCGCTTGCGGATCCGCCAGGCGCGGGAGTCCAGTTCGTTGCGGTCGAGTTCCTCACCGTTGGCGGATGCGAGGAAGGGCTGGGAGAAGTAAGGCATGCAGGCCCGGGCCATGGCGCCCACGAGGTCGGCGACTACCGGCACTTCGCGCCATCCGAGGACCTTCAGGCCCTCGTCGGCGGCCAGTCCCTCGATGCCTGCCTTGGCGGCGTCGGCCTCCCGCTGCTCGGCAGGAAGGAACGCGGTGCCGGCAACGTACTGGCCTGGGGCCGGCAGCTCGAACTCGGTGACGGCCCGGAAGAACTCGTCGGGGATCTGCATGAGCAGGCCCGCGCCGTCGCCGGTTCCCTCGTCGGCGCCCACGGCGCCGCGGTGCTCAAGGTTGCGCAGCGCGGTGAGGGCGGCATCGACGATGTCGTACCCGGGTTCGCCGCGAAGGGTGGCGATGATGGCGAGGCCGCACGCGTCCTTTTCCTGTTCCGGGTTGTACAGCCCGGCGGCCTCCGGCATGGCGGCGAAGCGCTTGAACGGCGACAGGGCAGCCCCGGGCTGATCCGGTTCGGACCAGCTGGGAGTGTTAAGAGTTTGGGTCATGGGAGACGTCCTTCCTCCTGATCGTGCGTATGGAAGGGACACCGTTGGCCCCACTCGTCGGCGCCGTTGCAAGGGCACAACAAAGTGTTGATTACTGGAAATTGTAGGTCAGCGCAGCCTGCTGAACTAACGGTTACGCAGGCCCCTGCCCGGGGCAACACCGGACAGCAGCTTCACGCTGTACGGACGGTGCCCCATGCCACGACGTTGTGGTTTCGGGCTCTTCGAGCGGTGGCTCTACTGCCCTGCCTGGCCGGCGCCCTACTTGCCGGTGCCGGCCTCCGGTGCGGGTTCCGTGGCTGTGCTGCCGGAGTGTCCGGCAGCCGTCGCATCCGCTCCGGGCTTTGGGCCGGCCGGTGCCGCCGCGGCTTCTTCCGTGGGGTCGGAAGCATGCCTGGAACCGCTGTGGTTATCAGGGAGATTACCACGCGAATCACTATCTGAGACAACAGTGTCCGGATCACGGACCTCTGTGACTGTCCCGGCATGTGGTCCCGTTGTCACGGCCTTGTCCGGTTCACGGCCGGCGAGGTACACGGTGTCCGGGTCCGGCCGGCCCTTGAGGCCGAGCAGGATGAAGGCGGCCAGGGCTGCCAGGAACACGAAGATGCTGGTCCACACATTGAGCCTGGTGGTGATGCCGAAGATGCTGATCTGCTCAGCATCGTCGATGCGCATCGCTTCAATCCAGACGCGGCCCAGCGTGTAGTACATGGCGTACAGCCAGAAGAGCCTGCTCCGGCGGAAGTTGAAGCGCCGGTCCAGGGCGAGCAGGATCAGGACGCCGGCCAGGTTCCACAGCGACTCGTAGAGGAACGTGGGGTGGAAGAGGGTGTCGGCGGGCATGCCGGCCGGAAAGTTGGGGTTGTCCGCGTCGATTTGCAGACCCCACGGCAGGGTGGTGGGGCCGCCGAAGAGTTCCTGGTTGAAGTAGTTGCCCCACCGGCCAATGGCCTGTGCCAGGAGCAGGCCCGGCGCTGCGGCATCGACGAAGGCGCTCAGCTTGACGCCGCTGCGGCGGCACCCGATCCAGGCACCCACCGCACCGAGCACGACGGCGCCCCAGATTCCCAGCCCGCCCCGTTGGATCTGCGGGATCAGGGAAAGGTCTCCGGTGCCGTCGAAGCCGGGGCCGAAGTAGGCGTCCGGTGATGAGACCACGTGGTACAGCCGGCCCCCGATGATGCCAAAGGGGATGGCCCAGATGACGATGTCCCAGACGCTGCCTTCAGGCGCACCACGCTTGGCCCAGCGGACGGACGTCAGCCAAAGGCCTACGACGATGCCGGCCAGGATGCACAACGCGTAGGCGTGGATCCGCAGGCTGCCCCACGGGAGGGGGATGTCGAAGCCGGACCAGTCCGGGCTGGGGATGCTGGCGGACACCAACGTGGGTGCCAGGGCGGTTGCCTGAAGGAGCGGCTGCACGGCTACGCCCCGGTTTCCTGCGTGAGGCCCGATTCCCGGGCCAGCCCCGTGGCGAGGTCCTTGGTGAGGGCGCCGACGGCGTCCACTCCCCCGTCGCGGAGGGCGGCCACCAATGCCGTGCCCACGATGACGCCTTCGGCGTAGGCTGCGATTTCGCGGACCTGGTCCGCGGTGGAGACGCCAAGGCCAACGCAGACGCGTTCGGCGCCTGCACCGTGCGCGGCTGCCACAACATCCTTGGCGGCCGTGCTGACGGATGTCCGTGCGCCCGTGACGCCCATGATGGACACGGCGTAGACGAAGCCGCGGCTCGCGTCCACGGTGCGCTGCATGCGCTCCGGCGTGGAGGACGGTGCCACCAGGAACACCCGGTCCAGGCCATACTTGTCAGAGGCTGCCATCCACTCGGCGGCCTCGTCCGGAATGAGGTCCGGGGTGATGAGCCCGGCGCCACCGGCTTCGGCGAGCCGGCGCGAGAACTCATCCACGCCCATGCGGACCACGGGGTTCCAGTAGGTCATGACCAAGACGGCGGCGTCGGTCCTGCTGGTGATGCCGGCGACGACGTCGAAGACCTGGCTGACGTGGAAGCCCTTGGCCAGGGCCTCGGTGGTGGCGGCCTGGATGACCTGGCCGTCCATGACCGGATCGGAGTAGGGGATGCCGATTTCGATCAGGTCGGCTCCGTTCTCCGCCAGGGCGATGCCTGCGGCGATGGTTTCCTCCACGCTGGGGTAGCCGGCGGGAAGGTAGCCGATGAGCGCCGAACGCCCCTGGGAACGGGCCCGGTCGATCGCTGCTGCCGACTTGCTGGCCGTCTCTGCCTGGTTGGCGATGTCTGCGCTGCTCACAGCTGCTCCCCCTCTTTGCCGATTTCCGATTCGGCAGAATTTTTGTCCAACAGGTCAAACCATTCGGCGGCGGTGGCTACGTCCTTGTCACCGCGTCCGGAAAGGTTGACGATGATGATCTTTTCGGCGGCGGAAGCGGCATCCTCGGCGGCAAGCCGCTGGCCCACCTTGATGGCTCCGGCCAGCGCATGCGAGGACTCGATGGCGGGGATGATGCCTTCGGTGCGGCACAGGAGCCGGAAGGCGTCCATCGCTTCGCCGTCGGTGATGGGCTCGTAGCTGACCCGCCCGATGTCGGCCAGGTAGGAGTGCTCCGGGCCGACCCCGGGGTAGTCCAGTCCGGCGGAGATGGAGTGCGACTCGATGGTCTGCCCATCGTCGTCCTGCATCAGGTAGGACCGTGCGCCATGGAGGACCCCGGGCTTGCCCAGGGTAATGGTCGCGGCGTGCCGGCCTGTCTCCACACCTTCGCCGCCGGCCTCGAACCCGTAGATCTTCACGCTGGGATCATCCAGGAACCCGTGGAAGATGCCGATGGCGTTGGAGCCGCCGCCAATGCAGGCGCAGACAGCGTCCGGGAGCCGGCCCTCCTGCTCGAGGATCTGGGCGCGGGCTTCCTCGCCGATGACCTCATGGAAGTAGCGGACCATGGCGGGGAACGGATGGGCTCCGGCGGCCGTGCCCAGCAGGTAGTGGGTGGTGGAAACGTTGGCTACCCAGTCCCGGAGGGCATCGTTGATGGCGTCCTTGAGGGTCTGGGAGCCGCTGGTCACGGGAATGACCTTGGCCCCCAGCAGCTCCATGCGGGCAACGTTCAGCGCCTGGCGGCGGCAGTCCTCGGCACCCATGTACACCACGCACTCCAGGCCCATGAGGGCGGCAGCGGTGGCACTGGCCACGCCGTGCTGGCCGGCGCCGGTCTCGGCGATGATGCGGGTCTTGCCCATGCGCTTGGCGAGCAGCGCCTGGCCCAGGACGTTGTTGATCTTGTGCGAGCCCGTGTGGTTGAGGTCCTCGCGCTTGAGGAACACCCGCACTCCCCCGGCGTGCTGGGAGAACCGCTTGGCTTCCGTGAGCAGGGACGGGCGGCCGGAGTAGTTCTTGTTCAGGTCCGCGATCTGGGCCCGGAAGTCGGGGTCGTCCTTGGCCTTGTTGAAGGTCTCTTCAAGTTCGTCCAGGGCGGCGATGAGGGACTCGGGCATCCATCGGCCGCCGTAGTTGCCGAAGTACGGCCCCGGGGCGTGGCGGAGGGATCCCCCCTGCAGGAATGCTTCCGCGGTGGTGTTGTCAGCGTTTCCTGAGGGTGTTTCAGCCATCAGTCCTGTCCTGTTCGAAGTTGGTGGTCAAAAGTGTGCATTTCCGGTACCGGGCCGGAACGGGTGCCTGTCCTGCGGGGCAACGTACTGCTGCCCAGCAGGAGGCTGGATGGGGTGTGCCTTAGCTGCGGGCAGCGATGGCGGCGGCGCCGGCGGCAGTGAACTCGGCGATGCGTTCCCGCGGCGTGGCGTGGCTTACCAGGGCCTCGCCCACCAGTATGGCGTTGGCGCCGCTGGCGGCGTAGTGCGTGACGTCGTCCGCGTCGCGGACGCCTGATTCGGCAACCACGACAGCTTCGGCGGGGATCATTCCTGCCAGTGAGGCAAAAACGGAACGGTCGACGTCGAGCGTCTTCAGGTTGCGTACGTTGACGCCGATGATCCGGGCGTTGGCCGCGATGGCCCGCTCGATTTCTTCCTCCGTGTGCGTCTCCACCAGCACGTTCATGCCGAGCTCGCGGCTGAGGGCGCTGAACTCGGTGAGCTGCGCGTCGGAAAGCGCGGCCACGATGAGCAGGATGAGGTCGGCACCGTGGGCACGGGCCTCCCATATCTGGTACTCGTCGAGCGTGAAGTCCTTGCGCAGCAGCGGGATGTCGACGGCGGCGCGCACGGCGTCGAGGTCGGCCAGGGACCCGTTGAAGCGGCGCTGTTCGGTGAGGACGCTGATGACGGAGGCACCGCCGTCGGCGTACTGCCGGGCGAGCGACGCCGGATCCCCGATGCTGGCGAGATCGCCCTTGGAGGGGCTGCGGCGCTTGATTTCGGCGATGACTTTCAGCTGTTCCCGGGTTGGGGAGGTTCCGCCGAGGGCCGCCCATGCGTCGCGGGCGGGTGCCGCTGCCTGGACCAGGTCCTTCAGCTCAGCCAGGGAAACGAGCCGCTTCCTGGCCTCCATATCCTCCCTGACACCGGCGTTGATGTCGTCGAGAACAGTCGCCATCAGTGGCCGGAGTTCTTCAGCTTGCTGCCTTCGACGCCGTAGCCTGCCTTGCGCATGACGTAACCGAGGATCAGGCCGATGACCATGACAACGGCGCCGCCAATGAAGATGGGGGTGCTGGCGATAACGAAGGCGATGGCTGCGATGAGCGCGCCGACGAGCATGACGATGACGCAGGTCCATGCTGCCGGGCTGTTGCCGTGGCCCAGTTCCTGGCTGTGGTCAATGGCGCCCGGGGCGACCTGGCGGGTGCCGGACTTGGAAACGGACGCAGGTGCTTTGCTCATGGAAAATCTCCTCAGGGTGGATACTGCTTACATTCTGCCATTTTTTGGCCGCCGACCGCGTACCGCCGGGCCCGACGCCCGTGCCGGCGGTGGCGGCCGCAGGCCTTACGTTGGGTCCTCGCCGCGGGAAAGCCGGTCCCAGCTGTCAATCTCGTCCACTGGTCCCGCCGCTGCAGCGGTTCCCGCGGCGCCGGGCGCGTCATATTTGGTGCGCGTCTTCCAGTAACGGGACGCCGGCAGGATCAGGAGGGCTGCCAGCGCCAGCAGGCAGCCGGCGACGACGGCAAGTACCGGAAAGGGGGTGAGCTCCACGTGCGCCTGGCTGCCGGAGATCCCGGTGGCGCCTGCAATGGTTCCCTGCGCGGCCGAGAGCGGGTCGGCCAGGACCGTTGCCGCGGCGGTGACCACACCGGCTGAGGCCAGGACGATGATGGCGGTGATGACCCACCGTGCGATCCTGCCGGCGATGGCAGCTGCCAGTCCCCCGGCAAGGGCCACCAGGCCCAGGGCCGTGACGGTGGTGGCGGCCTTGCTGCCCTGCACCTGGATGGCACTTTGGGTGGCGGCAGCCTGGCCGACCTGGTTGGGGTCCAGGGTGGCAGTCATCCAGGTCTGGGTGGTGGTGCCGAAGGCGGCCAGCGCGAGGAGGGCGATCAGCATCACCAGCGTCGACTTGCGTGCCCACACCGGCGTGCCGCGGTTCTTCCGCGCCTTGCCTGCTTTGCCGGCCTTGCCCGCAGTTACTCCGGAATCCGGCATCAGGAGTCCGTCCCGCCTGGCAGGGATTCCGCCGAAATGTTGTGCAGCGATCCGGCGGTGTGGACTGCGCGCAGCGGGGCGGCGGCCTTGTTGACGGTTTCCATGGCCTCGGTGGGGTTCACCGAGTCCGCCACGATGCCGCCGCCGGCCTGGACGTAGGCGCGCCCTTCCCGGATCAGCGCCGACCTGATGGCGATGGCCATGTCCATGTCCCCGGCGAAGTCGAGGTAGCCCACCACGCCGCCGTAGATGCCGCGGCGGTGCGGTTCCAGCTCATCGAGCAGGCGCAGCGCCCTGGGCTTGGGGGCTCCGGAGAGCGTGCCGGCCGGGAACGTGGCCTTCAGGACGTCGTAAGCCTTGGCCTGCGGAGCGAGCTGCCCCACCACGGTGGATACCAGGTGCATGATGTGGCTGAAGCGCTCCACCTCCATGAACTGGGTGACATCCACCGTGCCGGCAACGCAGACCTTGGAGAGGTCGTTGCGGGACAGGTCCACCAGCATCAGGTGCTCGGCGCGTTCCTTCTGGTCCGCCAGCAGTTCCTCGGCCAGGGCCTTGTCCGCTTCGACCGTCTTGCCGCGGGGGCGGGAGCCGGCGATGGGGTGGGTGATGACTTCCTCGCCCGTGACCGTCACCAGCGCCTCCGGGGAGGACCCGACAATGGAGTATTCGCGGCCCTCGGCGTCTTCGAGGCTGAAAATGTACATGTACGGGCTGGGGTTGGTGTTGCGGAGCACGCGGTAGACGTCCAGGGCGGACGCCTTGCACTCCATCTCGAAGCGGCGCGAGATCACCACCTGGAAGACTTCGCCGTCAACGATGGCTTCCTTGCCGCGGTCCAGGGCTGCCAGGTATTCAGCTTCGTCCCAGCGCTCCTGGACGCTCGAGGCGAAGTCCAGGGCAGCAGGGGCCAGCACGGACACCGGCTGCACCACGGGGGCGCTGATCCTGGCCAGGAGTTCCTTGACCCGGGCCACGGCATCGTGCCAGGCCTCATCGACGCGCTCGGAGCTGTTGTCGAAGTTGATGGCATTGGCGATCAGCAGGACCGTGCCGTCAACGTTGTCGTGCACCGCCATGTCCGTGACCAGGTTCAGGGCCATCTCGGGCAGGTGCAGATCGTCCTCCGGCGGACTGACCAGCCGCTCCCAGTGCCGGACGGTTTCCCAGCCGAGGAAGCCCACCAGGCCGGAGGTGAACGGTGGCAGCCCCTCGAACCGGTCAGTGCGCAGGGCATCGATGGTGTCGCGGATGGCGTCCACCGGACTGCCGCTGACCGGCACCCCGGCGGGCGGCTCGCCGAGCCAGTGCGCCTGGCCGTCCTTGGTGGTCAGCGTGGCGCGGGATTTGGCACCGATGAAGGAGTAGCGTGACCAGGCTCCGCCCACGGCGGCCGATTCCATGAGGAAGGTGCCGGGCTGCCCCTGGGCCAGCTTCCGGTACAGGCCGATGGGGGTTTCGGCGTCGGCGAGGACCTTGAGCCGGACGGGAATGACGCGGCTGTGGCCGGCGAGTTCCCGGAACTCCTCAAGGCTTGGGCTGATGGTTCCGAGGTCCTGCATGGCTGTGCTTGTCCGCCTGTTCTTCAAAAAGGGCCGGCGTTGCCGGCACCTTGGTTGTGCTTTGCTGGGATGGCCGCCGCCGGGTGGAAACGCCGGCCGGACTGTCGCTGCCGCCTACCCTGCCTGGCCGGCCACCACGTCGAGGTCCCTGCCGTCGAAGCAGGTCCGGGTGCCGGTGTGGCAGGCGGCGCCCACCTGGTCGACGCGCACCAGCAGTGCGTCGCCGTCGCAGTCCATGGCCACGGACTTGACCCACTGGACGTGCCCCGAGGTGTCCCCCTTGCGCCAGTACTCCTGGCGGGAGCGGGAGTAGAACGTCACGCGGCCGGTGGTCATGGTGCGGTGGAGGGCTTCGTCGTCCATCCAGCCAAGCATGAGCACTTCGTTCGTGTCGTACTGCTGCACCACAGCGGCCACCAGGCCTGCGCCGTCGCGCTTGAGCGCGGCGGCCACCTCCTCGGGAAGCGGGCTTGCCGGCGGGGCGGATTCAACGGATGGCGCCGGCACGGACTGCACGGGCGCGGACACGGCGGATCCTGCGGTTTGGACGGGGGTTGGCTGCTCAGACATCGGGTCAAGTCTAGTGCCTCCGCCGGGCCGGTCTCCTGTTGTGAACAACGGCACGCCACCGGCCGCCGCAGTGCTGCCCAACTCCACACCACTCGTGCTAGTTTCACAAGTGATGCATTTCGTCGAACCGTCCCGAGAAGTCCTGGCCGAAACCCTGCTTGCGGCCGGCCCTGATGCGCCCACGCTGTGCAAGGGCTGGCGTACCAGGGACCTGGCCGCGCACCTGTACCTGCGCGAGCGGAAGGCCGCCGTCGGGCTCGGTTTGATCATCAAGCGCCTGGCCAAGGCCTCGGACCAAGCCACCGCAAAGCTGGCCGCCAAGCTCACCAACAACGAGGACTACGCCCGGCTGGTGAACACCTTCCGCGCCGGGCCACCGACCCTCTCCCCGATGAGCATCCGGGCGCTGGACGAAAGCGCCAACCTGATCGAGTACTTCGTGCACACGGAGGACGTCCGGCGCGCCGTGGACCGGTGGGCCCCCCGGGCACTGGACGAGGCCTACTCGGACGCGCTCTGGGACGAACTGGTTAAACGCGCCGCCATCCTTTACCGCGGCGTGGACCTTGGCATTGTCCTGGTCCGCCCGTCCGGGCCGCGGCACGTGGCCAAGCGCGCGCCTGTTTCGGTGGCCATCGTCGGCGAGCCGGGCGAACTGCTGATGCACGCCCATGGCCGCACCCGCCATGCCCTGGTCACGTTCGAAGGCCAGCCCGACGCCGTCGCCCTCCTCCAGTCAGCCGAAGTAGGACTGTAAAGGCAACGCCAGGTCACAGACAGTGACCTGGCGTTGCTTTTGGAGATAGTGATTACCTGACTTCGAAGCCTGCCTCACGGATGGCGTCCTTGACCTGGGACATCATGTTGTCCGGGCCCCAGTGGAAAATTGACGCAGCCAGGACGGCGTCCGCGCCGGCCGCGACGGCGGGCGGGAAGTGCGCCGGCTCCCCCGCGCCGCCGGAGGCGATGATGGGGACCCTGACTGCGGCCCGGACCAGCTTGATGAGTTCGAGGTCGAACCCGTCCTTGGTGCCGTCGGCATCGATGGAGTTCAGCAGGATCTCCCCGACGCCGCGGTCAGCTGCTTCCCGGGCCCATTCGATGGCGTCGATCCCCGTGCCGGTGCGGCCGCCGTGGGTGGTCACTTCGAAGCCCGACGGCGTGGGCCGGGATCCCGGGCGCGTCCGCCGGGCGTCGACGGACAGGACCAGCACCTGGGAACCGAAGTGCCGGGTGATCTCGTCGATGACGTCCGGACGCGCCACGGCCGCGGTGTTGATGGAGGCTTTGTCCGCGCCGTAGCGCAGGAGCTTGTCCACCTCGGCCACCCCACGGACGCCGCCGCCAACGGTGAGCGGGATGAAGACTTCCTCGGCGGTGCGCCGGACGACGTCGAACGTGGTCTCGCGGTTGCCGGACGACGCGGTGACGTCGAGGAAGGTCAGTTCGTCGGCGCCGGCGTTGTCGTAGCGGTGGGCGAGTTCCACGGGGTCGCCGGCATCGCGGAGGCCCTCGAAGTTGACGCCCTTGACGACGCGCCCGGCGTCGACGTCAAGGCAGGGTATGACCCGTACTGCTACTGCCATGGGAACTCCTGGTATTCGGTGGTGCTGGGGATGCCGTTGATCAGATGCGGCAGGCGTGGATGCTGCTGACCAGGATGGCGCGGGCGCCCAGGTCGTACAGTTCATCCATGATCCGGTTGGTTTCCTTCTTGGGCACCATGGACCGGACGGCTACCCAGTCGGAGTCCCGCAGCGGGGAGACGGTGGGCGATTCGAGGCCGGGAGTCAGGCTGGCGGCCTTCTCCACGAGTTCCTTGCGGATGTCGTAGTCCATCAGGACGTACTGGCGCGCCACCAGGACGCCCTGGAGGCGGCGGATGAGGACCTCGATCTCCTTGGCCGTGCCGTTGGCGGCTCCGCCGGCGCCGGTGCGCCGGATCAGGACGGCTTCGGATTTGAGGATGGGTTCGCCGAAGATTTCCATGCCGGCGGCCTTGAGGGTGTTGCCGGTTTCCACGACGTCGGCGATGGCGTCCGCGACGCCGAGGCGCACGGAGGATTCAACGGCGCCGTCGAGCCGGACCACCTTGGCATTGATGCCGCGTTCTGCCAGGTAGTTGCGCAGCAATCCGTCGTAACTGGTGGCAAGGCGCTTGCCTTCGAGCTCGGCGGCGGAACTGAAATCGCCCACCGGGCCGGCAAAGCGGAACGTGGAGGCGGCGAAGCCCAGTGGAAGCAGCTCTTCGGCTTCCACCTCGGCGTCCAGCAGCAGGTCGCGGCCGGTGATGCCGACGTCGAGCGTTCCCCGGCCCACGTATACCGCGATGTCGCGGGGGCGGAGGAAGAAGAACTCAATGTCGTTGTCGGGGTCAACCATGACCAGCTCGCGGCTGTCGCGCCGCTGGCGGTATCCGGCTTCGGAGAGCATGGCGGAGGCGGCTTCGGACAGGGAGCCCTTGTTGGGAACGGCTACTCGCAGCATGGGAAATTCTTTCTGGGTGGAAGGTCTGGGTTATCAGGCAATGCAGGCCACAGGAGGCCGGCGGCAGAGCGCCGGCCGGTGGCTACAGATGCTTGTAGACGTCTTCCAGGGTCAGGCCTTTGGCGAGCATCAGGACCTGCAGGTGGTACAACAGCTGGGAGATTTCCTCGGCCGCAGCTTCATCGGATTCATATTCGGCAGCCATCCATACTTCGGCTGCTTCCTCAACGACTTTTTTGCCGATGCCGTGAACACCGGACTCCAATTCAGCGACGGTGCGGGAGCCTTCCGGGCGGGTGGCTGCCTTCTCGCTGAGCTCAGCGAACAGCGTCTCGAAATTCTTCACGCCCTCCAGCCTACTTGCTGCGGCCGTGGGGGCGCTTCCCGGGCGGTTCCATGACGGGCGCGATGTGAGGGAATACACACCGCGCCCGTGCAGCGGGGTGCCGCTTAGCTGCGGTACTGCTTGAGGACGACGGCGGTGGCCAGTGCCGCGGTGACGGCCTCGTGGCCCTTGTCTTCCTTGGAGCCGGGCAGGCCGGCGCGGTCCAGGCCCTGCTGTTCGGTGTCGCAGGTGAGCACGCCGAAGCCCACCGGCACGCCGGTGGAGACGCTGACGTCGGTGAGGCCCGACGTCGCAGCCTGGCAGACGTAGTCGAAGTGCGGCGTGCCGCCGCGGATCACGACGCCGAGGGCCACCACGGCGTCAAAGTGCGGTGCCAGCCGCGCGGCGGCCACGGGAAGTTCGAAGCTGCCGGGAACCCGGAGCACCGTGGGCTCGGCGATCCCGGCATCCTTGGCGGCGCGGAGTGCACCGTCCAGGAGGCCATCCATGATCTGCGTGTGCCAGCTGGCTGCAATGATGGCCAGCTTCAGCTGCGAGGTTTCAGCCGGGTTGAGGGTGCTGAGGTCAATGTCGGGGGCGCCGTGTCCGCTCATGGGTTTGTTGTGTTCCGTTCGTTCGTGAAGACGTCAGTCTTGTTCGTGGTCGTAAGGGGTTTCGGGGGCCGTCACAGGCACGGGAGCCACCTGGGTGTCCAGCACCAGCCGGTGTTCCATGCGGTCCTTCTTGGTGCGCAGGTACCGGATGTTCTGTTCGCGGGAGGGGACCTCTGTGGGAACCATTTCCACGACCGTCACCCCGGCCTTGGCCAGCCTGTTCTGCTTGTCCGGGTTGTTGCTCAGCAGCCGGACTTCATGCAGGCCCATTTCCGCGAGGATCTGGGCCGCGGCCTTGTAGCAGCGGGCATCAACGGGAAGGCCCAGCTGCTCGTTGGCTTCGACGGTGTCAAAGCCCGCTTCCTGCAGCGCGTAGGCCTTGATCTTGTTGGCCAGGCCAATGCCGCGGCCTTCCTGGCCGCGGAGGTAGAGCAGGGTTCCGCCGTTGTCCCGGATCAGCTCCAGCGCGAAGGCGAGCTGTTCCCCGCAGTCGCACCGGTAGGAGCCAAAGACATCCCCGGTGAGGCACTCGGAATGCAGCCGGACAAGGGGAGCTTTTCCGTCGGTGGGAGCATTGGGGGAACTGACGGCCAGATGCTCCACGCCTGTTACGAGGTCCGTCCACGCCTGCGCCACGAAGTCGCCAAAGGCGGTGGGCAGTTGCACCACGGGCCCTCCGCTGACGGGATGGGGCGCTTCACCGGACACCGCATGGGGCTTCCGGTGACCATTGTGCTGGCTGTCGTCGCTGGCTGCCGCTGCCGTCATCGTTTCTCCTTTTCTTCACCCGGGACCGCCCGGGCATCCTCGTCCGGTGCTCCCCCGGTCCCGGCTTCAAGATACGCCACCAGGTCCTCGATGGAGATCAGGGGGCACCCATGTTCAGCTGCGAACGAACGGAGCCCGTCCAGGCGCATCATTTCGCCGTCGTCGTACACCACTTCCGCGATCACCCCGACGGGCGCAAGGCCTGCCAGGCGGCACAGGTCCACAGCGGCCTCGGTGTGGCCCTGGCGTTCCCGCACACCTCCGTCAACTGCACGGAGCGGGAAAATATGCCCCGGCCGGGTCACGGATGCCGGACCGGCCTGCGGGTCCGCCAGGATGCGCGCGGTCAGGGCCCGGTCCGTTGCGGAGATTCCCGTGCTGACGCCGACGGCCGCGTCGCAGGAGACGGTGTAGGCAGTGCCCTTCGCGTCCTCGTTGACCGCCGTCATGGGAGGCAGTGCCAGTGCGTCCGCGCGGTCCCCGGTCAACGGCACGCAGATCACGCCGGAGCTGTACCGGATGGTCCAGCCCATCAGCGCCGGCGTGGCGTGCTGGGCGGCGAAGATGATGTCGCCTTCGTTTTCGCGGTCCTCGTTGTCGACCACCAGCACCGGACGCCCGGCGGCCATGGCGCGCACGGCGTCCGCGATGGGGTCCAGTCCCCGGGCGGGCCCCGAAGATGCCCGGCCGGTCACCGGGTCACCGGATGCCGGGGTGCCGGTCACGGCGTTGGTCACGGGGTCATGGGCCACGGCGGGCTCCAAACGTACTGCTGCGTTCACCGTGCACCTCCCGCAATGGCAGCTTCGCCGCTGCCTGCCGGTGCGGCGGCGCCGCGGAAGGCAAGCAGCCGTTCCGTGTACTTGGCCAGGACATCGACTTCAAGATTCACCCGGCTGCCGGTGGTCTTGGTGCCCAGGCCGGTTTCGGCGAGGGTGGTGGGGATCAGGCCCACTTCGAACCAGGGTTCCTGCTCTGCGGCCGGGCTGACTGCCGTCACGGTGAGGGAGACGCCGTCGATGGCGATGGAGCCTTTCTCGGCGATGTAGCGGGCCAGGTTGGCGGGGACGCCGAAGCACAGCCGCTCCCAGTTGCCCTGGGGTTCCCGTTCGAGCAGGATGCCCACGCCGTCCACGTGGCCCTGCACCACGTGGCCGTCCAGGCGGCCGCCTGCGGGAACGCAGCGCTCCAGGTTGACTGAGTCGCCTGCAGTGAGCTCGCCGATGGTGCTCCGGACCAGGGTCTCCCCCATGACGTCGACGCTGAAGTCCTTGCCGTCAATCGCTGTTGCCGTGAGGCAGACCCCGTTGACGGCGATGGAGCCCCCAAGTGCCAGGCCCTCGGTGGAGGCGGGCGCGTGCAGCCGGACGGTGGCGCTGGTGTTGCCGTCGCGCTCGACGGACAGCACCTGCCCCTGCTCGGCAATAATTCCGGTAAACATCAGTAGCCTCCCTGGGCTGGCTCCGCGGCTGTGCGGGTTGGTGGGTGGTCAAGTGCAACGTGCCGTTGCGGTCTGAGGTGGAGTCTGAGGTCCCGGCCCAGCGTCCGGACCGCGCCGCCGTCGGACGCGTCCCATTCCCACTGCTGGGCGTCGGGAAGGCTGGTGATGCCCAGCCCGTTCAGAGCGGGGGTGCCGGATCCCAGCAGGGTGGGCGCCAGGTACACGATCAGTTCGTCAACCAGGCCTGCCGCCAGGAAGGAGCTGAGGATGCTGGACCCGCCCTCCACCATGACATGCCGGATGCCGGACGAGTACAGCATGGACAACGCTTCGTGCGGGTCGCGGGTGGCAAGGTGGACGGCCAGGCCATCGTCACCGTGGATTGCGGCACCCTCCGGAATATCACGGAGACCCATGACGGCACGGACCGGCTGCTTGGGCGCGGGCTTGCCGGCGGCGTCCCGGGCGGTCAGCCGGGGGTTGTCCACCATCACGGTCTGGGTGCCCACCAGGATGGCGTCGATGCGGCCGCGGATCCCGTGGTTGTCGGCCAGGGACTCCGGGCTGGAGATCCACTGGCTGGTGCCGTCTTCGGCAGCGATGCGGGCGTCCAGGGTCTGCGCGATGTGCAGGGTGACGAACGGCCGCTTGGCAGCCACCGCCTCGAACCACTGCCGGTTCAGGTCCAGCGCCTCGTCGGCACCCAGGCCGCTGCGGACCCTGACACCGGCTGCGCGCAGTGTTGCCGCGCCCCCGGCAGCGGGGTCGTGGGGGTCGTCCACGGCGTAGACCACGTCAGTGATCCCGGCCGCGATGATCGCTTCCGTGCACGGTCCGGTGCGGCCCACGTGGTTGCAGGGTTCCAGCGTGACCACCATGGTGCAGCCGGACAGGTCCAGTCCGACGGCGGCGGCCTGGGCAATCGCGTCGGCTTCAGCGTGTGCGGTGCCGGCGCCGCGGTGGTAGCCGGCAACGAGCTGCTTGCCGTCAGCGCCGACGACGACGGCACCCACCAGGGGATTCGCGCCTCGCGGGCCTTTCAGCGCTGCCTGGAGGGCCTGCTCCATGGCGGCCGTTTCGGCGGCGCTGAAGGCAGTGACCACGCCGGCGGCCGGCTGAAGCTTTACGGCGCCCGTCATGAGGCTGCCGTTGCGGAGGTGTGGCCTGCCTTTGAAGCGGCAGGGCTTGCGGCGTTTAAGAGCCATCGCTGGGGGTTCATTCGTGTGTCGTTCCTTCCCTGTCGAACCGCGATGGCTCCGGGGATACGACAGCAGAACGCTGCGGAGCCAAAAGGCTGCGCAGATACAGCTGTACGTGCTTCTCTCATCCAGACTTTAACTGTCGGTACCGGAATTCCACCGGTTCAACCGTCTGCCGGAGCCCTCCTGGGAGAACAACGGCGCGCGGGTCGCGGACTGTCACCGCCGGTTCGGACTTACACCGACCCCGGAGCACGTATGTGTGTTGTTATTGTGCCATAACCGGGAGGGGCTCCCGGTTATTCCGTCGCCGCGCGTAACGTCCGGCTGCCCTTGGCGCGCAGCAGGTCGATGGCAGCGGACGGATCGTCGGCGCCGTAGACGGCGGAACCGGCCACAAAGACGTTCGCCCCGGCCTCGGCGGCCCGGGCAATGGTCTCTTCCGTGATGCCACCGTCAACCTGGATGGCCACCCCCAGTCCGGAGCCCTCCACGGCCGCGCGGGCCCTGCGGATCTTGGGCAGCGTGATGTCCAGAAACGCCTGGCCGCCGAAGCCCGGCTCCACAGTCATGATGAGCAGCATGTCGAGTTCGGGCAGCATGTCAAGGTACGGCTCCACCGGGGTTGCCGGGCGCAGGGCCATCCCCGCTTTGGATCCCCTGCTGCGCAGTTCCCGTGCCAGCTTGATGGGCGCAATGGAAGCTTCGGCGTGGAACGTCACGGAGGCCAGGCCGGCGTCAGCGAAACCAGGCGCCCAGCGGTCCGCGTCGGCGATCATCAGGTGGGCGTCCAGCGGCACGGGGCTGACGGCCTGGATCCGCTGCACGACGGGCAACCCGAGGGTCAGGTTGGGGACGAAGTGGTTGTCCATGACGTCAACGTGCACGGCGTCGGCATTGCTGATCCGCTGCAGTTCGGCCTCAAGGTTCACGAAGTCGGCGGAGAGGATGCTCGGGTTGATGCAGCATTGCGTCACGGGGGTGCCTTTCAAGGTGCGTGGTGGGAAACTCGGGCGTTCTGCCCGGTCAGGCCTTCTTCTTTATCAGGGCAAGGAACATCGCGTCGGTGTGATGGATATGGGGCCAGAGCTGCGCCGTTGACTCGTGGCCTGCGCCCAGGCTGCCGGTCAGGCTTACCGCGTCCAGGGCCGCACCGGCGTCGAGGAGTTCCAGGTCGGGGCGTTTGCGCAGAATGTCGTCCACTACGGCGGTTGTCTCGGCGGGATGCGGTGAACAGGTCACGTAGGCCACCACTCCCCCTGGCCGGACGGCAGCCAGGGCCGAGGCCAGCAGTTCGCGCTGCAGCGGCCCGAGATCTGCAATGTCCTTGGGCGAGCGCCGCCACCGGGACTCGGGCCTGCGGCGCAGAGCCCCCAGGCCGGTGCAGGGAACATCCACCAGGACACGGTCATACCGCCCGGGCTGCTCACCGCCCACTTCACGGCCGTCACCGGTGCGGACCTGCCAGCTGCCGTGCGGAACGGCGGACAGTGCCTGGCTGACCAGCTTGGCCCGGTGCGGCGCGGGCTCGTTCGCGAGCAGCGTGGCGCCCCGCTGGTGTGCCAGCGCACCAAGGAGCGCTGCCTTCCCGCCGGGACCGGCACAGAGATCAAGCCACGTTTCAGCGTCACCGGCCGCGGGTGCACTTCCAGCCCCGCCCACTCCACCGGGCGCACCAAGGTCCACCGCGGCCAGGGCCCTGGCCACCAGTTGGGAACCGACATCCTGCACCCTGGTGGTACCGGCGCGGACGGAGGCCAGGCGGCCCAGGTCCCCGCCGCTGGAGAGCGCCGAGCCTTCAACCAGTTCCCCGGGGGTGGCGCCGTTTTCCAGCGCTTCGTCCAGGCTGCCCAGGCCGGGCAGGGCTACGAGGTTAACCACAGGTGCGTCGTTGTCCGCTTCCAGCAGTTCGTCGATCTCTGCTGCGGAACGGCCGTGGGCTACGAGGGACTGGCGCATGGCCCGGACGATCCACTCAGGGTGGGCGTACCTCACCGCGGCTACCTTCGTAGCATCGGTTTCGCCTTCCACGAGCAGGTCCAGCCATTCCTCCAGGCTCCGGGCGGAGACCTTGCGCAGGACGGCGTTGATCAACGTCGACGGTCCGGCGCCGATGACCGCGCGGGCCAGCCCTACGGTCTGGTCCAGTGCAGCGTGGGCGGGGACCCGCATGGCAAGCAGCTGGTGGGCACCGATGCGGAGGGCATCGAGGATGGCCGGGTCAAGCTGGGCCAGGGGGCGGTCCACGCACCGCGCCAGGATGGCGTCGTAGGTGCCCTGGCTGCGGAGGGCTCCGTAGCTCAGTTCGGTGGCGAATCCGGCGTCCCGCTTGTCCAGGTGGTGGTGCCGGATCCGCGCGGGCAGCACCAGGTTGGCGTAGGCGTCCTCCGCCGCCACGGCGCGGAGCACTTCGAAGGCCACCAGGCGGGCGGGATCTGCGCGCCTGGTGCGCTGGGACGGCGCCTGCCCGGTGAAGCTCCGTTGCGGCCCGCGGTTGCGTTCCCGCCCCTTGGCATTCCGCCGGCTGGCGTCCCGGGGACCGCCGTTGCCACGGCCGCCGCCGGCAGGTCCGCCGCTGCCGCCCTGCCCGCCTTTCCCGGCGCTGCTGCGTCCCCCGGCACTTCCCCGTCCGCCTGTATTGCCTCCGGACCCGGTCATTCGAACACCACGCTCTCCAGTGAAGCCAAACCGCGCGCCCAGTCGGGGGCGGCCATCATCTTTTTCCCGGCGGGCTGGATCCGGGTAAGTTCCACCGCGTGCGACCCTGTCCCCACCAGCACGGCTTTGCCGTTCAGTGCCACGGTTCCCGGGGCCAGCCCGGAAACATCCGGCCGCAGCCGCACCGGGTCAAGTTTGACCCGTTGCCCGTCGAGCAGGGTCCAAGCACCGGGCTCGGGGGTGACGCCGCGCGCCTGCCTGCTGATGGCAAGGGCCGGATGCGCCCAGTTCAGGTGGCCGTCCTCCAGGGTCAGTTTCGGCGCCAGCGTGACATCGCCGGCCTGTGGCTGCGGCGCTGCTTTTCCGGCATCGATGGCAGAAAGCGTCTGGGCCAGCAGGACCGCGCCGCTGTGGGACAGCCGTTCCAGCAGGTCACCTGCGGTGTCCTGGGGCTGGACAGCCTCCGTCAGGGTGCCGAAGACGGGCCCGGTGTCCAGGCCTTCCTCAAGCTGGAACGTCACGGCGCCGGTGACGTCGTCTCCGGCCATGATGGACCGCTGGACCGGGGCCGCCCCGCGCCAGGCAGGCAGCAGGGAAAAGTGCAGGTTGACCCAGCCGTGCCGCGGAATGCCCAGGGCATCAGGGGGAACCAGTCCGCCATAGGCGACGATGGCCGCGACGTCCGGCTGCACCGTTCTGATGCCGGCTATGGCCGCGGCATCGACGCGCGCGGCACGGATGACCTCGATGCCCAGTTCCGCGGCCCGCTGGGCAACGGGCGACGGCGTCAGCACGCGTTTCCGGCCCACCGGCGCGTCGGGCCGGGTCAGGACGGCAACGACGTTGAAGCCGGCATTTACGAGCGCGTCCAGGGAGGGAACTGCGACGGCGGGTGTCCCCGCGAAGAGGACCCTCACCCGGCTGCTCCGAAGCTGGAGCCGGGGGTGCTGGTTCCGCCAAAGCTTGCCCCGCCGAAGCTTGACCCCACGCTCTTGGCGCGTTTGGCTGTGGTACGTCCGGCGACGGCGTCGTAGTTGGCGTTGCGGATGGACCTCAGCGCCGCCTTCCGGTCCTCGCCCTCGAGGCGGTCGGTGTAAAGGATCCCGTCCAGGTGGTCGTTTTCGTGCTGGAAGCAGCGTGCCAGCATCCCTTCGCCGTCAATGGTGACCGGGTTGCCGTGCATGTCAACGCCGGTGACGCGGGTGGCGCGGAAACGGCGGACCGGGAAGCCCAGGCCCGGGATGGACAGGCAGCCTTCCACGTGGTCCGGCTGGTAGTCCTCGCTGTTCTCGAGGACAGGATTGATGATGTGGCCCTCGACGCCGTCGATACGGTAGGTGAAGATGCGCTTGCTGACGCCGATCTGGGGAGCGGCGAGGCCGGCTCCGTCCACGTCCTCCATGGTCTCGGTCATGTCGGCGATCAGTTTGGCAAGGTCGGGTCCGAATTCCGTCACGGGATCGGCAACTGTGCGCAGCACAGGATCGCCGATGATGCGGATATTCAGAATAGCCATGCGCTGGGTGTCCTCACGGTTGGCGGGAAAGTGAACCTGTCCAGTTTAGGTGCAGTCTCTTCACGTGCACCGTCGCCTTAGGCAGTACGGGCCAGGGGCGGGGGTGCGATGGGCAGCAGCGCAGTGCCCGCGCTGATGGTGTCCGCGGAAAGTTCCCAGACCCGGCGGAGGGCGCAGAACTTCCACCAGTGGTGCTTGAGGACCTCAGGGTTGGCCCGGACGGGGCGGACCTCCGTTTCGCCGATGGCCACCGCCAGCAGGACCGGGTCCTCGCCGTACTTCCAGGGCTCCCAGATCCCCGCCTCCGGATCCACGAGGCTTTCTTCCGCCTTCATGCCGGCAACCAGCTGCATCACCACCTTGTCATCCAGCGGCTTGACCTGGCCGTCCCGCGTTGTGCCCTTGGTCTTGTAGTCGATCAGGCAAATGCGTCCGTTGATCCTGGCCACGAGGTCAAGGGTGCCGGCGTATCCCACCGAGTTGTTCCAGACCGTGATTTCCGGGGCGATGGGCTCCACGCGGAAGAGTTCCCACCACTCGTCGAACCGAACGGCGAAGGCTTCCTCACCGTTGGCGGCCAGGGCGTCGCGGGCTTCCTTCATGGAATGCGGGCGTCCCAGCGCCCGCAGAGCCACTTGCTCGCAGTAGTTGTGGACCCGGTCCCCGCGCCTGGCGGCGTCGTCCCGGTACGTTTCGGCCGCCTTCGCCGCACGGTTGATGGCCTGCTTGATTTTGGCCGGGCTCCCCAGGCAGTCGGAGAGCAGCGGATCGTTGGCCAGGCTGCTGGCACCCATATAGCCGAACCAGCCATCGAGGCCGTGCGGTTGCTGGCTGATCACCGTGGTGATGGACGGTACAGAGAACTGCTCAGACGTTGACCGTGCGTACATCCGGCCGTATTCGGTGGCATGGGCGAGAAGCGGATCAGTCATACAAAAGACTCTTTCACAGGGGGCCGACAAAATCTCCGGCGGCAGGAGCCGCACGCAAAAAAGGTCCGTTTCCGCTGCTGATGAGCGGAAACGGACCTCTGCGGTGGGCGATACTGGGTTCGAACCAGTGACCTCTTCGGTGTGAACGAAGCGCGCTACCACTGCGCCAATCGCCCCGATGCATTTGAATGCTAGCCCACGTCTGCCCCAATTGAAAAATCGGGCGGCGCCACACGCAAAGGCACGCTAAAAGGGGGTCCGCAGCAACGTTGGCCCCCGCCCCGCACCTGCAGGACAGCAGCGCAGCAGGCACCACAACGTGGGGCCGCCGCACCCACCCCGCCCGGAATTACACGCCTGTAACTCGCGAATTCCGCGGAATTCCGCGGTTGCAGGGGCCATGCGGGGCGGCCGCGCCGGGGCGATTTGGAGTTTCCCCGAACCTCCTATATTGTTTTTACTCGTTGGAACGCGAGGAAATGCCGGAAACGGCAAGGAATCAAGCCTCCAAAATGCGGACGTAGCTCAGCTGGTAGAGCACCACCTTGCCAAGGTGGATGTCGCGAGTTCGAATCTCGTCGTCCGCTCGCAGGACACTGTCACAGCAAACATTCTTCGGAATTGACGCTAACACGGTGGGTTGGCCGAGAGGCGAGGCAGCGGCCTGCAAAGCCGTATACACGGGTTCGAATCCCGTACCCACCTCGGTGAAAACCATGGTTTCCGGGTTTCCGGATGCAATGGGCGATTGGCGCAGCGGTAGCGCGCTTCCCTGACACGGAAGAGGTCACTGGTTCGATCCCAGTATCGCCCACTCGGCAAGGCAACTTGCCGGCAGTACCGCCGGATTTTCCGGAACAATCTGCACAATGCGGACGTAGCTCAGCTGGTAGAGCACCACCTTGCCAAGGTGGATGTCGCGAGTTCGAATCTCGTCGTCCGCTCTCTTATATCCCATAAGCCGGTCTTCCGGTTCCGGGCGATTGGCGCAGCGGTAGCGCGCTTCCCTGACACGGAAGAGGTCACTGGTTCGATCCCAGTATCGCCCACACACGAACAGCAGCTCTCCGGAGCTGCTTTCTTCGTTTAAGCCGCATCCGCTGCTGGCGAACGTGATTTCCTTGGCACGCCTTCCGCGCCCGGATAGGATCGAATGCGCAAGGAGCGACCTGGCTCCGCGATAGAAGGGAGGTGCCCGTGGGTTTGATTGACGATCTAAAGGGCAAGGCTCAGGGTCTCATCCGCGGCAACGAGCAAGCTATCAAGGACGGCATCACCAAGGCCGGCGATTTCGTCGACACCAGGACCGGCGGCAAGTACGCAGGCCACGTCGACAAGATCCAGGATGGCGCTTCCAAGCTCGTTGACAAGAACGGCACCCCGGGGCAGGCACCTGCCGCCGAGCAGGTTCCCCCGGCAGCTCCTGGAAATCCGGTTCCGCCGGTTGACAGGGCTCCGTAAAGGATTTGGCCAGGGCTTTGCCCGGCACGTCAAGGAGGTGCGGGTCCCGCCGGGAGGCGGCGCCCGCACCTTTGGCGTTTAAGGGCAACGTTTGCCCCCCCCGAATTGCCGTCTGGCAAACCTGGGCCGGTAACCTGCCGGTATGCCCAAGTCCCCCGCACCCACCACGGCAGCCAAGCCCGGACTGACCCGGACCGATTCCCGGCCGGTGGTCGCAGGGATCGTCACCGCGCTGGTGGGCTTCACCTCATCCTTTGCCGTGGTCCTGGCCGGCCTCAAGGCAGTCGGCGCTGATCCGGCCCAGGCTGCGTCCGGCCTCCTGGCCGTAACGCTCACCGTCGGGCTCGGCGTGCTGGTGCTCGCCTGGCGTTCCCGGGTCCCGGTGACACTGGCCTGGTCAACGCCGGGCGCGGCGCTGCTTGCGGCATCGGGAGTTCCCGACGGCGGGTGGCCGGCCGCCGTCGGAGCCTTCCTTGGTGCGGGCCTGCTGCTGGCCATGACCGGCCTGGTGCCGGCGCTTGGCAGGCTGATGGCGCGTATCCCGCCCTCCCTGGCCCAGGCCATGCTGGCGGGCGTCCTGCTCCAGCTCTGCCTGGCACCCTTCAAGGCCCTCGGTTCCGTCCCGGCGTTTGCAGCGCCGGTGATCCTGTGCTGGCTGCTGATGATGAAGTTCGCTCCGCGCTGGGCGGTGCCGTCAGCCCTGCTCGCGGCCCTGGGCGTGATCGGAATAACCCTGGCATCGGCTGGAACCCCTGTTGAACCGGCAGCCATGGTCCCGGCACTGGCCTGGACCACACCCACGTTCAGCCTCCAGGCCATGGCGGGCATTGCTCTGCCGTTGTTCGTGGTGACGATGGCCTCGCAAAACATTCCCGGGGTGGCCGTGCTGAGGTCTTTCGGATACGAGGCACCGTGGCGCCCGGCGATGCTCGTCACGGGAGCGGGAACTGTTGCGGGAGCCCCGTTCGGCGGCCACGCCATCAATCTCGCGGCACTCAGTGCTGCCCTGGCCGCCGGCGAGGAAGCCGGCGGGGACCGGAGCAGGAGGTGGATCGCGGGCTTCACGTCCGGCCTGGCCTACCTGGTGCTGGCTGCTTTCTCGGCCGCCCTGGTGTCGGTGGTCGGCAAGGCGCCGGCCGGGATGCTGGAAACCGTTGCCGGGCTGGCACTGCTGGGCACCCTCGCCTCGGCGGTCTCGTCAGCCCTGGCGGAACCGGACGACCGGATCGCCCCGGCCGTTACGTTCCTGATGGCCGCGTCCGGCCTGGCGTTCGCCGGGATCGGGTCCGCTTTCTGGGCGCTGCTGGCCGGGCTGGTGGTCCGGCTGGCGCTGCGGCCCCGCGCCCGGCCCGGGAAGAAGTCCGCCTAGGAGGGCTCGTGGTTCTGGCCTTCACGGGCCAGCGCAGTGAGGCGGGAGACGGCGCGGAAGTACTTCTTCATGTACCCGCCGGCCATCATCTCTTCGGTAAACAGCTTGTCGAAGGGGACGCCGCTGGCCAGGATCGGGACATCCTTGTCGTAGAGCCGGTCTGCAAGGACCACGAACCGCAGCGCTACAGCCTGTTCCGTGATGGTTTCCACGTTGCGCCACACCACGCCGTCAATGCCGTGGATCAGCTGGCGGTAGCGGCTGGGGTGCACTCCGGCCAGGTGGTGGATGAGGGTGGAGAACTCATCCTGGGCCACCGTCTTCCCGTCGAATTCCGCCTTCATGTGCGCGTTGAGCTCGCTGTTCTTCAGCGGCGCCGGTGCGGCCGGGAGGCCACGGTGCCGGAAGTCCTCGCCGTCGATGCGGATCACGTCGAACTGGTCCGCCAGGACCTGGATTTCGCGCTGGAAGTCCACAGCGGCAAACCGGCCATCGCCCAAGGAGCCGGGCAGCGTGTTGGACGTGGCGGCAAGTTTGACCCCGGCGTCAGCCAGCTCGCGCATGAGCCGGGACATCAGGACGGTGTCGCCCGGATCGTCCAGTTCGAATTCGTCGATGCACACGAGCTGGTAGCTGCTCAGCGCGTCCACCGTTTTGCGGAAGGAAAGGGCGCCCACGAGGTTGGTGTACTCCACGAACGTACCGAAGGCCTTGGGACCGGGCGACGCGTGCCACAAGGAGGCGAGCAGGTGGGTCTTGCCCACGCCGAAGCCGCCGTCCAGGTAGATACCCGCCCTGGATTCGTCCTTCTTGCCGAACAGCTTCTTGAAAAGCCCGCCTCCGTTGCCCGACCCCACGCCGTCGGCAAATCCCTCCAGGGCACGCACGGCGGCGGCCTGGCTGGGCTGCTTCGGGTCCGGGCGGTAGCTCGAAAAGGAAACCTCCCCAAACCGGGGCGAGGGGTAGAAGCCCTTAAGGAGTTCGTCCACCGATACTGCCGGAGTGCGGGCGGCAAGCTGTTCGATCTGTACCAAGGTGGTCCGTTCTGCTGGTGGTTGGTCCCCAGAAAGGATACCGGCAATGCACGCCCAACCCGGGCGGGACGCCGTCCTGCCGCCCCGGGGCGTGATGAAGGCAACATTTCGCCCTATTAACGGAATACGGACAACCCCGCGGGCGCTGGTTAGTGTGGGAACAGGTTCCAATGGATGTTCCGCGGTTTCCCGTGCTCTTAGTGAAAGGCCAAGCCATGCCCTACCCGGTTGAACAGAATGAGAAGTTCGCAGCCTACGCCCACCCGGAGCGGCTGGTCTCCACTGAGTGGCTTGCTGCCGCCGTTGAAAGCGGTGCCGTGGCCCGCGGCGAACTTATCGTGGTGGAGTCCGACGAGGACGTGCTGCTGTACGAAACCGGCCATATCCCCGGCGCGGTCAAGATCGACTGGCACACGGACCTGAACGACGACGTGGCCCGCGACTACGTTGACGGTGCCGCCTTTGCTGAACTCGCGGCGTCGAAGGGCATTTCCCGCGACAGCACCGTGGTGATCTACGGCGACAAGTCCAACTGGTGGGCCGCCTACGCCCTCTGGGTCTTCACGCTGTTCGGCCACCAGGACGTCCGGCTGCTGGACGGCGGCCGGGACAAGTGGGTTGCCGAAGGCCGCGAACTGACCAGGGACCGCCCTGCTCCCGTTCCCGGTAACTACCCGGTGGTTGAGCGTGACGACGCCCCGATCCGCGCCTTCAAGGATGACGTCCTGGCCCACCTGGGCACCGGCCCCCTGATCGATGTCCGCTCCCCCGAGGAATACACCGGTCAGCGCACCCACATGCCGGCCTACCCGGAAGAGGGTGCCCTGCGCGGCGGCCACATCCCCACTGCAGCCTCCATCCCATGGGCACGTGCCGCTGCCGCCGACGGCACCTTCCGCAGCAGGGAGGAACTGGAGGCCATCTACCTCGGCGAGGCCGGCCTGGCTGAAGGCGACGACGTCGTGGCGTACTGCCGCATCGGCGAGCGGTCCAGCCACACCTGGTTCGCCCTCAAGTACCTCCTGGGCTTTGAGACCGTCCGCAACTACGACGGGTCCTGGACTGAGTGGGGCAACGCCGTGCGCGTGCCGATCGTCAAGGGCGCGGAGCGTGGCTCTGTTCCCGTAGCCGTCGGAGCCTGACCCTGCTCCCCCGCGTAGACTTGGAACGATGACTACTCAAGCTTTGCCTTCCGCCCTGGCGGCGATCGTGGACGATTTCCAGGCCCTGTCCGAACCCGAGAGGCTGCAGCTGCTGCTGGAGTTCTCGGAAGGACTGCCGGAACTCCCGGACCGGCTCAAGGACCACCCCGAACTCCTTGAGCAGGTCGTGGAGTGCCAGTCGCCGCTGTTCCTCACCATTGAGACGGGAACCAACGACGACGGCGCCGTCCGCCTGTTCTTCAAGGCACCGCCCGAGGCGCCCACCACGCGCGGTTTCGCCGGGGTGCTGCACGAGGGCCTGGACGGTTTGACAGCGGAAGAGATCCTGTCGGTGCCGGACGACATGCCGGAGCTGCTGGGACTCACCCGCGCCATCACCCCCCTGCGCATGCGGGGCATGACCGCCATGCTGGGCAGGATCAAGCGCAAGGTTGCCGCAGCATCCCGCAGCCACGCCTGACCCCGCCGTCATGGCACGCAGGAACAACGCACAGGGAACCCCGGCCACAGCGGCCTTGACCGCAGCCGGGGTTCCCTTTGTGCTGCATCCGTACACCCATGACCCCTCGGCGGCGAGCTACGGAGCGGAGGCAGCCGAGGCCTTGGGGATCGATCCGTCCCGCGTCTTCAAAACCTTGATGGTGGAAGTTGAGGGCAGGCTCGCGGTGGGCATTGTTCCGGTCAGCGGAACCCTGGACCTGAAGGCGATGGCCACTGCGCTGGGGGCCAAGAAAGCCGCCATGGCCGATCCCGCTGCGGCACAGCGCCGGACCGGCTATGTCCTCGGCGGCATCTCCCCGCTCGGCCAGCGCCAGCCCTCCCCCACGGTGCTGGATTCCAGCGCCCTGGCCCTGGGCACCCTGCTGGTCTCGGGCGGCCGGCGGGGCCTGGACATTGAGCTCGCGCCGGCTGACCTGGTCCGGCTGACAGACGCCGTCACGGCTCCCATCAGCTCACTGGCCGCAGGCAACCTCCGGCCCTAGCCGCAGCAGGGGTGGTTCATTCCGCTACTCGATGATGTACCGCTGCATCATCTCGTTGTCCTCGTGCTCCAGGATGTGGCAGTGCCAGACGTACTCGCCACTGAAGGATGAGCCGATGGCCAGCGGGGCTCCGTCCGCCGCCCCTGCCCCGAACGGAACACGGATCCTGGTGACTTCCCCGGGCATGGCAATGACTGTGTCCTTCCAGCCCTGCTCATGTGCCGGCGCCCCTTTGGGGCGTCCAATCAGGAAGGGCCGCACCGGAGCGGCGCTGCCGCGGCCCGGCGTCACCAGGCCGGTCCCTGGGTCTACATAGCCGGTGGCTGCCAGGTACCCGTCGACGTCGAACTTTTGCCGGTCGCGGACCTGGAACTGGGTGAAGTGCACATGGATCGGGTGGGCGTCCCCCGTGGTATTGATCAGTTCCCATTCTTCGAGGCTGTCGCTCCGGACCCGGAGAATGTCTTCGCTCTCGAATTTTCGGTTGTTCAGGAGCGCCATGAGGGGAACCCCGGCGGCGTTGGCCACTTCCACCAGTGCCATGGGCCTGATGGCCTCCGGGGCCCTGGCCACCAGATCGGTGATGGAACAGTCCCGGAGGCTGCCAGGCAGCGGCGCTGTGTATCCGGCCTGGGATGTCACAGTGAACTGCATGATTTGCGGCAGCGGGAGTCCCCCGAGCTGGATGGTGGCGGGGCCGTCCGGGTAGGGGACGCGGGCACTGTTGGCCAGAACAACCCGCGTGCCGGGCTTTTGTCCGGCGAAATCGATCACGATATCCGCCCGCTCGCCCGGCCCCAGGAGCAGCCTGTTCAGCCTGACCGGTGCGTTGAGCAGGCCGCCGTCCGTTCCTATTTGGAAGAAGGCGAGCGCCGCGCCATCAACTGCGAACTTGAGGTCGTAGAACCGGGCATTGGAGCCGTTGAACATGCGGAGCCGGTACTTCCCCCGGGCCACGTCGAGATTCGGCCGGCACTTGCCGTTGACTGTTGCGGCGTCGCCGAAGAACTCCGGCGCCCAGGGACGCGGTGTTCCGCCGGCAGTGGAAAGGTCCGGGTTCGGCGGGTACGCAAGCGTTCCGTCGGGGTTGAACATCTTGTCCTGGATGATCAGCGGAACTTCATAGGGCGGCGGGGGCAGGTGGGTACCGTCGCCGGTATCTATTCCTGATCCATCTGAGTCCCGCAACAGGTAGCCGCCGGCCAGCCCCGCATAGACATTCAACCGCGTAATGCCGAGCGCGTGATCGTGGTACCAGAGACCGGCTGCGTCCTGGTCGTTGCCATACCTGTACGTGTAGGAAGCGCCGGGCCTGAATGCCTGCCCGGGGCCGCCGTCGTACTCTGGCCTGGTGTTGCCTCCGTGAAGGTGCACGGACGTCCTGGGCGCTGCAGCATCGTTGCTGCCGGGAGGAACGAGCTCCGCGTCGACGGCGTAGCCAAGGGGATGCCGATCGATCCCGTTATGGACGGTGAGGCGAAATGGGGTTCCTTTCCGGGCGACAATGACCGGGCCCAAATATGTACGGGAGGAGGTCCCGTCCTGGTACGCCAGGGTGTCGGCCACGCCCATGCCGGCCTGGAAGCGATGCTGGGCGTTTCGCATCCAGAGAGACGCAGTGCCGCCGGCACTCATGTCCAGGACGCCCAGTTCGGCCAGCGTTGGAAGCTGCTCGGTGAATTGGCCGGCCTGTCCTGGCGTGGCAATTGCACGCCCGCTTCCCGGTCCATACGGCTGCGTCGCAACGGCCGCACCGGCTGCGGCGCCGGCTTGCAGGAGTTGCCGCCTTGTCAGATACATTGTGGGCCCCATTTCAATTGCCTTGATGGTTCCCCCCTTGCAGCCGACGGTAGGCAGCTCTCTTTGTCAGCGCTAGGGCCGAGTGTCCCCTTCCGGGGAAAGGGCCGGGACCTGCCCTGGGCCTTCCCGGACCGGCTCCTCCGGGCGGCTGCCGGAACGGCCCGTGAAGTGGTCCATGGTGCGGTTGACGCCGAGCACGTCCATGATCCGGTCAAAAACGCCGACCGGCAGGATCCGCAGGACCGGAAGCAGGTTCACCAGGGGTGGCAGGACCAGTTTCCGGCGGCCGGCCTCGATCGCGTCAAGGACTTCAGCTGCCACGTCCTCCTCCTCAAGGATGGGGAGGAGCCGGGGCCAACGGGTCTGGACGCCGTCGAACATTCCCGTGTTGATGTAGTAGGGGCAGACCACCAGCGTGTTGACCCCGGTCTGGTCCGCCCGGAGCTCGGCCCGCAGTGACTCGGTGAAACCGAACGCGGCGAATTTGCTGGCGGAGTAGTCCGTCTGCCGGGCGACGCCCACCATCCCCGCAGCACTGGCAATGGTGACCACGGTGCCGTGCCCCCGCTCTGCCATCCCGCCGAGGAAGGCGCGGGTGACCCAGTACAGGGCCATGACGTTGACGTGCATGGTCCGTTCGATGGCCTCATCCGTCGCATCAAGGAGCCGGTGCCCGCTGACCACCCCGGCGTTGTTCACCAGCACATCCACCGCCCCCGTCCTGGCCGCGGCGGCCTTGACCGCCTCCCGGTCCGTGACATCCACGGCATGGGCTTCAGCCTGCGCGCCGGCAGCCCGGATTTCGTCGCGGACCGCTGCTCCCGCTGCCGCGTCCACATCCCAGATCACCACCCGGCTCCCGCGCCGGGCGGCGCCGAGCGCCATGCGGCGGCCCAGTCCGCTTCCCCCTCCCGTGACCAACAGTGTTGCACCGGAAAGTTTGGTTCCTTTGGCCATCTCAGTTCTCCTCGGATCTTGGCACAGGCTTTGTCCTCAGCGGTTTCGGGAAAGGCGGCCCATCAAGGTGATGGCCGCTTTCATGATCCGTGCGTAGGCATGGTTGGACATCCCGGGAGCGGGGGCAACCCGGAGCAGCCGCTGCACGGCGATGGTCTGCGGTTCCGTGTATTTGAGGATGCCTTCCCGGCCGTGGCGGCGACCCGCGCCGGAATCCTTCATGCCGCCGATCGGTGCATCATGGGATGCCCAGGTGGCTGCGTAGCCCTCGTTGACGTTGACGGTCCCCGTCTGGAGCCTGCGGGCCACTGCTTCCCCGCGGCGGGCGGACCAGACGCTGGCGTTGAGCCCAAAGTCCGAGTCGTTGGCAAGGGCGACGGCGGCGTCGTCGTCGGCCGCCCGGTAGACGGCAACCACCGGCCCGAACGTCTCTTCCCGGGCAAGGAGCATGTCCTCAGTTACCCCGGCCAGGACGGTGGGTTCGTAGAACAACGGCCCCAGGTCCGGCCGGCGCCGCCCTCCGGCCAGGAGGTGGGCGCCTTTGGCGAGCGCATCCTGGACGTGGCGGTCCACCCGCTCCACCTGTGCCGTACTGATAAGGGACCCCATGCCAATGTCCCAGTCCGGACCGGACCCCATCCGGATGTCCTTCACCTTGGCTGTGAACGCCGCCAGGAAACGGTCATAAAGGTCAGCATGAACGTAGATCCGCTCAATGCTGACGCACAGCTGCCCGGAGTTGGAGAAGCAGGCGTGCACTGCGCCGGCAGCCGCCTTGCCTGCGTCCGCATCCGCGAGCACCAGCATGGGGTTCTTGCCGCCCAGTTCGGCGGAGAAGCCGATCAGCCGCTCAGCGCACTGCCTGGCGACGGTCTTGCCGGTCTTGGAGGATCCCGTGAACATCAGGAAGTCCACCCGCCCGATCAAGGCAGGCCCTATCTCCGTGCCCGGCCCGGTGACGATCCGGAACAGGTCCGCCGGAAGGCCCGCCTCCCGCAGGAACCTGAGCATGAGCAGGGCCGTGAAGGGCGTCTGCGAGTCGGGCTTCAGGACGATGCCGTTGCCCGCCAGCAGGGCCGGGATGGCGTCCGAAACCGCAAGGGTCAATGGATAGTTCCAAGGGCTGATGACACCCACAACCCCCTTGGGCACCCGGTATTCCGTGGTGCGGGTGAGGAGCGGGGCCGCGCCCTTCCGGCGGCGCGGGCGGAGATACCGGTCAGCGGTCCGCTCGTAGTAACCGGCCGTCAGGACGACGTCCGCGAACTCCTCGAAGGCGCTCAACCTGGACTTGCCGCTCTCTGCCTGGACCAGGTCAAGGACGTCCTGCTCGCGCTCCAGGAGTAACGCCAGGAACCGCCGGATCACCGCTCGGCGTTCGGCGGTTGGCTGGGCTGCCCACTGCCGCTGCGCCATGCGTGCGGTCTCGACGGCGGCATGGACGTCGTCCGGGGTGCATACAGGCACTTCACCCACCACTGAACCGTCGAAGGGCGCGTGCGAGGCCTGCGCCGGCCGGCCGGAGCCCGACGACGCCACCAGTCCGGCAAGCTCCGCCGCCAGCTCCTGGCCACGGCCGGTCACAGTTCCTGCCGGGCGTGCTTTCACCATGTCAGGCACCCGCCTGCGTGGGCCGGCCCGGAGATTCCGCCATGCGTCCAGCGGTCGGGCCGGGGCCGGAGCCGGGATTAAGGCGCGGAGCGAGCTGCTGGCGCAGCCAGGCCTTCACCAGCCGCTCCCAGCGTTCGGGGTCCACATTCCATTCCTTCGTATGCCGTGCATGGTTGAACGTCTCGAACGTCACCATCTCCGGGTTCCGCTCGGCCAGCAGGGCCGACGGTCCGTACGGTACATACTCGTCGTCGACGCTGTGGATGATCAGTGTCGGCGTCCGCAGCTCGACGGCCCGGGACACCCAGTCCAAGACTTTCAGGTCCACGGGCGCCGAGAGGCCCGTGAGCCTGCGTCCCAGCGGGTGGCCCAGCATCAGCTGGCCGTACCTGCCCACGAGCGACGGAATCCGGTTCAGCTGCGCGTGGTGCGCCAGTACCGTTACCCAGTCGATGACCGGTGCGTCCAGCACCATCGCCCTGATCAGGTGGCGGTGGCGGGAAAGATCCGCGGTCTGCAGGCAAATGGCCCCTCCCATGGACCAGCCGAACAGGACAACTTCCTCGGCACCGTTGGCCAGCGCGTACCCGATGGCAGCCTCGATATCCTGCCACTCCGTCGAGCCCAGGCCGTAGCGGCCGTCATCGGCTGAGGGTGCCAGTCCGTCATTCCGGTAGGACACCAGCAGGCTGGTCAGGCCCAGTTCCAGCGCCGGTCCCACCGCCCGCAGCGCTTCCTGCCGGGTGGCACCCCGCCCGTGCACCATGATGGCCCAGGTCCGGGCAGCCCCCTTTGCCCGGACCAGCCAGGCGGGAGCTTCGCCGCGCTCAACGGGAATCAGGACGTCCTCGGCAGGGATTCCGAAGGCGGCCGGGTCCGGGTATGTGGCACCGCTCCACCATCCCCAGCGGGCCGTGGAGAGATCCCCGCTGTACACGGCTTCGACCTCGCGCAGGACAGTCCGCTCGGCGGGCGAGTAAGACACGATACGGCCGATCCGCGCGTGCCCTTTGCCGCCGTCGAAGAAGAACCCGTAGACGCCGTCCACCGTGGTGTCATCATCGGCGGCGACGATCACTTGCAGCTTCTGCCCGTCCCGGATCACCGCGAGGACTTCCTTGTCGGCCGCCCGCTGCCGTGCCGGAGTGATGACCCGGCGCGCGAAATACACGGCGAGCGCCGAGGAACCCGCTCCCAGCAGGCCTGCCACCGAGCCGCCGGCGATGGCGCCGCCAACGGCCCACTTGGCCCCCGGCGACACCCCAACGGATTCCCTGGTGGATGCAGTCATTGCAGGGCGCGCTCGCCGGAAAGGTGCCATGGGACTATTCTTACCGGCCCTGCCGCAGATACCCGCATTCCGGCACCCGGGCGGCACGGCGCCGCCAGGCCGGCACGCGAGGGACCCGGTGCCGGTGCCGGCCTGCGGGCGCAGGGGCCGGTAAGTGTAGAGACCGGTGCAGTTCAAGGGCCAGCGCAGTTCAACGGCAGGTGCAGTGCGGGGGCCAGCGGGCGGGACTAGGCTAAGGCCATGAGTGATCCCATCGTCATCCTGACTGAAGAACCCCTGGGCGCGGACGACCGCGTTAACATCGAACGGCTTGTGGATGGCGCGGACAGCCGCCTGCTGGTCCTGGTCCCGGCGAATACCGAGCGGCACCTGCTGGTGGACTTCCTTGAGAACCTGTCCATGCTGGACGTTGCCAAGGCTTTCCGCGAGCTCGCCGCCCGCAACCCTGATGCCGCCACCGAACGCGCGCACGCCGACGACACGCTGGCGGCCTCCCTCGCGGCGCTCGAGGGACTGGGCTCCGGTGTGACCGGCCAGGTGGTGGACGGCAAGGCCGTTGACAGCCTGGTGGCAAAGGTCCGCGAAACCGGCGCTTCCCAGGCCGTCGTTATCACGCGGCCGCATGCCGTGGCCGATACGTTCCACACAGACTGGGCCAACAAGGCCCAGGACCAACTCGGCGTCCCCGTGCTCCACCTGTACGCGGGCTCGGGATTTATCGGCGACTCCTAAGCGTTGGGAAAGCTATGAGCATCTTTGGAAACAGCATCTTCGGCAACAGGGCACCAGGCGTTGGTGCCGGAACGCAGCATGGCAGCGCACAGGAGGCTGCGGACAGCGGGGCCTCTGTCCAGAAAAGTGATGCCCAGTGGCGGGAGGAACTGACTCCGGAGGAATACCACGTCCTGCGCCAGGCGGGGACGGAACGGCCATACACCGGCGAATACTGGGACACCCATACGGAGGGCGTGTACCAGTGCCGCGCGTGCGGCGCTGAACTGTTCACCAGCAATGAGAAGTTCGATTCCCACTGCGGCTGGCCCTCCTTCTGGGCCCCTTTGACTGAGGGCAAAGTGCGCTACATCCATGACCGCACCCTGGGCATGGACAGGATCGAAGTGCGGTGCGCCTCCTGCGACTCGCACCTGGGCCATGTGTTCGAGGGTGAGGGCTACGGAACGCCCACCGACCAGCGCTACTGCATCAACTCGGTCTCCCTCCGGCTCGTGGCCAAAGAGGCGTCCGGCGACGGACCCCAGGGCTAAGCGATAGGCATCGCGGGAATACCCCGCAACCCGTCCAGGCAGAACCGGCCCCCAGCTGTTCCCACAGCCGGGGGCCGGTCTCGTTCCTCCCCAGCCGGGCCCGAGACTAAGAACTTCTTATCCAACCGCCCTTTGGGCATAAGTCCTGCTGGTTGCTTGTTACGCTCACCAGAGAAGCAAAGCAACCAGAAAGGCAGCCGACGATGACAGAGACCCTGACCACCGCCGTCACCGGTATTTCCGCGCAGAACAAGGATTGGCTGCGGCTCAAGGGCGCGGCCACCGCCCTGCAGGCCCTCCAGGTCCAGGACGGTTCCGTCCCCGGGAGCGCGGACCACCCGGCGGCAGCCCGGTACGTGGAAACCATCGTGGATGCTCTCACGGCACTGGCCCCTGCCTTCCCGCACGACGCGGACTACCTTGAGGCCGCCTGTGCTGATTTCCGGGCATGGGCCGCGGGCGGGTTCGCCGTCCCGGACTTCCTGTCGTCCCTGCTGGTGTTCCAGCCGCAGCAGCAGCGCATTGACGGCCTGCAGCACCTGGTGGTCTTCCCCATGTACACCCAGAACGGCAGCAGCAACCGACTGGTGGAGGCCGTGCTGGTGGAGGTCATCTGGCCCGAGTTCATCGCGGGACTGGAAGCCGGGGAGTACTCCAACAAGCTCTTCGTCCCCATCCGCTTCGTCGACTTCACGCCGGGCTATGACACCAACTCCGCCGTCCTCTTCCCCGAGACGGTAGCGGTCAGCCAGACCCCCACCTTCACCTGGGGCGCCATCTTCGCCGACCGCGAAGCTGCCCGGTTCCGCCGCGTGCTCAAGGCGGCCGCGGAGACCACCTCCCTGGAGCTCCCGGAGGGTGCAGCCGAACTGCTCGTCGACCAGGACCTCACCGAGGCCACCTTCGTCATGTGGGACCTGATCCACGACCGTACGCACATGCGCGGCGACCTGCCCTTCGATCCCTTCATGATCAAGCAGCGGATGCCCTACTTCCTCTACTCGCTCGAGGAGCTGCGCTGCGACCTCACCGCGTTCCGCGAATCCGTCCGGATCGAAAAGGACGACGACGCCGACCCCGAGGCCCGGCGGCACGCCAAGCTCGTGCAGTACGCCATCATCTTCGACCGCATCTTCCGCTTCGCCATCACCGGCAGCCGGGTCCGCAACTACGACGGCCTGGGCGGCCAGCTCCTTTTCGCCTGGCTGCACCAGCAGCACGTACTGCACTGGACGGACACCCGGCTTACCATCGACTGGGATGAGGTGGCGGACGCTGTGATCGCCCTGGGAGCCGGCATCGATGACCTGTACTGGCGCTCCATCGACCGGCCCAAGACCGCCCACTGGCTGGCGGCCTACCAGCTGGTGTCCGCAACCGTCACCCCCAACCCGGCCTCCGTGTGGGCCAAGGGGCCGGACGCGCTGCCACTGGCGGGAACACCCCGCGGCCTCACGGACCAGGTCCTGGACGACGAATTCCCGCTGTCCATGTTCTACGAGGCATTGGAGAAGAAGATGCGCCCCGTCATTGAATCAACCGCCGGCATCACCGGCCACTCCGCCCTGTGACCGGTTCCGGCCCTGCCGCTGCTGCCCACAACACCACCGGGCCCCTTAAGGTCCTGGTGGCAGGCGGCAGCGGCGCGTCCGGCGTCGCCGTTGCGCGTGCACTGGCTGCGGCAGGGCACCGCGTGGCCACCGTGGGCTCGGACCAGGCCAGGATCGGGGCGGCCGCGGAAAAGGCGGGCGACGGCGTCACTCCCTTCACGTGCGACCTCGCCGATTTCCACGGCGTCCGGCAGCTTCGGGCGGAGGTCAGCGCCGCCGTCGGGCCGGTTGACGCCGTGATCCACCTGGTGGGTGGCTGGCGAGGGGCCAAGGGCATCGCCGACCAGTCCGACGACGACTGGGACTTCCTGGAGCGCGGGGCCATCACCACGCTGCGCAACGTGTCACGCGTCTTCTTCGACGACATTGCCGCATCTCCGGCCGGCAGGTTTGCCATGGTGTCCTCCACGGCCCTGGACAAACCAACCGCCGCGGTGGCCAGCTACGTTGCAGCGAAGGCCGCCGCGGAAGCCTGGACCATGGCCATGGCGGATGGCTTCCGCCGTGCCGCCGGGGACGGCGGAAACCTGGCTGCTGCCAGCATCCTGGTGGTCAAGGCACTGGTTGACGACGAGCTGCGCCGCGCCCACCCCGAGCGGAAATTCCCGGGGGCCACGGACGTGGCTGACCTGGCCGCCGCCGTCGTACGGCTTTTCGGCACGCCGTCCGCCGAACTCAACGGTATCCGCCTCCGGCTGGCGGGCTGATCCCCGCCGTGACTGTACATAAACTGAAAGCGTGAGCAACCCTATGACGACAACAGCAGAAACAGGCTCGGCGCTGCGGCTGCACGATCCGAGCGTGCGCGGCTTTGCCTCCGACAACTACTCCGGTGTCCACCCCGAGGTGCTGGCAGCCTTGGCTGCAGCCAACGAGGGGCACCAGGTTTCCTACGGCGAGGACGACTACACCGCGCGGCTGCAGGAACTGATGGTTGAACACTTCGGCCCGGGCATCGAATGCTTCCCGGTCTTCAACGGCACCGGTGCCAATGTCCTGTCCCTGCAGTCCCTGCTCCCCCGCTGGGGCGCCGTGGTGTGCGCTTCCACCGCCCATATCAACATGGATGAGAACGGGGCACCCGAGCGCATCGGCGGCATGAAGCTGCTGCAGGTCCCGGCCCCGGACGGCAAGCTGACCCCGGAGCTGATCGACAGGGAGGCCTGGGGCTGGGGCGATGAGCACCGTGCGCAGCCGCTGGCCGTCTCCATCACCCAGACCACTGAACTGGGCACGTGCTACACCCCGGAGGAAGTGCGGGCCATCGCCGACCATGTCCACGCAAAGGGCATGAAGCTGCACATGGACGGCGCACGGCTGGCCAATGCGGCCGCCCACCTGAACCTCCCCCTGCGGGCCTTCACCCGGGACGCCGGCGTGGACATCCTGTCCTTCGGCGGGACCAAGAACGGGCTGCTCTTCGGCGAGGTCGTGGTGGCGCTGAACCCTGAGGCCGCCCACGGCCTGGTATACCTGCGCAAGATGAACATGCAGCTGGCATCCAAGATGAGGTTCATGTCCGCCCAGTTCATCGCCCTGCTCGAAGACGGCCTTTGGCTGCGCTCCGCATCGCATGCCAACGCCATGGCCACCCGGCTGCGGGCCGCCGTCGACACCATTGAGGGCGTCCGCACCACCCAGAAGACGGAATCCAACGGCGTCTTCGCAATCCTTCCACCCGGCGTGGCGGACCGCCTGCGCAGTTCCTTCCGTTTCTACGACTGGGACGAGGCAGCAGGGGAAGTCCGCTGGATGTGCTCCTTCGACACCACCGAGGAAGATGTTGATGCCTTTGCCGCCGCGATCCGCCGTGAACTCCGGGATTACCGGGACGGGCAGGCGGGGTGACCGTCCGCTGACGGCGAGCCTTCCTGCCCCGCCCCGCCCCGCCCCGTAATCTGCCAAGGTGAACGCACTTGACCAGGTTCCCCCGGATTTTCTCCACGCCTTGGGAACCCTCAGGAAAGCCCGGTGCCGCAAGGAACTGCACCTGGCCGAAATCCCTGCCCCCGCACGGCTGGCTCCGTTTGCCGTCGCACTTGGCGCTGAAGTCATGGCCCCCGGCACAGGCAGCCTTTCCACGCCCGTCCACGGACCGGCAGCACTGGCTTTCGCAGCAGCATCCGGTACCGCCGCCGCAGGAACTGCGGACGACGATGAGACGGAACTCGCCACCGGACGGTTCATCCTGCTGCACGATCCGGACGGCTCAGCGGTCTGGGACGGCGAGTTCCGCATCGTGACCTACATCCGGGCCGAACTGGAACCGGAAATGGGCAACGACCAGATGCTGGGAACTGTGGCATGGACGTGGCTGGTGGAAGCGCTGGATAACCACAAGGCCGCTTACAGGGCAGCCGGCGGCACAGCCACCCGCGTCCTGTCCGAAAGCTTCGGAACTTTGGCCGGGCGGCCAGGTTCCATCGACATCGAACTCCGGGCCTCCTGGACGCCCGATTCCTCCGATGTCCAGGCGCACCTGGAAGCCTGGTCCGACATGGTGTGCACGTTTGCGGGGCTGCCGCCGCTGCCCGACGGCGTGACCGCCCTTCCGCCCCGGCGGCGGGGCCAGCAGAACGGCTATGGGGCAGCCCGGTAAACTGGGGGCATCATGACCCCAAACATTCCGGAAAACACCACAGCCGGCGTCCCGGCTGCTGCTGCCGCACCCCATATCACGGTGGAGGGCTTTGACAGCCCCATCCCCGAAATCATCGATCTTGACGCACCCCGGGACGGCGTTCCCCTGGTCATCGAAACCCAGTCCGGCCTGGAGCGCTGTGCCGCCGCCATTGCCGCCGGCACCGGCCCCGCAGGCGTTGACGCCGAACGCGCCTCCGGGTTCCGCTACGGCCAGCGCGCCTTCCTGGTCCAGATCCGCCGCGAAGGTGCCGGGACCTGGCTGATCGATCCCGAACCCTTCGGGAACCTGGAGATCATCAATGACGCCCTGCGCGGCGTCGAATGGATCCTGCACGCCGCCAGCCAGGACCTGCCCTGCCTGTCCGAACTCGGAATGTGGCCGGACAAGCTCTTCGACACCGAACTCGCCGCCCGCCTGGCCGGGCTTCCCCGCGTGGGCCTGGCAGCCGTCATCGAACAGCTCCTGGGATTCGGGCTCGCGAAGGAACACTCCGCCGCTGATTGGTCCACCCGCCCCCTGCCGGAGCCGTGGCTGCGCTACGCCGCCCTGGACGTCGAGGTCCTCACCGAACTGCGCGAGGAACTCATTGAACTGCTCCAGGCGGACGGGAAGCTGGAGTACGCCGAGCAGGAATTTGCCGCCATCCTCGAAGCCGGCATCGCTCCGCCCCGGGTGGACCCCTGGCGGAAGACGTCCGGCCTGCACCAGATCCGGGACCGCCGCCAATTGGCCGCCGTCCGCGAGCTGTGGCTGGAACGCGACTCGCTGGCGCAAAAACGCGACGTGGCACCGGGCAGGCTCATTCCGGACTCCGCCCTGGTAGCGGCGGCGAAGGCCATGCCCGCCACCGTCCCGCAACTGCTCAGCACCAAGGGGTTCCACGGCCGCGCGGCCCAGCGCGAGGCTCCACGCTGGTTGCGCTGCATCGCCGCAGCGCGGGACCTGGAGGAACTGCCGCCCCTGCACCTGCCCACCAACGCCCCGCCACCGCCGAGGGTCTGGGCAGACCGTGATCCCGAAGCCGCCGCCAGGCTGGCCACTGCCCGGCCCCTCCTCCAGGCCAAGGCAGAGGAACTGAACCTGCCGCTGGAGAACCTGTTGACGCCCGACTACCTGCGACGCGTGGCGTGGCGGCCGCCCGCAGACCTTACCGAGGACTCCGTTGCCGCTGAGCTTCGGGCGCTGGGGGCCCGCAGGTGGCAGGTGGAACTCAGTGCACCGCTGATTGCCGGCGCGTTCCTGAACCCGCAGCCGCTGCCGCCCAAGGAAGCCAAACCTGTTGCCGCAGCCGGCGGCCAGTAACTGCTCCGCGATACCCCTTGCAGGCTAAGTTACTCACGAGTAACATCGGTGTGACCGACGCCAGGCTGCTGCCGCCCTCCGGCATGCACCCGGCGCGCCACATCTCGATGAGGAGTTACACGTGAGCCAGCACGGAAGCGGCGCATCCACGCGCACTGTCCGCGACGTCGTCTTTGTGGACGGCATCCGCACACCCTTCGGCAGGGCCGGCGAGAAGGGAATCTACGCCGGAACCCGGGCCGACGACCTGATCGTGAAATGCATCCGAGGCCTGCTGCGCCGCAACCCGTCGCTGCCGGCGGAGCGGATCGACGAGGTTGCCATTGCCGCGACCACGCAGACCGGCGACCAGGGCCTCACCCTCGGCAGGACCGCCGCGCTGCTGGCCGGACTGCCGCGCACGGTTCCCGGCTTCGCCATCGACCGCATGTGCGCCGGCGCCATGACCGCTGTCACCACTACGGCCGGCAGCATCGGCTTCGGCGCCTACGACGTGGTCATCGCCGGCGGGGTGGAGCACATGGGCCACCACCCCATGGGCTCGGGCGCCGACCCCAACCCCCGTTTCATGTCCGAACGGCTGGTGGACCCGGCAGCCCTGAACATGGGAAACACCGCCGAGAACCTGCATGACCGCTTCCCCGCCATCACCAAGGAGCGCACCGACGCCTATGCGGTGGCTTCCCAGGACAAGCTGGCAGCCGCCTACCGGGACGGCATGATCCAGGCCGACCTGGTTCCCGTTGCCGCCCGGAAGCCCGGCGAGGGCTGGACGGTCCACAGCAAGGATGAGCCGCCGCGCCCCGGCACCACCCTGGATGACCTCGCCGGCCTGCGTACGCCGTTCCGCGCCCATGGCCGGGTGACAGCCGGTAACGCCGCCGGGCTGAACGACGGCGCAACCGCCGCCGTCCTGGCGTCCTCGGAAGCCGCCGCCGAACTGGGCCTGCCGGTCAAGATGCGGCTGGTCAGCTACGCATATGCCGGGGTGGAGCCGGAAGTCATGGGCATCGGCCCTGTCCCGGCCACCGAAAAGGCACTGAAGAACGCCGGCCTGGGGATCGAGGACATCGGCCTGTTCGAAATCAACGAGGCGTTCGCCGTCCAGGTCCTGAGCTTCCTTGACCACTACGGCATTTCCGACGACGACCCCCGGGTGAACCGCTACGGCGGCGCCATCGCCGTGGGCCACCCCCTCGCGTCCTCCGGCGTCCGGCTGATGATCCAGCTCGCCCGCCAGTTCGAGGAAGATCCGTCGGTCCGCTACGGGATCACCACCATGTGCGTGGGCCTGGGCATGGGCGGCACCGTGATCTGGGAAAACCCGCACCACCCCGACTACAGTGGAACCCCCGCCGGGGAGACCGCCGCCGCTACCGAGTCCAAAGGAGCCCTGGCATGAGCGCCGCAGATTACCGCAAGTTGGCGGACCTCTTCCCCAACGAAACCGTGACCCACTCCTACGTCCAGGACATCGCCCTGCCGGGAACTGCGGGGAAGCCCAGCCCGGGCACCTTTGCCCTGGTCACCCTGGACAACGACTTTGACCACACCAAGCCCACCACCCTTGGCCCCAACACCCTCGTGGAGCTCGGCACGGTGCTGGAAGGCCTGCGTGACCGTGCCGCCCGCGGGGAAATCGTGGGCGTGGGCGTCACCGGCAAGCCGCACTACCTGGTGGCCGGTGCCGACCTTTCCGCGGTGAAGTCCCTGGAAAAGCGCGAGCACGGACTCTGGATGGCGCAGCTGGGCCACGACGTCTACGCCACCCTGGCCAACCTGGGCGTCCCCAGCTTCGCCTTCATCAACGGCGCCGCCCTGGGCGGCGGCCTGGAGATCGCCCTGCAGTCCACCTACCGGACGGTGTCAACAGGTGCCGGCGCCCTGGCGCTGCCGGAAGCCTTCCTGGGCCTGGTGCCGGGCTGGGGCGGCGTGTACATCCTTCCCCGCCTTGTGGGGCCCGAAAACGCCGTCAAGGTGATGATCGAGAACCCGCTGAGCAACAACCGGACCCTTTCCGGCGCCCAGGCGTTCGGTCTCGGAATTGCGGACGCGCTCTTCGAGCCTGCCGACTTCCTGGAGCAGTCGCTGGCCTGGGCCGCGGGCGTCATCTCCGGCGACGTGGTCCCGGAGCGGCCCAACGCCGTCGACCCTTCCTCCCCCGACGCTGCGGCCCGCTGGACCGCGGCCGTGGATGCCGGCCGGAAGTTCGTGGAAGGCAAGACGTCCAACGCCTCCCCTGCCCCCGCCAAAGTCCTGGACATCCTCGAGGCCAACCGCACCATGACCGCGGCGGAGTCCGCCGCCCTGGAGTGCGAAACCCTCGCCGGGCTCATGCAGACGGACGAGTTCCGCTCCACCGTCTACGCTTTCCTCGACCTGGTGCAGAAGCGTGGCAAGCGCCCCGCCGGCGCCCCTGACCGCAAGCTGGCCCGCCCTGTCACCAAGGTGGGCGTGGTGGGCGCCGGACTGATGGCCGGCCAATTGGCACTCCTCTTCGCGCGGCAGCTGAAAGTCCCGGTGGTCCTGACCGACATCGACCAGGCCCGGGTGGACAAGGGCGTGGCCTACGTCCATGGCGAGGTGGACAAGCTGCTGGCGAAGAAGCGCGTCAGCCAGGACGCTGCCAACCGCACCAAGGCACTGGTGACCGGATCGGTGTCAAAGGAAGCATTTGCGGATGCCGACTTCGTGATCGAGGCTGTCTTCGAGGAACTCCACATCAAGAAGCAGGTCTTCGCCGAACTGGAGGGCATCGTGTCGCCGGAGTGCATCCTGGCGACCAACACCTCCTCCCTCTCGGTGACGGAGATGGCCGCGGACCTGCAGCACCCGGAGCGGCTGGTGGGCTTCCACTTCTTCAATCCGGTGGCCGTCATGCCGCTGCTGGAAATCGTCCGCGCCCCGCGGACCGACGACGCCGTGCTCGCCACCGCCTTCGAACTGGCCAAGGCCCTGAAGAAGACCGGCGTGCTGGTCAAGGATGCGGCCGCGTTCGTGGTCAACCGCATCCTGCTGCGGCTGATGGGCGAAGTGACGGCTGCCTTCGACGAGGGCACCCCCGCGGAAGTGGCGGACGCCGCGCTGCGGCCCATGGGGCTGCCCATGACACCGTTCACGCTGCTGGCCATGGTGGGCCTGCCCGTGGCGCAGCATGTCCAGGAGTCCCTGAACGCCGCTTTCGGCGACCGCTTCCCGGTTTCCGACAACCTCAAGAAGCTCATCGACAACAACGTCAAGGCACTGTGGGAGACCGCCCCGGACGGTTCCCGGGCTATCCCCCAGTCCACACTTGAGTTGATGTCCTTTAGCTCCAGCCCGTCCTCGGCGGAGCAGGTGCTGCACCGCGTCCAGGACGCCCTGGCAGAGGAAATCGGCCTGATGCTGGAGGAAGGCGTCGTCGCCGGACCCGAGGACATCGACCTATGCATGATCCTGGGCGCGGGCTGGCCGATGTTCCTGGGCGGCATCACGCCGTACCTGGACCGGGTGGGTGCATCGGAGCGGGTCAATGGCAAGCGTTTCCTGCAGCCCGGCGTCGCGTCGAGCAAGTCCCGGGACTAGGCGGACGGGCGGTCAGGCCGGAACCAGCCGGCCGCCGTCGAGCGCCAGGATGCGGTGTGCCGCCGCGCGTGCATAGCCCAGTTCATGGGTGACCAGCACGACGGCGGCACCCGCCTCCGCTGCCGACCGTACGGCTGCGCCGAGCAGGGCGAGTCCGTCGCCGTCCAGCGCCACCGTCGGTTCGTCCAGCGCCAGAACGGCAGGCCTGCGCGCCAGGACGGTGGCCAGGGCCAACAGTCGCTGGGCGGACGCCGGCAGCTCGGCAGGATGTTCCCGGGCCGCACCTGCGAGTCCCACAGCTTCCAGTGCCGCGGCGGCGTAATCGGCCGCCATCGCCGGGCCGAACAGGCGGTCCAGCCCGAACCCGACTTCCCGCAGCACCGTGCGTTCGAACAGCTGGTCACGGGGCTGCTGGAAGAGCAGGCCGACGGACGCCGCTGTCTTTCCCACCGGAGCTCCCGCGATGTCGCCGCCGCGGACCAGGACAGCGCCTGCGGTGGGACGGAGCAGGCCGTTGAAGTGCCGCAGGAGCGTTGATTTCCCTGCACCGTTGGGGCCGGTGACAGCTACGATTTCCCCCGGATGGACTGCCAGGTTGATGTCCTGGAGCACCATTGCGCGGCGGTCGGGCCCTGGCTCCTGCCGGCGACGCCTGCGGCGGCGTTCGGGCGCTTCCGGGTATCCAAAGGACACCCCCCGCAGCTCCAGCGCTGCGGGCCCGGCCGGCAGCTCCCCTGCCCGACGGCTGGAGGGCCGGGGCACGGGGGTCGCAGCGGCTTCCAGGTTGAGGCGCCGGATGGCCGGCGGCAGGAGCCCGGAGCCGGGGCTGAACGCGGCAGGAGGTCCGCCGGTGGTGAGCGTGCCGTCCGCCAGCACCAGCCACGTGCCGGCTTCCAGCAGCAGCGGGTCAACCGTCTGGCTGAGGATCACGACGGCGGTGCCCTGGTTGAGGAGGTCCCGGACCAACACGGCCAGTTCGTTGGCCCCTGCCTCGTCCAGGGAGGCGAAGGGCTCGTCCATGACCAGCACCGGAGGTCCGGGGATGATCGCGCAGCCGATGGCCAGCCGCCGCATCTGGCCGCCGGACAGCCTGGCCGGGTCCTGGTCCAGCTGGCCGGCAAGTCCCAGGAGCCCGGCGGTGCGCTCCACGGCGGCTTTCATCCCGGCACGGTCCATGCCGGTGTTTTCCAGACCGAACGCGAGTTCCTCGGCCACCGTGGCCCGGACGGTGGACAGGACGCCGGCAGGGTCCTGCGGCACGAAACCCACGTGCCGGCCCCACTGGGCGGGATCGATCCGGGGGTCCCCGCTGCCGCCGTCGAATTCCAGCCGCGTGCCGGCCAGCTCAAGGAACCCCGCCAGCGTGCCGTGGCCGCCCGGCGCCAGCCAGCCGGCCAGCAACCGGCCCAGGGTGGACTTGCCACTTCCAGATGCGCCCAGAATGGCCGTGAAGGAGCCCGGCGCAACGGAAACAGCCAGCTCATGCAGGGCGGGGGCATGCCCGTCGTGGAAGGTAAAGCTCCGGACGCCGGCAGCCAGCACTGGGCTGTTCAAGGGGACGGCACGGCCGGCAGCCGCCATGCGTTCAGGCACCGGCCTGCACAACCCGGAGAACCACTGCGGCCAGTGCCGCCACCATCAGGACGGCCCGCACTGCCCGCTGGGCGGCGGAATCGGGCACTTCCCGGTAGGTGGTCCGCGGCCCGGGGTTGCCCAGTCCGCGCGCTTCCAGGGCAGCAGCCCGGGTCCCGGCTTCCTCGATCAGGGACAAGACCAGGGGAACGGCCTGCAGCCGGAATGCGGTCATCCTGGACAGCAGGCCGCGGGAGATGACCAGGCCGCGCGATTCCTGGGCCTGCCGGATCCGGCGCGCCCGGCCGGCAATGGCCGGCAGCAGGGTCAGGGTGGATGCCAGCACGAAAGCGAACCGGCCCTGCACGCCGCGGGCCGACAAGGCCGCCACCAGGTCCGGCACGCTGACACTGAAGGAAAACAGCAGCAGGGCCAGGACCACGGCGGCCAGCTGTAGAATGCGCTGCACGGCAAATTGCAGTCCCTCTGCCGTGATGCGGGCAGGTCCCCACTCCGCCAGCACAGTCCTTCCTTCCGGGAAGAAGAGGCCGTGCAGCACCAGCAGTGACAGGCCGAGCGGGACCAGGACTGCCGCGGCAGCCGGCACAACGCGGCGGGCCGCGCCCCTGGCCAGCGACAGGCCAAGGCAGGCGGCAACCACGGTGCCTGAGAGCACCCAGCTTGCTGCCGCCGTCGTCATGACCGCCGTGCTGCCGGCAACGGCAAGTAAGGTCAGCGGATTAATCCGCTCCCGCCTGGCCGGGGCCGCGGTCCTGCCCGCCGGGGATGCTGTCACGGTGCCCGGCTCAGCCGTTCAGCGCTGAATCGCTGGCCGGTCCCGACGCAGTACCCGGTGCCTGCTTCGAACCGTCGGCGTGCGCACCCGTCTGCGGCGCCGGGGCCGGGCTGCTGCCGGCGAGCACCCGGTGGCGGCGGATGAAGGGGAACTGCTGGCGCGTCCGGCGCGGCAGCGCGTAGACCAAGACGGCCACGATGGTGAACACGATGGCCTTGTCCATGGGGTCGGACAGGAGTGCCTGCTTGGTGATGGCGGCCAGGAGGGTGTCCCCCATGGCCCGGAAGGCACTGACGATTGCGCCGGTGGCCACGCCCGACGTCCCGCCGAAGACGAAGGCAGCCACGGGGGCGGACACGACGCCTGCGATGATCCCGGTGACGAAGCCGGCAACCGGGGCAAGGTAGAAGCGGCGGAAGAGGCCGTAGCGTGCCGCGAGCCCGGCCAGGCAGCCGATGAGCGCGGCGCCTGCCGCGAACGGCAGCACGGTGGGGTTGAAGAAGGACCAGACAATGCTGCTGAGCGCGCCAGTGGCGGCGCCGGCGGCGGGGCCGGCCAGGGCGGCGATCAGCACTGTGCCGATGGCGTCGAGGTAGAAGGGAACAAGAGTGCTGCCGACAAACTGGCCCAGCACGATGTTCAGGACCAGCGCCACCGGGATCAGCACCAGGGTGGAGGCCGGAAGGGTGGGCAGCACGGCGACGATCAGCAGGACCGCCCCGGCCAGGAAACCGGTGAGGGCGATCAGGGCCGATGCGCTGCCCGGACCACCGGTGATGTCTGCGGGCTGGTTAAGGACCAGGTAGACGTAGGTGGCGGCAATGGCCAGGGCGCCGAGGATCTCCAGCAGCCGGCGGCGGGCCGCGGGGCGTTCCTGGGACGGAAGCGTCAAAGAGGGCGATGACATGGGAACTGTTCCTTTGGGGTGCAGGCAGTGGCCCGGCAGTACCGGGCCGGGATGTGGCTGCCTATGTCACCTCGGCAGCAGCCGGCGGCAACTGCGCCGGGCCGGTCCGGAGCCCATTCTACCGGCCATCCTCCGGCAGCGTCCCGGGCAGGATGTTCCTGCCGCGCCGGCCGTGGATCCCCTGCCTCACCCCGTCTTCCGGGCCAGGCGCCCCACAGCGGACACCAGCTCACCGAACGCCTGCTCCGGGTTGTTGGCGGACACGATCCGGGCGTTCGGTGGTGCGCCCCAGAGCCCGCGAAAGTCTGCCACGGTCGTTCCCATGAGGAGCGCCGATTCCGTTTCGACGTCCACCGTGGCCGGGCGCGCGGCGTACTCAAGGGTGCCGGCGGCCACGCCGGCGGCAAAGAAGTCATGGACGTGGGCCAGGTAGCCCTGGTCGTAGAGCCGGTGGAACTCGAAGTAGAAGCGCAGGGCGTCCGAAAGGTGCCTGATCAGCGTGTTGTCGGAAGTGCTGCGGCGGCCCTCTGGGTCTTCCGGGAGTACCAGTTCCGGAACGGCGGCACCTGCAGCCCGGGCCAGTGCCTTGACGTGGGCCGGATGCATTTCCATGCGTTCCGTGGTGTCCAGCGAACAGACGATGGGCAGTTTCTCCAGCGGCCGGCCGCGGTAGGCGGCATAGACTTCCTTGGCCGCGTGCGGATCCACGTGGGTGTTCCACTCGGCGGTGGGGGTGGTGTTGCCTTGGTGGTAGAAGGCGCCGCCCATGATCACCACCTTGGCCAGGAGGTCTGGAAGTGCCGGTTCCTGCCGCAGGGCCAGGGCGAAGTTGGTGAGCGGGGCGGTAATGAGCGCGGTCAACTCCCCCGGCCTGGCCCTGGCATGTTCGATCCACAGGTCCACTGCATTCTGCCGACTGGGCTGGCCTGATGGTTCAGGCAACACCGCGTAGCCGATCCCCTGCGGCCCATGCGTTTCCGGGGTGGTGATCAGGGGGATGGACAGGGGCTTCCGGGCACCCACCGCAACCTGCACTCCAGGCCGGCCGCACAGCTCCAGCAGGGCAAGGGTGTTGCGCGCCACCTGGTCGGCATCAACGTTGCCCGGGGTGGCCGTGACCGCCACGAACTCCGTGTCCGGGAGGGCGGCAAGATAGGCGAGGGCCAGGGCATCGTCGATGCCGGTATCGACGTCAAGGAGGTAAGCGGGCACGGTCGCCTAGAAGAGCGCGACCTTGGGCACGGCGGGGAAGATCCCGTCCAGGGCAGCCAGGTCCTCCGGGGTGGGAACCCAGTCTGCCGCTTGCGCGTTCTGCCGGACCTGTTCCGGCCTGGTGGCGCCGGCGATGACGCTGGCCACCGAGGGCTGGGCGGCGAGCCAGGAAAAGGCCACCTCGATCTCGGTCAGCCCGCGCTCCTTCGCGAAGGCGCTGTACCTTCCCAGCTGATCCCAGTCGGCGTCGTCCACCATGTTGGTGCGGGTGTGGCTGAGCCGGGATCCTTCCGGAGCGTGGCCCGGCGAATACTTACCGGTCAGAAGGCCGTTGGCCAGCGGGAAATACGGCAGGACACCCAGGCCGAATTCCTCGGCGGCCGGGGTCACCTCCAGTTCGGCGCGCCGGTCCAGGAGGTTGTAGTGGTTTTGCGAGGAGATGAACCGTGCGGTGCCCAGTTCCCGGGCCACGTATTCCGCCTGGGCGATCTGCCAGCCGGAGCGGTTGGAGTGGCCGATGTAACGGACTTTGCCGCTGCGGACCAGGGTATCCAGCGCTGCCAGGGTTTCGTCGATGGGCGTGAGCGGATCCGGGGTGTGGAACTGGTAAAGATCGATCCAGTCGGTACCGAGCCGCCGCAGCGAGGCCTCCACCGACTGGATGATGTACCGCCGGGAACCACGGGCGCCGAAGTCCGGACCGTTGGCGCCCTTGGCATCCATCCCGAACTTGGTGGCAACCACCACGTCCCCGCGCCGGCTGCCGAGGGCCTTGCCCAGCATGGTTTCGCTGAGTCCCGGTACCCTGCCGTAGTTGTCTGCCACATCGAACAGCGTGATCCCGGAGTCAATGGCGGCGTTGACCACCCCGTCCGTGGCGTCCTGCGACTCCGTGGCGGTGTTGGCGCGGCCCAGGTTGTTGCAGCCCAGGCCGACGGTGGAGACGGTGAGGCCTGATTTTCCAACGCGGCGGTAAGTGGTCACGGGAGCTCTCCTAGAGGCTGAAGCTGCCGCCGGGCTTGGCGGAGTGCTTGAGTTTGTACTGGTCGGGGTCGCTGAACGGAGCGGCCCCGATGCTGAGCTTGGTAAAGTCGAGGTCCTCGCCGCGGGCGCACACCTTGATGGCGTTGACTGCCTTGTTGACGTCCGGGCACAGGCAGAAGATGTTCAGCTTGTAGTCGGTGAATTCGGACCGCTCCACTGTTCCCAGGCCGCGCCACGCCAGGTGGCTGATGAGGGCGTCCTTGGCCTTTTGCTCCAGGCGGCGGTCCCGGTCGGTGCCTTCCCTGGTCTTGAGGGCGAACTGTGCCACCACCCAAAACTGCTCCTCGTTGGGGATCTCCGCGTAGCCGTCCTCCGCGCATTGTGCGGCAAAGGCGTCCAGGAGGCCATCCGCAGCGCCTGCGTCGGGGACGTCGGTTTCCTCGGTCTTGCTCTGGTGCCCCACGGCACCGAAGTTCATCACGAACTGGGAGTACTCCTCGTCGAACCAGGCCTCCCGGAACTGGAGGGCGCCCTCGTCGTCGCGTTTGTAGACCCTGACAATGCCGCTCATGTGGTGCGTCCTTTGGTAAACCATTCAACGTCGGTGCCGTCGAAAGGCGCGTGCTGTGCCTTCACGGCGTGGTAAAGCCCGTCCGCGGCCGCCTGGATGTCCTCAATCAGACGGTGGGGGTAGTGCATGGAAACGCTGTGCTCCGCAAACTCATCCTGGTCGTCGATGAAGACGCCGCGGTCCGCGGTGCGGATGACGTCGAGGTCCATGTCGATGACATGGAACTCGGTTACCGCAGGCCGGATGTGTGTCCACTCATGGCCCACGGCGAGGTCGATGTAGACCCGCACTCCGCCGGGGTGGGCGGAGTCGTAGAACGTTGCCACCCAGTCGCCCTGGCGCGGCACCAGCAGGACAGCATCCGAACGGGTATAGAACGCGGCGCCGGGGCGGGAACAGAATTCGTTGGTGCCCTGGAAGATCCACCACCCGTGCTGGTCCTCGCCCAAGTACCGCCCCGGCACAACCCAGTGGGCTTTGCCGTTCCATTTGCGGTTCCTGGAAACCACCAGCTGGCCTGGCTCCAGTCCGTTGGGAACGCGTGTGGTGGTGGTGTGCAGGACCGGTCCGGACTCCCCCGCCGGCCCGGGGTACTTCAGTTCGTCCTCGTCCCTCACAGGATCGGAAGGCTGCCGGTGGTGGGGTGCTGCTGCCCGGGGAGGGGCCGCGCAAAGGGAACCTTCGTTCCCAGGACCTGTGCGACGACGTCGTGCGTGATCTGCTGGGCCGTCAGCCCAACGCGCTCCAGCACCTGGTTGCGGGTGCCGTGGTCAAGGAACTCCACCGGCAGGCCCACCTCGTTCAGGGCGGTGTCGACGCCTGCGGCACGCATCTCCTGCCGGATACGCGAGCCGACGCCACCTGCGCGGACGCCGTCTTCGATGCAGATCACCAGGCGGTGGTGTGAAGCCAGCGCAATGATGGAACGCCGGACGGGGAGGACCCAGCGGGGATCCACCACAGTGGTGCTGATGCCCTGCGCGCCGAGCCGGTTGGAAACGTCCAGTGCCAGTTCGGCCATCGCGCCGACGCTGACGATCAGCACGTCGTTTTCGGTGGAGCCTGACGGTCTGCGGGCCAGGACGTCGACTCCGTCGCTGAGCCGTTCCAGTGCTTCGACGGCGGGGCCAACGGAGCCCTTGGAGAAGCGGACGACGCTGGGGGCATCGCTGATGGCAACGGCTTCGCGCAGCTCCTCGCGGAGCCGGGTGGCGTCGCGGGGCGCGGCAAGGTGCAGTCCGGGGACGATCTGGACCATGGCCATGTCCCACATACCGTGGTGGCTTGCGCCGTCCGGGCCGGTGACGCCGGCGCGGTCAAGGACGATCGTGACGCCGGCCTTGTGGAGGGCGACGTCCATGAGCAGCTGGTCGAAGGCCCGGTTCAGGAAGGTGGCGTAGACGGCCACGACAGGGTGCAGTCCGCCGAAGGCCATGCCCGCGGCGGCGGTCAGCGCATGCTGCTCCGCGATGCCGACGTCGATGACGCGCTTGGGATGCTTGGCCGCGAATTTGTGCAGGCCAACCGGGATCAGCATGGCCCCTGTGATGCCCACGATGTCGTCGCGTTCGTCGGCGATGGCAGCGATCTCGTCCGCGAACACGGAGGTCCAGGACTGGGCGCCGCCGGCGCCGGTGGGCTCGCCCGTTTCGGGGTCGATGATGCCCACCGCGTGGAACTGGTCCGCTTCATGGGCACGGGCCGGAGCGTAGCCGTGGCCCTTTTCCGTCATGGCGTGGACGATCACGGGGCCGCCGTAGTTCCGGGCGGTGGACAGTGCATGCTCCATGGCCTGGAGGTTATGCCCATCCACCGGGCCGATGTACTTCATGCCGAGGTCCTCGAACATGCCCTGCGGCGCCCACCAGTCCTTGATGCCCTTCTTCATGGCGTGCAGGCTTTTGTAGGTGAACTGCCCCACGGGGCCACCGTCCTGCAGCTTCTTCTTCCACCAGTCAAGCGCGCCCTCGTACGCGGGGGCGGCGCGGAAGGAGTCGATGGTGGGGCGCAGGGAGGCAAGGTAGTCCGCGAAGCCGCCCACCGTGGGGGCGTAGGACCGGCCGTTGTCGTTGACCACGATGACCACGCGGCGTTTCTTGTCCGCCGCAATGTTGTTGATGGCTTCCCAGGCCATGCCGCCGGTGAGGGCACCATCACCGATGATGGCCACCACGTGCCGGTCGCCTTCGCCGGTGAGCTGGCGGGCCCGGGAAATGCCGTCGGCCCAGGACAGGGACGACGACGCGTGGGAGCTTTCCACGATGTCGTGTTCCGATTCGGCCCTGTCCGGGTAGCCGGAAAGGCCGCCTTCCTGGCGGAGCGTGCTGAAGTCCTGGCGTCCGGTGAGCAGCTTGTGGACATAGGACTGGTGGCCTGTGTCAAAGACGATGCTGTCGCGGGGGGATTCGAAGATGCGGTGCACGGCCAGCGTCAGTTCCACGACGCCGAGGTTGGGCCCGAGGTGGCCGCCCGTCTGGGAGACGTTCGTAATCAGGAAATCCCTGATTTCCGAAGCCAGCTGTTCCAGCTGTTCCTCGGTCAACTCGTTCAGGTCCTGCGGATTCCGGATGGTGTCCAAGATTCCCAATGACCCCTCCTTCGGGTGGTAGACGTGCCGTTTAACTCTAACGCCTCGGTTCGCAGGGCCGGACGTGGCTGAAAAGCCGAAGCCCCGGCTGGTCGGTGACCGGCCGGGGCTTCGGGAGGTTGGTGCCTGGGCAGCAGTTCCCGCTAGTTGGCGGAGATCTGGCGCAGCACGTACTGCAGGATGCCGCCGTTGCGGTAGTAGTCCGCTTCACCCGGGGTATCGATGCGGAGCACGGCGTCGAAGGACTTCGAGGAGCCGTCCTCTGCGGTGGCGGTGACCTTCAGGGTCTTGGGCGTGGTGCCCTCGTTGAGGGCGGTGACGCCCTCCACGGAGAAGGTTTCCGTGCCGGTCAGGCCCAGGCTGGCAGCGTTCTCGCCGGCCGGGTACTGCAGCGGCAGGACGCCCATGCCGATGAGGTTGGAGCGGTGGATGCGCTCGTAGCTCTCGGCGATGACGGCCTTGACGCCCAGCAGTGCGGTGCCCTTGGCAGCCCAGTCGCGCGATGATCCGGAACCGTATTCCTTGCCCGCCAGGACCACCAGCGGGGTGCCGGCTGCCTGGTAGTTCTGCGCGGCGTCGTAGACGTATGCCTGCGGGCCGTCAGCCTGGGTGAAGTCGCGGGTGAAGCCGCCCTCAACGCCGTCCAGGAGCTGGTTCTTGATGCGGATGTTCGCGAACGTGCCGCGGATCATCACTTCGTGGTTGCCACGGCGCGAGCCGTAGGAGTTGAAGTCCTTGCGCTCCACGCCGTTGGCCAGCAGGTACTGGCCGGCCGGAGTGTCGGACTTGAAGGAACCGGCCGGAGAGATGTGGTCGGTGGTGACCGAGTCGCCGAGCTTCAGGAGCACTCGGGCGCCCGAGATGTCCTTGACCGGCTCCGGCTGTGCCTGCATTCCCTCGAAGTACGGGGGCTTCCGGACGTAGGTGGAGTTCGGATCCCAGGCGAAGGTGTCGCCGGCCGGGGTGTCCAGTGCCTTCCAGCGGTCGTCGCCGTCGAAGACGCCCTCGTAGCCCTTGGCGAACATCTCCTTGTCGATCGAGGAATCGATGACCTGCTGGACCTCAACCGGGTTGGGCCAGATGTCCTTCAGGAAGACGTCGTTGCCGGCCTCATCCTTGCCGAGCGGATCGGTCTCGAAGTCGAAGTCCATGGAACCGGCCAGGGCGTACGCGATGACCAGCGGCGGGGACGCCAGGTAGTTCATCTTCACGTCCGGGTTGATGCGGCCTTCGAAGTTGCGGTTGCCGGACAGGACGGCGCTGACGGCGAGGTCGTTGGCCTGGATGGCCTCGGAGATCTCTGCTTCCAGCGGGCCCGAGTTACCGATGCAGGTGGCGCAGCCGTAGCCCACGATGTAGAAGCCGAGCTTCTCCAGGTACGGGGTCAGGCCGGACTTCTCGTAGTAGTCGGTAACTACCTTCGAGCCGGGGGCGACGGAGGTCTTCACCCACGGCTTGGCGGTGAGGCCCTTTTCGACGGCGTTGCGCGCCAGCACAGCGGCGGCCAGCATGACCGACGGGTTGGACGTGTTGGTGCAGGACGTGATGGACGCGATGGTCACCGCGCCGTGGTCCAGCTCGAACTCGCGGCCGTCAGCCATCTTTACGGGAACCGGATTGGAGGTCCGTCCGGCGCCGCCGTGGGCAGCCGAATACTTCGGCGGTTCGCGGTCGGTGTCCGAGATGTGGGTTGCTCCGCCCGTGAAGGACGGGGCGTCGGAGGCCGGGAAGCTTTCTTCCAGGGACTCGTCCAGGGTGCCGGCGTTGGCGTCGTGGGAGACGTAGTTGAGCAGGTCGTGGCGGAACTCGTCCTTGGCCTCGGTCAGTTCAATGCGGTCCTGCGGGCGCTTGGGGCCGGCGATGGACGGAACAACCGTGGACAGGTCCAGTTCCAGGTACTCGGAGAACTTGATGTCGCGGGAAGCGTCGTGCCACAGGCCCTGTTCCTTGGCGTAGGACTCCACGAGGGCGACGTTCTGCTCGGACCGGCCGGTGAGGCGCAGGTAGTCCAGGGTGACGTCGTCGATGGGGAACATGGCGGCGGTGGAGCCGAACTCGGGGCTCATGTTGCCGATGGTGGCGCGGTTGGCCAGCGGCACAGCAGCAACGCCTTCGCCGTAGAACTCCACGAACTTGCCCACCACGCCGTGCTTGCGCAGCATTTCGGTGATGGTCAGCACCACGTCGGTTGCGGTGGCACCGGCAGGAATGCTGCCGCTGAGCTTGAAGCCCACCACGCGCGGGATGAGCATGGAGACGGGCTGGCCGAGCATTGCTGCCTCGGCCTCGATGCCGCCCACGCCCCAGCCCAGCACGCCCATGCCGTTGACCATGGTGGTGTGCGAGTCCGTGCCGACGCAGGTGTCGGGGTAGGCGCGGAGCGCACCATCCACTTCGCGGGTCATCACGGTGCGGGCCAGGTATTCGATGTTGACCTGGTGCACGATGCCGGTTCCCGGGGGGACCACCTTGAAGTCGTCGAACGCCGTCTGGCCCCAGCGCAGGAACTGGTAGCGCTCACCGTTGCGCTGGTATTCGATCTCCATGTTGCGCTCCAGTGCGCCGGAGTTACCGAAGGCGTCGATCTGGACGGAGTGGTCGATGACCATTTCGGCGGGTGCCAGCGGGTTGACCCGCTTCGGGTCGCCGCCCAGGTCCTTGACGGCTTCACGCATGGTGGCCAGGTCGACCACGCAGGGAACACCGGTGAAGTCCTGCATGATCACGCGCGCCGGCGTGAACTGGATTTCTGTATCGGGTTCCGCATTCGGATCCCAGCCTGCCAAAGCGCGAACGTGATCGGCAGTGATGTTCGCGCCGTCCTCGGTCCTCAGCAGGTTTTCAAGCAATACCTTGAGGCTGAACGGAAGGTTTTCTGCACCTTCAACGGAGTTCAACCGGAAAATTTCGTACTCGGTTCCGGCTACATTAAGTTTGCCTTTTGAACCGAAGCTGTCCACAGTGCTCATCGCAGGACTCCTCTCGCAACAGTTTCATCTTTGTCGCGCGGTTGACCGCCTGCTAGTTAGGAAGCCCTAAGTAGTTCCAGGGCCCGAAAATTTGCACACGGCCGGCCGAGAATTCGGGCGCGACGTGGGACTACTACGGCCATCGTAGTCGAAAACCGTGACGGCATCATGGAGCCGGAGTCAGCAGTGCCACCGTCTCGAGGTGGTGGGTGTGGGGGTACAGGTCGAAGGCCCGCAGCCCGGCGAGCTCCCACCCGGAGCGGCGGAAGTAACCGAGGTCACGCGCGAACGACGCCGGATCGCAGGACACATAGGCAATGGCCCGGGGCTGCGAGGCGACGAGTTGGCCGACGACGGCTTTCCCGGCTCCGGCGCGGGGAGGGTCGAGGACCAGGGCGTCGAAGTTCCGCGGTTTCTGGCGCAGGACCCGCTCCACGCGCCCCTGGACCACCTCCACCTGCGGTGCGGAGTGCAGGTTCTTCCGGGCATCCCGGCTTGCACCCGGCGCCCCTTCGACCGAGAGTACGGACCCCGTCTCCCCTACCGCATCAGCCAGTACGGCGGTGAAGAGCCCGGCGCCCGCGTACAGGTCGGCGACCACGGCACCGGGGTTCAGGAAGTCGCCCTCCCGGAGGAATTCTGTGACAGCCCCCACAAGGGTGCCGGGCGCGTCGCGGTGGATCTGCCAGAAACCCTCGCCGGTCACCCGGTATTCGTGTCCAGCGGCGGTTTCCTGGACCCAGGTGCGTCCCCGGAGCTGCGTGACGGTGCCGGCCAGCGGATCGAAGGCTGCCACCGATGCGTCCGCCGGCAGGGCCGCGGCGATCGCCCGCAGCCGCTTGTCCTTGGTACCCGGCGCAGGGGCCAGGAGCACCAGGGGCCGGGAACCGTTGGCCGGCGCGGCCACCTCAACCCGTTCGATGCCCTGCAGGTCCAGGTCCCACAGGCGCAGGGCGTTGATTGCTTCGCTTGCCAGGGGCATCTCCCGCACCGCAACGATGTGGTTGGAGCGGTGGGCGTGCATCCCGAGCCTGCCGCCGGGGGTGACCGAAAAACTGGCCCGCGTGCGCCACCCCAGGCCGGTGCCGCCGTCGTCCGCTTCCCCCACGGGTTCCACCGCGCCGGTCCATACGGACGGCACCTGGTCAAAGCCGGCCAGGCGGGTGAGCTGTTCTGCCACGACGTCCGCTTTCAGGCTGCGCTGCCTCGCCAGGGTCATGTGCCCGAACTCGGCACCGCCCACCGGCGGGTGGCCGTGGCCCCAGGCGCGCAGGGAATCCGCCACATGCCAGAAGTGTTCCACCCGGTCCGGCGATGCTTCCAGCACCTCGATGACATCTGCCCGCCAGAACTTGGCGCCGTCCGCGGCGTCGGTGAGCCTGACGCGGACCTTCTCCCCCGGAATGGCGTGCCGGACAAAGACCACCCGGCCCTCATGGCGCGCCACGCAGTGCCCGCCGTGGGCCACCGGACCGACGTCGAGGACGGCCTCCTCACCGGTGTGGCCGGTTTCATCCCCTGAAGGCAGCGAAGTGTCGGATGCCGGCAAAGCGGCGGAAGGGTTGGCGGTCACTGGACATCCTGGAGGTTCTTGGCTTCTTCGGAGGATTTGAGCTGCCAGGGAACGCTGGCCACCATGACTCCCGGTTCGAAGTGCAGCCGGGTCTTGATGCGGAGGGCGGTCTGGTTGTGCACCAGCTGCTCCCACCATTTGCCCACCACATACTCCGGGATGTAGACCACCACGAGGTCCCGTGGGGAATCCAGGCGCATCTGCTTGACGTAGTCCATGATGGGCGTGACTGTCTCGCGGTACGGGCTGGCGAGGACGGTCAGCGGCACCGGGATCTCGAGTTTTTCCCAGTCCGCGATGGTGTGTGCGGTCTCGTCCGGGTCGATGTCCACGGTAATGGCGTCCAGCCGGGAGGGGCGGGAGGCACGCGCATAGGCCAGGGCCCGCAGCACGGGCTTGCGGACGTGCGAGACCAGCAGGACGGCATGGACCCTGGTGGGCAGGGCACGCGGTGAGGAGTCCTCGTCCACGGCGAGTTCCTTGGCGACGTTGTCGTAGTGGGCCCGGATGCTCCACATGATCAGGAAGAGGATGAACATGGCCAGCAGGGCAATCCAGGCGCCCTGCTGGAACTTGGTGATGAGGACGATGACCAGCACCAGTCCGGTCATGCCGAATCCAATGCTGTTGATGGTCCGGGACTTGATCATCTTCCGCCGGACCGCCTTGTCCTTGGCGAGTTTCAGCTCGCGCCCCCAGTGCCGGATCATGCCGAGCTGGCTGAGGGTGAAGGAAATGAAGACGCCGACGATGTAGAGCTGGATGAGCTTGGTGACGTCCGCGTCGAACGAAATGATGAGCACCAGGGCGCCGGCCGCGAGGGCCAGCACGCCGTTGCTGAAAGCGAGCCGGTCGCCGCGGGTCCGGAGCTGGCGGGGCAGGTAGCCGTCTTGGGCGAGGATGGAACCCAGGACCGGGAAGCCGTTGAAGGCGGTGTTGGAGGCGAACACCAGGATGACGCCGGTGGCGGCCACCACGATGTAGAAGGGGATGGACCCTTCGCCGAAGATGGTCTGCGCGATCTGGCTGATGGCCGGGTTCTGGATGTAACCCTCGGGCAGCGGGCTGCCGTTCAGCAGGAATTCCTTGGCGGGGTCCAGCACAATGTGGACCTTGGTGGCGTTTGCCAGGTAGATGATGCCCGCCAGCATGGCGGCGCCGATCACGCCCAGGAGCAGCAGCGTGGTGGCTGCGTTCTTGCTCTTGGGGTGCCGGAAGTTGGGAACGCCATTGCTGATGGCTTCGACGCCGGTCAGCGCCGCGGCGCCCGAGGAGAAGGCCCGCAGCAGCAGGAAGGCCCCGGCCAGGCCCACCAGGCCCTGGTCGAAGCCCTCCGCGGGAACGATGGTGAACGCAGCCGACGGCGCCTGCCCCAACTGCCCGGTGGCGGCCTGGAACATGCCCACCGCGGTCATGCCGAGGATGGACGCCATGAAGATGTAGGTGGGGACAGCGAAGACGCTGCCCGCCTCCTTGATGCCGCGCAGGTTCACCAGGGCAAGGATGACGACGCCGATCGTGGCGATGACGGCCTGCTCGCCGTGCAGCGAGGGTACAGCCGTGGTGAGGTACGCCGCTGCCGACGACATGGACACCGCAACCGTCAGGACGTAGTCCACCAGGAGGGCCGAGGCAACCGTCAGGCCGGCATACTTGCCCAGGTTCTCGTTGGCGATCTCGTAGTCCCCGCCGCCTGACGGGTACGCGTGCACGTTCTGCCGGTAGGAGGCCACCACGGTCAGCAGCACCACCATCACCGCCAGGCCGACCCAGGGCGAGATCGCCACCGCGCTGACACCGGCCAGTGCCAGGGTGAGCAGGATTTCGTCCGGTGCGTAGGCTACGGACGAGAGGGCATCGGACGCAAAGATCGGCAATGCGATCTTCTTGGGAAGCAGGGTGTGGGCCAGTCGGTCATTCCGGAAGGGCCTGCCCACCAGCACGCGTTTGACGGCGTTCAGTATTGTCAACACCCCACAAAGCTAGTCTGATTCGCGGACGATGTCATGACGGGCCGCTGCCAGGCCTAACAAGGGCCATGCCGGTAGAGTTCTAGCTGCACGATCCTGACTTAGATACAAAGGAGATACGGTGGCGCATTTCGTGATCATGGGATGTGGCCGGGTGGGGGCAACGCTGGCGCACACGCTGGAGGATGCCGGTCATTCCGTGGCCATCATCGACCAGGATGACCGCGCGTTCCGCCGGCTCCGCCAGGGCTTCACCGGCCGGAAGGTGACCGGTGTGGGCTTTGACCGCGAGACCCTCAAGCAGGCAGGAGTTGGCGAGGCCCATGCCTTCGCTGCCGTTTCCAGCGGTGACAACTCGAACATCCTGGCCACCCGGGTTGCCCGCGAGACCTTCCACGTTCCGCATGTCGTCGCCAGGATCTACGATCCGGGACGCGCCGAGATCTACCAGCGCCTGGGCATCCCCACGGTGGCCGCCGTCCGCTGGAGCGCGGACCAGGTGCTGCGCCGCATCCTTCCCGAACAACATCTCGCCGGTGATTTCCGCGAGCCCTCGGGCCGGCTGGTCCTGGCTGAACTGGACCTGGACGCCGGATGGATCGGGCACCGGATCAGCAGCATTGAGAAGGCCGCCGATGTCCGGGTGGCCTACGTCACCCGTTTTGGCGAGGGCCTGCTGCCTGACGCTGGAACGGCGTACCAGGACGGTGACACCGTGCACGCCATGCTGCAGGTGGACCGCAGCGCCCAGATCGCCCAGATCCTCGCCAAAGCCCCCGCCAAGGAGTATCAGTGAAAGTCGTTATCGTCGGCGCCGGCAGCGTCGGGTCATCCATCGCCAGGGAATTGCTGGCGCATAAGCACGAGATTCTCCTCATCGACCTCAAACCCGAGGTGATCGGCCGCAGCGGCCTGCGGGGCGCGCATTGGCTGGTGGGCGACGCCTGCGAGCTCTCCACGCTGCAGGGCGCCAAAGTGGAGGACGCCGACGTCGTGGTCTCCGCAACGGGCGATGACAAAGTGAACCTGGTGGTGTCCCTGCTGGCGAAGACCGAGTTCGGTGTTGGCCGCACCGTGGGCCGGGTGAACAACCCGAAGAATGACTGGATGTTCAATGACTCCTGGGGTGTCGACGTGGCCGTCAACACCCCGCAGCTGATGACCGCCCTCGTGGAGGAGGCAGTGGAGATCGGTGACCTGGTCCGCCTGCTGACGCTGCAGACCGGAGTGGCGTCCCTGGTGGAATTCACTGTGCCCCACGACTCCCACGTCATCGGCATGACCGTGGGAGACATCCACTGGCCCGAGGACGCCACCCTGGTGGCCATCCTGCGCGACCAGGCGCCGATCACGCCCACCCGGGACGACGTCATTGACGGCGGCGACGAACTCTTCTTCGTCACCACCATTGCTGCCGAGGACGGACTGCGGGAGCTGCTCTCCTCAGCTCCGGGCAGCATCGACGCCGGGGAACAGCCTGCGGGCAACGGTCAGCCGGCCACCGCGGGCGGCCACGGCCATGCTTTGGACGACGACGGCTTCGACGGCTAGGCCGGGCGCCCCGCAGCCTGGGCGTCAGGCCGTACGGTCTGCGCCGGCTTCAGCGTCGGCCGGAGCAGGCCGGGTTACCAGCCACGCAACCCAGATCCCGAGGATGTACAGGGGCGCACCCATGATGAGGCGGGTGGTGGCGAGAGCGGCCAGGCCGTCTGTGCCCATGAGGTAGAGGGGCACCTGCACGATGAGCCGGAGCGCGAGGACGGCGACGATGATCCACGTGCCCAGCCGGTATGCCTTGACCCGGGCCGGTTCCTTGCGCCACTCCACGCCCTCGTTCCGGATGAAGCCGAAGAGGAGGCCTGCAACGGGCCACTTGACGGCGATGGAAAGCACCATCGCCAGGATGTAGGCGCCGTTGGTGAAGAAGCCGGGAAGGTAGAAGTCCTCCGCCTTTCCGGTGGTGTTGGCCAGCCAGGCGGAAATGCCAACGCCGGCCACCCCCGCCAGCGCCTGGGTCAGGGGGCGCCGCTGCACCAGCCGGACCACGGTGAACACAGCAGCCGACGCCAGGGCGGCCACCAGGGACAGGGTGAGCTCGCGGGTGATGGTGAACGCCACCAGGAATACAAGGCCGGGAACGATGCTCTCCGCAATGCCCTGCACTCCCCCGGCGCTCCGCAGGACATCCACGCGTCCGTCGTGGGTGCGGTGGAGCCCGGCTTTGGCAGCATACTCAGCGGCGAGCCCGGCGACCGGGGACGGACCTGGAGCCTGGGGCCCGCCCTGCTGCTGCCCGTTCCTGCCAGGGTTTTCAGGTCCGGTGGGCTGTTCGGGCTGGTGCGCGGTCATTCGTTCTCCTGGCGGGACAGTATCTCGTAGCGGGGATTGAATATGGTGGGCATGTCCTTGCCGCGGGCCAGCATCCCCTCAACCCGGATTTCCGCACCTGCTTCGATGCCCGGCACCCGGCGACGGCCCAGCCAGACGACGCGGAGCCGCGGTGGCCTGACCTGTCCGGGAGCGGCGGGACGTGCGGCGTCATCCTCCGAAACGATGGCGCTGAATTCGGCAGTCCGGTCGGCAGGTACAAATGTCACGGAGTCAATGTGTCCCTGGCAGGTGACGCGGCCCCGGTCGGGCAGTTGGCCCAGCGGCGTAATCCCATGCGGTGACTGCGTGGGCCCGCCCTGTGGGGACTCAGCCGATCTGGGTAATTTCGGGACCACGTTCGGGCTCCTCCAAGGTGGGTGCGGCGGGCGGAGGAGTGGCTGAAGCGTCCTTGGGCAGCCTCAGCTGCAGAAGATCGCGGGGCGGCATGGGGCTGTCCCCGCGGACCACCACAACCTGCCGGAACAGGGCCTCGAGCGGTTCCGCGGCGGGGCGTTCCAGCGCCGCGGGTCCACCCAGGACGCCGCGCAGGAACCAGCGGGGACCGTCGACGCCGATGAAGCGGGCCACCCGGTAGCCCTGGCTGCCGTCCGGAAGTCCGGCGGGCAGCTTGGCCACCAGTTCGGTGCCGAAAGCGCCTTCAACCTCTTCAACCTGGCCGCCCTGCGCGCCGACTGACTGGCCGATCTGTTCGCGGATCTCATCCCAGAGCGTTTCTGTCTTGGGGGCGGCGAAAGCCTGCAGCTGGAGGCTGGAGCCGTTAAGGTCCAGGGTGACTGCCACTACCCGCTGCGTTGCCTCTTCCACCTCGAGGCGGAGCTGAAGGCCCTCGCTCGGTGTGATGAGCAGGGCGCCGAGGTCAACAAAGCCGTCGCGGCTGCTGATCTCGGACTCGTCGAAGGGGCCGTCCTGGCGGCGGGCGGCAGTGCCCGGTTCGCCTTCTCCGGCCTCCGCAACCGTCAGCTCGTCGGCCGGCTGCGCCGGCTCTTCATTCTTTGCTTTCCTGCCGAGCCCAAAGACCATGGGGTGACTCCTTAATCCTGAAAATGTGCCAGTTCTGAATGGTGCCGGTCGGAACCGCGGAGGTCCCGCCGTCGTGCGTGCTGGCGTGGCAGCGGGTGCGTCCTGGTGTCAGGCTCCGGGAACGTTGAAACCGCCGGTGGACCCAAAGCCGCCCGTGCCGCGCACGGAACCGCTCAACTCGCTGACAGGAATGAACTGGGCGTACTCCACCCGCTGGATGACCATTTGGGCAATTCTATCGCCGCGGCGCAGCTCTATCGGCTGGGATGAGTCGGTGTTCAGCAGGGTCACCGAGATCTCGCCCCGGTAGCCCGCATCGACGGTGCCGGGCGCGTTGACGATCGTGAGGCCGTGCTTGGTGGCCAGGCCTGAGCGGGGGTGGATCAGCGCCACGAACCCGTCCGGAAGTGCGATGGCGACGCCGGTGGGGACCAGTTTGCGCTCCCCCGGCAGCAGCACCACGTCCTCGCGGGCACGGAGGTCTGCGCCGGCGTCGCCCGGATGTGCGTAGGAGGGCGCTTCCAGCTCCGGATCCAGCATTTTCAACTGGACCTGCAGGGTGGGGGCAGCAGGGGCGGGTGATGCTGCGTCCGGGACAAGGTCTACCGTGGCGGGATGATCAGTCACAGTCACTCACTCTAACCCGCGCCCCCGAATCAGTCCTAAGGAGCCCGCGGCCACGGCGCCGGCCGGGAGGCTTGCTCCAAGGTGAAATAGCGGGCCAAAGGTGGAAAGCTTGGGCTATGCCCGAATCAAGCTCGCCCGCGTCCGTTCCCAGCACCCCCTCCACTGGCGGACCGGTTATTTACCGGGAGAAGCTGTGGCCCAACGCCTGGATCTGGGTTATCGCAGCCGGTGTCTCCGCGGCCGGCATCCTGGTCTTCGCCCCCATCAGCATGGCAGCGGGCTACACCGCGGCACTGGTACTCCTGGCCATCATCACTGTCCTCCTGGTCCTTTCCACCCCGGCCATTACGGTGACGCCGGACGCCCTCACTGTTGGACGGGCCACCATCGAACGCCGCTTTGTGGGCGGTGTGCAGCAGTTCACGTCCGGCGAAGCGACGGCGGAGCGCGGCACCCGGCTGAACGGGCTGGCCTACCTTTGCATCCGCGGCTGGATCGATCCGGTGGTGAAGATCGAAATCACCGACCCGGCCGACCGGACCCCCTACTGGTTGGCCTCGACCCGCCACCCGGACCAGCTGACGGCAGCCCTGGCCCGCCGCTGACACTGCCGTTAACTCCCCGCCCGGGCCCTGATCCGGCGGAAAATCACGGCGCGCCCTGCCTCTTGAGCCAAATCCGCACCGCCGGGTGGCAGAGTTTCGGTTGATAGTAATGCCAGGGTGGAGGATTTGTATGCAGGATCTACGGCTTGTAGGCGTGCACGACGACGGGACGCATCTCCTGTTGAGCGGGGCCGGCGGCGAGATGTTCCAGCTGCCGATCGATGATGCCCTCAGGACGGCCAGCCGGTCCACGGCGAAACCGCGGACGGAGCGGCCTGCTGTTCCGATGTCCCCCAGGGATATCCAGGCCCGGATCCGTGCCGGTGCCACCGCTGCCGACGTCGCGGAGTTGTCCGGGATGCCGCTGGCCAAGGTGGAGCGCTACGAGGGCCCGGTCCTGGCGGAGCGCGAGTACGTTGCGCAGCAGGCACGGAAGGTTGAAGTCGCGGCACCCTCCCCCGGCCACGACGTCTACCGGTCTGCGTTCGGCGACAACCCGGCGACGCTGGACGACATGGTGGCCCACCGTCTTTCGGCCCACGGCATCGACCCAGCCACCGTGGAATGGGACTCGTGGCGGCGCCAGGACGGCACATGGACTGTCTCGGCAAACTTTGAGGCCAAACCCGGCGGGACCTCGGGAATCGGGGAGGAACCGCCCGCGCTGTGGACCTTCAGCCCCGGACGCAAATCGCTGCAGAACACCAACCGCTGGGCGCAGCAGCTGAGCGAACTCGAACCTTTGGACGGTCCTGTTCCCGCCCGCCGCCTCACGGCGGTTTCCGACCGCCCCTTCGATTTTGAGACTGACGCAGACAGCGCGAAGACTTCTCCCGGCAGCCAGGGTCCTGCCCAGGACGCCGGGAAAGAATCCGACGGCCTTCTGGACATGCTCCGGTCACGGCGCGGACAGCGGCTGGGCGTGGACGAGGATTCGGACGACGCCCTGGCGCTGCTCCTGGCCCACGGCGTCCCGGCTGCCCACCCACGGCCTTCCGAGGTAGCCGCCGAGGCAGCTCCTGAGCCGGAATCGGAGGACCCCGAATCCCAGGACGGTCAGCAGGACGCACCGGCCGCCCAGGGGGATTCGTTCATCCGGCGCCGTGACGCGAGGCCGTCCATGCTCTCGAGGCTGAGCCTGCTTCCGCCGCACCGGGACGGCCATGATGACGCGCTGCGGCTCCACGACGGCGTCAGCACCGACACCCGGGAAATCACCATCGCGGCGTCCCCACAGAAGCCGTCGGGTTCCGCGCCTGCTGCCGGGTCCGGCAACTCCGGCGGCGCCGGGCTGGATGAGCTGCTGGGCAGCAATTCCCGCCGCCCGGCACCCAAGCAGAACGACGCGTCCCCCTCTACCGGGCAGTTGCCCGAGACCGAGGCGCCGGAACGGCCTGCACGGCCCAAGCGTTCCAGCGTCCCGTCCTGGGACGAGATCGTCTTCGGCACACGGAGCGACTAAAGGCTCTCTCCCGGCACCTTCAGGGGTAGTTCCTCCAACTGCTGCATGCTAGGCTCCCCGCACACCATCGGTCAGAAGCTGCACTTACCCCTGGAGGTTCGCGGTGCCGGACACCACCTGCCACATGTCAATGTCCCTGGACGGGTTCGTCGCCGGGCCTGACCAAAGCCGCGAGAACCCGCTGGGCAAACGGGGGCTGGAACTCCACGGATGGCACATCGGCGATCCCCGCGCCAACGAGGCCAACGGGGTCGCGGCTGATTGGCTGATGCGCCCGCGGGGCGCATACGTGATGGGCCGGAACATGTTTGGTCCCGTCCGCGGGGACTGGGACGAGGATTGGAGCGGATGGTGGGGCCCCGAGCCGCCCTACCACGCGCCCGTTTTCGTCCTCACCCATCACCCGCATGATCCGATCGAGATGGAGGGCGGGACTACCTTCCACTTTGTCACCGAGGGCTTCGATGCGGCGTACGCAGCGGCGGTCGAGGCGGCCGGGGACAAGGGAGTGGATATCGCCGGTGGAGCATCCACCGTCCGTCAGGCGCTGGCCGCCAGCGTGATCGACGAGCTCACCCTGGACATCGCTCCGGTTTTACTCGGTTCGGGTGAACGGATTTTTGACGGCATTGAATCGTTTGGCTTCGAACCCGTCGAGGTACTCCACTCGCCACTGGCAACCCACATCCGCTACCGCCGGACGCCCCAGTAGCAATCAGCACTGCTCAACCCGGCAGTGCGCCGCAAATGGGCGCGTCACACGGCAAGGTGTTGGAGGAGGGCATCTTCCAGAAGGCTCCGTTCTCCAGGCTTGTTGCGGGCCTCGGGCAAGAACACTGATGGCCATCCCGGTGGCCATTGGGCAGGTTCCCAGTCCTGGTGGTCGCTGGGGTAATGCCGACCCGATGGTGAGGTCCAGCCGGGTGGTTCGTTTTTCGTGGCGGGAGTGGGTTTCCATCCGGTGGTGTGTCGGAGTTTGTGGTGTTTGGGACAGGGCTGTCCCAAGTTGCTGATTCCGGTGGTGCCGCCCTTGTGCCAGGCGAGGATGTGGTCGGCGTCGTTGTCCAGGGAGTTGTTGCTGCACCCCGGGAACGGGCACTTCCCATCGCGCATCCTCAACCAGGCCCGCATGGCGCCGGTGACCCTGTAGCTTGTCCGGCCGATTTCCAATGGTGCCCCGTCCCGCGGGTCTACCAGCACCCGGTAGAACGACGCCGCACCGGAGTCGACGAGTTCCCGGGCCATTGACGGGGGGATGGGACCGTACCCGTCCAGCATCGCCGGCTCGTCGGTCAGGCCCATCAGGGAGAACACCGGGACCGTGACCAGCACCTGCGCCCGGATCGGCGACTGCTGGTCAGTTCCCGCGCCGCCCCTGGCATCGTTGACTGCGGTGCCGTTGGTGAGGATTGCGTTGGCGAACGTGTCGGCCCGGAGCTGGGTCATGGTGCGGCATTCATCCGGTCCCTGCAGGGCCCGGGCGGTCGCGGTGAGCCGGTTCCACCCGGCCTGGGCCTGGTCCGCGGGCAAGTACGCGGAGAGCCAGGCCATCCCGTCCTGGTCCGGCCGGAACTCCACCCGCCGGTCCGCCGCCGCTTTGGCGTGGCGTTGTTCGATGGACCCGGCCTGGTGGCGTTCCCGCCAGGTGCGGGCCTTAGCTTTGAACCGGTGCGCCGGAAGCTGCCCCACCGGGCACCCCCGTGCCGGGTCCGGTGCGTCCGGGTCCAGGAAATGGGCTTCCAACGCCGCAGCCCCAACAGCGTCCAGACACGCTGTCTCACCGGCCATCACCACCGCGTGCTGCCAGGAGATCGCCCCGGCCTGCAAAGCCTCCAGCGTCCGCGGCAAACCCGTGGTCAGGGCGTGGGAGGTGGCCAGGAACGAACCCGCCGCTCGCGGACCAAGCGCCAAAACGCACCCGATCTCCGCCGCGGCCGCCATCTCCTGCGCCTGCATCGGAACATCCGGGCCCGCAACGGCACAGGCGGTGGCCGCGTACCCAACGGCGGCCCTGGCCTTCAAACCTGCGATCCCGGCCTCCACCTCACGGGACCCGGCCAAAATCTCCAGGCAACCCTCCGCCAAACCAGCAAGAGGGTCAGCCGCAGAAAAGGGCACCACACCGGCCCCATCCACCACGGCATCAACCTCAGCATTCAACACAGCAAGGGCAGCACGGATATCCCCAAAAGCCTTCACCACCGCTGCCTTCGCCATAAACCCATCATGACAAGGGGGTACGACATTTTGAGTCGGAGGCGAAAGGGAGCGCTTCTGCTTCCCGGAATGGAGGTGCCGGTGCGGAAGTGCCGGTGCGTGCGGGGAAGGGTCAGCCCTTCGGGCCTGTCCCCCGGCCCTCGCCGGGTCCGCCGGAGCCGTGCCAAAGGCAGGCATCGACGTCGAACGGCAGCAGTTGGTCCTGTTGCGCCATCAGAGATGCGCCGTGCGCCGTCACCCGCCGCATGAAGTGTCGCCGGCACAGGGTTTCGTACCCCACCACAGGCACGTGCCCGGCCTCGGGGACAGCAGCGTCAACCACCATGTCCACGTCGCCCACCACAACCTGGGCGCCCTCGGTGACCATGACGCCGTCGACCGTCCTGGCATTGTGGGTGGCGCGGCGGCCGCACCAGCACAGCGCCTCCACCTGGAGCACCTGCACCCGGTCGGCGAGCTCGATCAGGCGTTGCGAACCAGGGAACAGCCTGGTGCGGAAATCAGCGGTGATGCCGAACGCGAAGACGTCCACGTCGATCTCGTCCACCACCTTGGCCAGCTGCTCCACCTGTTCGGGCGTGTAGAACTGGGCTTCGTCGCAGATCAGGTAGTCAACACGCTGCCCCTGGGTGCGGCGGATCATGACTTCCTCCCAGAAGTCGGTGGTGTCCAGCACCTCCACGGCGTCCGTCTCCAGGCCCAGGCGGCTGGAGATCCGGGACTCCCCGGCGCGGTCGTTGCGGCTGAACCGGACCCCGCCGCGGCCGCGGGCCCGGTGGTTGTAGTCCATCTGCAGCGCCAAGGTGGACTTTCCGCAGTCCATGGTGCCGGAGAAGAAGATGAGCTCAGCCACGCCGGCGGTTCCTTCCTTCGGCCGTGAAGCAGAGCAGCGGAACCTCCCGCTCGGCCTTGGTCAGTGAGCCGTGCTGGCCCACCACCTCCATGGCAGTCGGCCGCATGCGCCGGCCATCGTAAAGCGCGACGGCGTCCCGCGCCGCGATCATGACGTCACCGATCCTGCCTTCGACAGCGGGCCGGACATCCTCGCCAAAGAGTCCTCCGGCAACGGCTTCACCGCGGGTGAAGGCCCAGATCCGGTCTCCGAACCGCGCCTTCCAGGCAGCGATAAGCCGCTCAGCACCGTCAGAGGCGGCATCGGAGTCCGCCAGGTACAGGTGGACCATCCGTGGTTCACCTGCCGTGTGGCGGACGCCCTCCACCAGGGCAGGGTCCGTGGAGAAATCGATCCGCTGCGGTTCGGCCACGTCCAGCATCCCGTGGTCTGCCGTGAGCAGGATGGTGGTGCCGGCGGGAAGGGTGGAGTTGAGCCGCTTGACAGTGGCATCGAGCTCTTCCAGCTGGTGTTCCCACTGCTCGGAGCGGCAGCCGTAGCGGTGCCCGGCCTTGTCCAGGTCGTTGACGTAGAAATACATGAGGGACGGGCCGGATGCTGCCATGGCTTCGGCGGCGGCGGCGGTCCGGGCATGGGCGGTTGTCCCCGGAATGAACCTGCCGCCCCTGAGTGCGGCCCGGGTCATGGGCGAGCCGTCGAACTGGGAGAGGCTGACGGTGCTGACGTCCACCTGTCCGGCGATCCGTTCGAACACGGTAGGGAACGGCTGCCAGGCGGACGGGTCCACGCCCGGATCCCAGTTCCCCAGCAGGTTGACCACCTTGTCCTGGTCAGGGTCCAGGACGTCGTAGCCCACCATGCCGTGCTGGCCGGCAGGAAGCCCGGTCCCAAAGCTGGACAGGGCCGCTGCGGTGGTGGAGGGGAAGGCGGAGTCCAGCCACACCGGGACGTCGCCCTGCCCGGCCTGAAGCACAGAGCGCAGGAACGGGGTGTGGGCGGATTTCTGCTTGAGGAGGTTCCGGCCCAGTCCGTCCGCGAGTACCACGCAGACCCGTGAGGCGGCAGGGAATCCGAGGGCATTGGCAAAACCCTCCACCCCAAGGCTTGCCGTGGCACTGGTCAGTACTTCAGCGATGGAACGATGCCCGTAGGCGGGAGCAGGCGGAAGGTCGGGGGTGCGTCCGGAGGCTTGTACGGCGTGGTGGCGGTCTTCCGGCATCAGCGCTGCTGGTGCCCGCGGCTGAGCCGGTTGCCGAACACTCCGGAGCGCGGCCGCGGCGCCATGGACTGGGCGTGGGATAGAGGGGCGGCGGAACCGGTGTTGACCGCGCGCAGGGCCCGGGCAAACAGTTTGGCGTCCTGCACGGCCTGCAGCCCGTCCGCTTCGGCGCTGATCCGGAGCACGATGTCCTCCTGCGCGATGGTTCCGGTGTAGCCGTGGTCCGCTTCGCACTGCGGATCGCCGCAGCTGGCCGGACCCATGTCCAGCCGCTGGCCGCCGGACCACGCGATGGTCAGTGTCAGTTCCCGTACCGGGTCTGACGGTTTGTAGTTTTGCGGCTGCGCGTACATGTAGCTCAGCACCACCGACCTGATCTGGGCCACGGGAACGGACTCGGTGGAGATCTGGGCGACGATCTGCTCCCCCGCCTCATCCAGCTGCTGGTCGTCCACATGGGTGATGACCAGCATGTCCGCGGTGAGGACCAGGACCGTGATGTGGCGGCGCACTTCTGCCCGGTCGAAGTGCGTTTCCAGGTGCACCAGGTGCGCCACGCAGTCCCGGCCGTCCAGGGCGTCGTCAACAACATCAGACACCAGGCGCGGGTAGAACCCGGCCTTCTGCAGCGCGTCCTCCAGGCTCTGGCCCTGGACTCCGTGGTTGTGTGAGCTGTGCTGGCGGACTGCCTGGTTTTCGTTTCCGGGCGTTTCGGGCGCCGACGCGGGAGGCTGGAAGCTCATGCCCCCATTTTCACAGATCGGCCGGTCACTTGCTAACCGCCTCAGCCCAGCATGGCCCGGCGGGCGCTGTCGGTGCGCTGCGCGGCGTTGCCGATCCGCACGTCCGCGGCGAGGATGGTGGCCCCGGAGGTGCCGCACAGGACAGGGTTGAATTCCACCAGCGCGATCTCCGGATGGTTGTCCTTCATCCATGCCAGCCTGCCCGCGAGGTCCTCCAGCGCCTGCACGTCCACGGCCGGCAGGCCCTGGTAGCCGAAGAGCTTCCGGGACGCCCTGGGCGCCCGGATGAAGTCGTGAACGTCGGCCGCGGAGAGCGGCGGAACCCGGTGGGACCAGTCGTCGAGGAGGTTGACGGCGTCACCGGCAAGGCCGAAGGAGATGACCGGGCCCAGCAGGGGGTCCTCGATGGCCCGGAACGTGCACGTCTGCCCCACCGGGGCCATGGCCTGGACTTCGAGGGCCGGATCTCCATAGGCAGCGAGCGCGCGCCGCATCTGCAGCACATTCAGGCGCAGCGATTCGGCGTCCTCGATGCCAAGCCGCACGCCGCCGAGGTCCAGCCGGTGGCGGAGGGCAGGTTCGGTGGTCTTCAGCACCACCGGCCAGCCCAGTGAGTCGGCGGCGGCGACCGCCTCATCAGGGGTGGTAAACGGCGCCGAGGGCAGGACGGAAATGCCGTAATGCCCCAGGAGGGAGGCGGTTGCCGCCGGGTCCAGCTGCTTGAGCTGTTCGCCCGTGACGTCCCGCAGCAGTTCGTCGATCTCAGCCGCCGCCTGCCGCGGGTCGCAACCGGCAGGCTCCACGAAGTGCCCCTGGTCGCGGGCGGCCCATTCCGCGTACCGGACCACCGCGGCGAGGGCGGCCACCGCCGCGCCGGGGTTTGAGAAGCAGGGGACGGTGCAGCCCTCGGTTCCCAGCAGGCCCTCCACGTTGATGGCGGGGTCCAGGATGCCGGTGAAGGCTGCCACCACCGGCTTTCCTGCGGTTGCGGAGCATTCTGCGAGGACCTGGGCCACCGCGTCGACCGTCAGCCCGCGCGCAGGCAGGAGTGCGGCGACGGCGGCGTGGACGGTGTCCGAGGCAAGGGCGTCAAGGAGTGCCTTCCGGAGCAGGGGCAGGGCCACCGATTGTCCGGCGTCCAGGTCGAGCCCGGAAACCACCTGCGCCACTCCCAGCCCGTGCGCCGCAGCGCTGTCCGCCACCACGTTGCCCAGCGCCTGGGAGTTGCTGAAGATGGCGACGTCGGGCCCGGCCGGGAGCAGCCTTCCCGACACCACCTGTGCCACATCCACCAGTTGTTCCACGGTTTCCACCCGGATCACGCCGGACTGGCGCAGCATGGCATCCAGCGCTCCCGCCGGTGCCTGCGTGGTGCGGACGGCATGACCTGGTGGCAGGCGGAGCCCCATGGTGTCGGATTTGGCCACGATGACCGGCTTGGTGCGTGCCAGCCGGCGTGCGATCCGGGAGAACTTACGCGGGTTGCCGATCGATTCGAGATACAGGCCCACGGCGGAGGTGTCGGCGTCGTCCTCCCAGTACTGCATCATGTCGTTGCCGGAAACGTCCGCCCGGTTGCCCGCCGAGAGCAAGCTGGACAGCCCCAGCCGGCGCCGGCTGGAGGCGGCGTACAGCGAGACGCCGATGGCCGCCGACTGGCTGAACAGGCCCAGGCTGCCGCGCAGCGGCATGGTTGGCGCCATGGAGGCGTTCAGTGAGACGTCGGGGTGGGTGTTGGCGATGCCCAGCGACGCCGGCCCGATCACCCGCATCCCGTTCGCCCTGGCCTGGCGCACCAGGGCGCGCTGCCGCTGGAGCCCGCGTTCGCCGTCGTCCGCGAAGCCTGCCGAGGCGATCACCACGCCCTTGACGCCCGCCGCCGCGCACTCTTCCACCACGCCTGCAACTTCCTCGTAGGGCACGGCGATGATGGCCAGCTGGACGGGCTGGGGAACTTCGGAGAGCTTGCCGTAGGACATCATGCCCGCCAGTTCCAGCGCCTCCGGGTTGATGGCGTACACCGGGCCGTGGAAACCGCCCTCGATGATGTGCTCGAGCAGCTGGTACCCCACGGTCCCCCACCGGCGGCTGGCCCCGATGACGGCAACGGATGACGGCGCCAGCAGCTCCCGGACGCTCCTCGCCTCCGCGCGGTGCTCGCGGGATTCCATCACTGCACGGGATTTTTCGGTGGGGTCGACGTTGAACTCCAGGCTGACGACGCCGTCGTCGAAGTGGCGCTTGACGTCGTAGCCGGCGTCGGAGAAGACCATCAGCATCTTGCGGTTCTCGGGCAGGACCTCGGCGGTGAACTTCCGGATGCCGTTTTCGTGCGCCGCGGCGGCAAGGTGCTCCAGCAGGATGGACCCGATGCCCCTCCCCTGGTGGGCGTCGGCGATGTTGAAGGCGACCTCCGCCTCGGTGGGATCGGTCAGCCGGTCATACCGGCCGATTCCGATGATTTCGCCGCCAATGGTGATGACGAACGCCACCCGGTCCTTGTAGTCCACCTCGGTAAACCGCTTGAGCTCCTTCGCGGACAACCTGGCTTTGAACGCAAAGAAGCGCATGTAGATTGAGTTCTGCGACTGCCCGGTATGGAAGGCCTGGACGGCGTCCGCGTCCGACGGGTGGATGGGCCGCAGATGCGCTGTCCCGCCGTCACGCAGGACGACATCGGCTTCCCAATGTTCCGGATATTCGCCGTCCCCGGGCTGATCCACCATAGGCTTAGCCTAGCCAAAAACTATCGCAGCACACCCTAAGGCTGCGCAGTAACCGCAGAAGGATTCACCAAACCCCATGGCCCGCCGGCAAAGTTCAAAACCCATCGTGGACGACAGCTACACGGAAAACATCGTCGATATCGACGTGACGTCCGAAATGCAGGGCTCCTTCCTGGAGTACGCGTACTCGGTGATCTACTCCCGGGCCCTGCCGGATGCGCGCGACGGGCTCAAGCCGGTACAGCGCCGCATCCTGTACATGATGAGCGACATGGGCCTTCGCCCTGACCGCGGCCACGTCAAGAGCGCCCGCGTGGTGGGCGAGGTCATGGGCAAGCTGCACCCGCATGGCGACGCCGCCATCTACGACGCCATGGTCCGCATGGCGCAGGACTTTTCGCTGCGGCTGCCGCTGATCGACGGGCACGGCAACTTCGGCTCGCTCGACGACGGCCCGGCAGCACCGAGGTACACCGAGGCCAGGCTGGCTGCGGCCGCCCTCACGCTCACCAACCACCTGGACGAAGACGTGGTGGACTTCGTCCCCAACTACGACAACCAGCTGACCCAGCCGGACGTCCTGCCCGCCGCCTTCCCCAACCTGCTGGTCAACGGCGCCACCGGCATCGCCGTCGGCATGGCCACCAACATGGCCCCGCACAACCTGGTGGAGGTCATCTCCGCCGCCCGGCACCTGATCGCCAACCCCGACGCCACCCTGGACGACCTCATGCGGTTCGTCCCCGGCCCGGACCTGCCCAGCGGCGGCCGGATCGTGGGCCTGGACGGCATCCGCGACGCCTACGCCACCGGACGCGGATCCTTCAAGACCCGCGCCAAGGTGGAGATCGAACAGCTCTCCGCACGCCGCACCGGCCTGGTGGTCACTGAACTGCCGTACATGGTGGGCCCGGAAAAGGTGATCGAGAAGATCAAAGATGCCGTCAACGCCAAGAAGCTGACCGGCATCAGCGACATCGTGGACCTGACGGACCGCAAGCACGGGCTGCGGCTGGTCATCGAACTGAAGAACGGCTTCAACCCGAACGCGGTCCTGCAGCAGCTCTACCGGTACACGCCGATGGAGGACTCCTTCGGCATCAACAACGTCACCCTGGTGGACGGCCAGCCGCAGACGCTGGGCCTGGTGGACCTATTGAGCGTCTACGTCAACCACCGGATCAACGTGGTCCGCCGCCGGACCGTCTTCCGCCTGGGCAAGAAGAAGGACCGCCTCCACCTGGTGGAAGGCCTCCTCATCGCCATCGTGGACATCGACGAGGTCATCCAGATCATCCGGTCCTCGGACGAGGCCGCCGCGGCGCGCGAGCGGCTGATGTCCATCTACGACCTCACCGAGGTCCAGGCCAACTACATCCTTGAACTGCGCCTGCGGCAGCTCACCAAGTACTCCCGGATCGAGCTGGAGAAGGAGCAGGACGAGCTCCGCCGCGAGATCGCGGAACTTCAGGCCATCCTGGACTCCGAGGAACTGCTCCGCACCGTGGTCTCCGACGAACTCGGCGCGATTGCCGAGGAACACGGCACCCCGCGCCGGACGGTCCTCCTGGAGTCCGAGGCCGTGTCCCCCACCGTCGCGGCTGCCGAACTGGCCGGGGCCAAGAAGGGCAAGGCTGCGCCGCTGTCCCTGGAGATCGCGGACGACCCCTGCTGGGCCATCCTCACCGCCTCCGGGCAGGTGGCACGCACCAGCAACCAGGAACCGCTGGCCGAGGCAGGCCCCCGGAGCAGGCACGACGTGTACACCTCGGTGGTCAAGACATCGGCCCGCGGCGAAATCGCGGCGGTCACGTCGCTGGGCCGCATGCTCCGGCTGCAGGTCATGGACATGCCGGTCCTGCCGCCCGTGGCCGGCCTGCCCAACCTGGCCGGGGGCGTTCCGGCCAAGGAGTTCCTGACCCTGGTGAAGGGTGAAACGCTGGTGGCGTTCGTGCGGCTGGATGAAGTCCTGGCCATCGGCACGGCGCAGGGCGTGGTGAAACGCGTCCAACCGGACTACCCGCTGAACCGGGAGGACTGGGAGGTCATCACCCTCAAGGACAAGGACGTGGTGGTGGGCGTGGCTCCCGCCGGTGCCGATGACGCCGAACTCGTGTTCCTCACCCGGGAAGGCCAGTTGCTGAAGTTCCCCGCAGCCGTGGTCCGCCCCCAGGGGCGCACTGCCGGCGGCATGGCCGGGATCAAACTCGCCGCGGGTGACCAGGTGATCTTCTTTGGTGCCGTGCAGCCCAAGGATGAGGCCGCCGTCGTGGTCACCATCGCCGGGACCAACGGAGCCCTCCCGGGCACCGCGCCGGGCACGGCCAAGGTGACGGCATTCTCCGAATATCCGGCCAAGGGGCGCGCCACTGCCGGGGTCCGGTCGCACCGGTTCCTCAAGGGCGAGGACATGCTCCTGCTGGCCTGGGCAGGCCACGGCCCGGCCAAGGCGTCGTCCGCCGGCGGAGTGGCGCGGTCACTGCCTCAGGAGCATGGCCGCCGCGACGGCTCGGGCGTCCCGCTCTCCCAGGCCGTGGACGTGGTGGGGCCGGCCATGGCGTGGATGGACGGGGCAGCAGCAGGGGACGCTGCGGAGTAGGGGCCGCCGCGGAGCAGGGCTGCGGCCACCGCCTGCGCACGGCTTAGACTGCTCCCATGCCTATCGTTCCTGATGAAAAGGACTGGACCTGGGTCCTGTCACGGCCCTGCCCGGAATGCAATTTCCATGCCTCCACGGCCACCCCCGCCACGGTTCCCGGAAGCATCGAAAGCATGATTCCCCGGTGGCTGGCCGTCCTCCGCCGGCCGGACGCGGCGGAGCGTCCCGACGGGCAGACCTGGTCCGCGCTGGAGTACGCGTGCCATGTGCGGGACGTTTTCACCCTTTTCAACCAGCGCCTGAACCTGATGCTCGCGGAGGATGGCGCCCGCTTCGCGGACTGGGACCAGGACCAGACAGCCGTTGAAAAGGACTACGCCAACGCCGACCCGTCCGAGGTGGGTCCGGAACTGGCTGCGGAAGGCCACGAGGCCGCCGAGTCCTTCGCCGGCGTCCCCGAAGAGGACTGGGCCCGCAAGGGCCTGCGCAGCAACGGCTCGGAGTTCACCGTCTTGACGCTCTCCCAGTACTTCCTGCATGACGTAGTCCATCACCTCCACGACGTCGACGGCTGACGGCGGGGTCAGGTTGCCGGTGTGGCGCTGGGGCAGGCGGTGGGGTAAGCGCGGTAAGGGGCGCTCAGCGCGAGGGCGCCAGGGATCCCCGGGGCTGTCCGGCGGAGGCTGAAAGCTCCAGCCGGGCGTCGCCGGCGTGGATGTCAGCGGGGTTGTGGGTCACCAGCACCACGGTCCGGTCCCGCAGTCCAGCGCGCAGGTCGGCCAGCATGGCGGCCGCGGATCCGGCATCGAGGTGGGCGGTGGGTTCATCCAACAGGATCACTTCCGCTCCGGTCAGCAGGGTCCGTGCTACAGCCAGGCGCTGGCGCTCGCCACCGCTCAGGAAGGCACCGCCGGGACCGATCCGGGTGTCCAGCCCCGCCGGCAGCCGGCCCACCAGCGCGGAAAGTCCGACGGCGGCCAGGACGGCCTCCAGGTCATGGTCCGCTGCCGGGGGCGCGCCAATCGCGGCCGGCCGTCCCAGCAGCAGGTTTCCCCGGATGGTGGAATCGAACAGGTGGGCCTCCTGGGGGCACCAGGCAGCCCGGCCGGTGACCATGACCTGGCCGGATGCCGGTGGCAGGAAGCCCAGCAGCACCGAGAGCAGCGTGGATTTGCCGGAACCGGACGGCCCGGTGACCGCCAGCCAACGTCCCGGGACTGCCACCGCATCCACGCCAAAGAAGACCGGAGAGCCGCCCGGCCATGCCGCGGCCAGATCCACCAGCTCAACGCCGGGTGCTTTCCCGGCCCTGGGGGGAACACGCTGCAGGCCGTCAGGGGTTTCCCCTCCGTCAAGGGTCTCGCCCCCGTCAAGAGTCTCTCCCCCGTCAAGAGCCCCGGACTCCCCCACCCGGCGCAGGACGGAACGCAGCGCGGGGTACTGGCGCACCGCCGTCGTCATCGCTGCGTAGGGTTCCACCAGCGCGAGCAGCAGCAGGACAACCACGGCCGCCGTCGCCGGGGCCACCTGGGCCGAGATGACGCCGGGGCCGGCCAGCCACGCGGCCGCCAGTGCCGCCGTCCCGCAGGCCGCGGTGGCGATCCCATGCCCCAGGCCGTCGGCCCAGGCGGAACGCTGCGATGCCCGGGTGGCTTCCCGGTCCTCGGCCAGGAGCGCATCAAGCACGCGGGGCGCCACGCCGTTTGCGTGCAGTTCGGCCCGGGCATCGAGGGCAGCGGTGACGCGGCGCAGGACGCCCGACCGCAGGGATTGCTCGGCGGCGGCGGATTTGCGGTCGCCCCACAGGGCGGCGGCGGGCGCCAGCAGCAGGCCGCTGATGGCTGCGGCCACCACGGCTGGAAGGGCGTCCGGCACCAGGATTCCGGTGGCTGCAACGGCCAGGACGGACACCGCGAGCGCCGTGACGGGCGGCAGGACCACGCGCGGCAGGAGGTCACGGACGGTGTCGACGTCGTCGATCACCGTTCCCAGCACGTTGCCGCCCTGCAGGAGCCGCCGCAGCGACAGGGCCTTGCGGCTCAGCGACTCCCACAGGCGGCCGCGGAGGCGCGTGAGCGCGGCGAACACGGCATCGTGCAGCAGCAGCCGTTCCCAGTAGCGGAAGACAGCCCGGCCAATACCGAAGAACCGGACGCCCACGATGGCGGTCAGGAGGTACAGGATGGGTGGTTGTTCGCTGGCCCGGATGATGAGCCAGCCGGACAGGCCGGAAAGCGCGACGGCGAAGACGGCCGCCAGGGTGCCGACGAGGGCCGCGGCCGCGAACTTGCCCCGGACCGGTGCCAGAAGGGCGGCCAGGAGGCGGGCAGCGCCGGGGACAGCCTGTGCAGGGGCGCCGTCGGCCGGGTTTCGTGTGGCGGGGTTGTCCGTGGAGGCGCCGTCCGGGGCCCCCTCGTCTGCGGCGGCGGCTCCTGCCGGGCCGGCTGGGAGGGTGGTGGGTACGGTGGCGGGCAGCAACGCGGCAGCAGCGCTCTCTTGGTGGGCTGCAGCGGCGCCCCCGCCCGCCGGGGCCACCGGTACCAGCACGTCCGCCAGTTGCCGGGTGCGCTGGTTGTGGGCCACCAGGATCACGGTAGCCTGGCCGCGGAGCCGGCGGATGGCGTCCTCGACGATCACGGCGGACGCGTCATCGAGGTGGGCGGTGGGTTCGTCGAGCAGCAGGAGGGTGGCGCCGGCGTCGATCCGGGCAAGGCCGCGGGCAAGTGCCACCCGGCGCAGCTCGCCCGGGCTCAATTCGGCCTGGTGCTTTGCGGCCAGGTGCCCGGCCCCGGCGCGTTCCAGGCAGCGGCGCGCAGCCTCTTCCGCAGCGAACCTGTCCGGGCCGTGCGCGGGGTCCGGTGAGAGGTAGAGCAGGACCTCGTCCAGGACGGTTCCGGCCACCATGACGGGGTGCTGTGGCACCCAGGCCACCGCGCGGCGGTCCAGTCCGCTGATGGACCCAGTAATAGCGGTCCCGTCGCCGTCGCCGATCGTTCCCGCCAGAACGCCCAGGACGGTGCTCTTGCCGGCGCCGCTGGGGCCGTCCAGGGCCGTAATCCTGTCCTGCGGCGCGGTGAACGTGAGCGGCCCGACGGCGGCTCCGGACCGGCCGGCATAGGTGACGGTGAGCCCGTTGATCTCCAAGGGAGCGCCCGGCCTTCCGGCCTTCGCAGCGGGCAGCGGTGCAGCCTCGGGGGCCCCGGTCACGGATGCTGTTGCTGCGAGTGCCACCCTGCCGTCGTCGCTGGCGTGGTGGGCGGTGCCAAGTTCCCGCAGCGGAAGGTAGCAGTCCGGCGCGAGGAGGAGCGCCAGCAGGCCGGCCTCCAGCGGCATGTCGCCATGGACCAGCCGGACGCCGATGAAGACGGCCACCACTGCCACCGAGATGGTGGCAATGAGTTCCAGGGCCAGCGCGGACAGGAACGCTGTGCGCAAAGTGCCCATGGTGCGCGAGCGGTAGTCCTCCGATATCTCTTCAAGGGCCTTGCGTTGGGCGGTGGCACGGCCCAGCCCCACCAGGACCGGCAGGCCCTTGGCAAGCTCCAGCATGTGCGCCGACAGCCGTGCCAGCGAGGCCTGGGCCTGCCGCACGCTGTCCTCTGTGTACCTGCCGATCAGCACCATGAACACCGGGATCAGCGGCACCGTCAGCACGATGACCAGCGCGCTGACCCAGTCCGCGAAGAGGATCCTCGCCCCCAGCAGCAGCGGAACGGCGGCGCAGTTGACCAGCGCGGGAAGGAACTGGGTGTAGTAGCTGTCCAGGGCGTCCAGGCCGCGGGTGGCAAGGACCGCCAGGCCGCCGTCGCTGGGGCCGGAGCCGCGGACGCCGGTGCGCAGGGCGCGCTCCAGCAGCTCGGCGCGGAGCTCCTCCTTCACGCCCAGTGCCGCGCGGCGTGCAGCGACGGCCTGGCCCCACACGGTCAGGGAGCGGAGGACGACGCCGGCAAGTCCAGCGGTCAGTTGGCTCCCCCACGCCGGGTTCCCGGCAACCAGTCCCGCCAGGACGGAGGCCACTGCCTGCCCGATCAGGACCAGGGACAGGGCCTTGAGCGCGGCCAGGAGTCCCAGCCAGTAGATGGCTGAACGGGTTGACGGACCGGCGGGGAAAGTTGGGCGCACGTCAGCCCTTGGTGGTGAAGGCCCTGGCGGCGACCGCCGGGAGGAAGCTGTGGGCTTCCGGGATGTGGGCGGCGCTGACGCGGCGGCGGAAGACCCAGTAGGTCCAAGCCTGGTAGGCGATGACCAGGGGAAGGCCAAAGGCCGCCACGATGCTCATCAGTCCCAGGGTGTAGTCCGAGGAGGATGCGTTGGAGATGGTGAGGTCGAAGGCACTGTCCAGCGTGGAGGGCAGCACCACGGGGAACACGGCCCCGAAGATGGCGGTGGTGCCCAGCACCAGGAAGGCACCCAGTGCCAGGAAGGCCCTGCCTTCAGAACCCCTCCGGGCCAGCAGCCAGGCAGTGATGGCGGCGCCAACGGCCAGGACGACGGCGGCCCAGGTCCAGGGCTTGCCGTCCATGAACTGGATGGCGAGGGCCCATGCCGCGATGGGCAGGAGCAGGACCGGCAGCAGCCGCACGAACCACTGGCGGGCCCGGTGCCGCACCTCCCCGTCAGTCTTGAGGGCCAGGAAGGCCAGGGCGTGCAGGAGCGAGAAACCCACCACTGCCACGCCGCCGAGGAGTGCGTAGCCGCTGAACCAGGCCATGGGGCCGCCCTCGCGGTCGCCGTTGGCGTTCAGCGGAAGGCCGGTGGTGGTGAGGGCCAGGGCGGCACCCACGCCGAAGGCTGCGAAGAAGGAGCCCAGCGCGATGGCCCAGTCCCACCGGTTCCGCCAGCTGTCGGTGTCCACCTTGCCGCGGTATTCAAACGCCACGGCGCGGAAGATCAGGGCCAGCAGGACCACCAGCAGCGGCAGGTAGAGCGCGGAGAACAAGGACGCGTACCAGAGCGGGAAGGCGGCGAAGGTGGCGCCCCCGGCGGTCAGCAGCCACACCTCGTTGCCGTCCCAGACGGGTCCGATGGTGTTCAGCAGCACGCGGCGTTCGGTGTTGTTGCGGGCGAAGAGCTTCATCAGCATGCCGACGCCCAGGTCGAAGCCCTCCAGGAAGAGGTAGCCGGTCCACAGCACCGCGATGGCGATGAACCAAATGGTGGGAAGCAGTTCCATTGTGTGTTTCCTCTGGTCGGTCTTTGGAGCCGGATGCGGTTAGTAGGCGAAGGCCAGGACGTCGTCGGCGGGCTTGGTGTCCCCGTTGCCGCCGGGCCCGGGCGTCTGGTCCTCGTTTTCGTCCGCCGGTGCGTGGCCCAGTTCCGGCATCGCGGAGACCACACCGCCGCGGATGTACTTGACCAGCAGCTTCACTTCCACCACCAGCAGGACGGCGTACACGGCGGTCAGGGCCACCAGGGAGGCGATCAGCTCCCCTGCGGAGACACCCGGTGAGACGGCGGCTGCAGTGAACATGAATACCTGGTCAATGCCGCTGGGATCGGGGTTGGGGGCAACCACGAACGGCTGGCGGCCCATCTCGGTGAAGATCCAGCCGGCGGCGTTGGCGCCGAAGGGTGCCAGGATGCCGAACACGGCCAGCCGCATGAGCCACCGCGCCTCGGGTACCGTCCCCTTGCGGGTGAGCCAGAGTGCCACCAGCGCCGCCAGGGCGGCGAGTCCGCCGAAGCCGATCATCATCCGGAACCCCCAGTAGGTGACTTCCATGACGGGTACGTATTCGATCTCCTGGCCCGCGCGCTCACCGTAAATGGGATTGTCCGGCAGGTTGGTTCCGTAGTTGGCCTTGTATTCGGGCAGCAGGCTGTTGACACCCTTGACCTCGGTGGTGAAGTCACCCTTGGCCAGGAAGGACAGGATCCCCGGGACCTCGATCACGGCCACGACGTCGTCGCAGTTCTTGGATCCCACGTTGCCGATGCTCAGGACGGAGAAGCCGGTGCCGTCGTGGCAGGCGGCCTCCGCTGCGGCCATCTTCATGGGCTGCTGCTGGAACATGAGCTTGCCCTGCAGGTCGCCGGTTACCGCGGTGCCGGCGAAGGAGATCATGGCCACCACGGCGCCGATGCGCAGGGACCGGATCCACACGCTGTGGTCTGCACGGTCACGGCCTGGGATGCGGACGTCTTCACCCGGGATGACCTTGCCGTCGGCACCCACTGTGTCAACGCCGTCGTGCCGTCTCCGCCAGAGGTGGTACCAGGCGATACCCAGGAGGAAACCGCCTGCCACGGCGAGGGCGCCGAACAGGGTGTGCGGGACGGCGACGAGGGCGGTGTTGTTGGTGAACACTGCCCAGGCGTCGGTCATGACGGGCCGGCCGTTGATCATTTCCACGCCTACCGGGTGCTGCATCCAGCTGTTGGCGACGATGATGAAGTAGGCGGAAAGTGCCGATCCTATGACGGCCACCCAGAGGCAGGCCAGGTGGATGGCGGGCTTGAGCTGCTTCCAGCCGAAAATCCACAGACCCAGGAAGGTGGACTCGACGAAGAAGGCGAGGAGTGCCTCGAGGGCCAGCGGTGCGCCGAAGACGTCACCGACGAAGCGGCTGTACTCGCTCCAGGCCATGCCGAACTGGAACTCCTGCACGATGCCCGTGGCAACGCCCATGATGAAGTTGATGAGGAAGAGCTTTCCCCAGAACTTGGTCATGCGCAGGTACTCGGGCTTTCCGGTGCGGTACCAGGCAGTCTGAATTACGGCGACCACCAAACCCAGGCCAATGGTCAGCGGCACCATCATGAAGTGGTAGACCGTGGTGATACCAAATTGCCAGCGTGCGATTTCCAAGGCGTCCATGGCAGTCCCTACTGTTAGCCAATGCAGTTTTCTACGCTTCGTAGAACTGTAACTTCTACAAAGTGTAGAACATGGTCGAGGGCGGGCGAAAACCAATCACCCTCCCCTAGGATCGCCCACCGGGACGCGGCGCGCCAGATGTTCTACCCGATGTAGAAGGTTCGGCGGTTTCGGGGTAAATTTAGTTGTGTAGTTGAACAACCGCGTGACGTCACCGGCCGCCTTACAGCGTTCGGTGCGGGGAAATAAAGGAAAAGTGAAATGGCTAGTCTTGGTGAACTGGAACGGGCAGTGATGGACCTGCTCTGGGCGGGCCAGGAAGCGGCTACGGCCAATACCCTGAGGGACCAGCTGGCGCGCACGTCGGCTGCACAGGGCGGTCCGGGCCACGAAGGCAAGGAACTGGCCGTCACAACGGTGCTTACCGTACTTTCCCGCCTGGAGAAGAAAGGGCTGGTTGAGCGCGAACGCGGAACCCGCCCGCACCGGTACCAGGCAGTGTCCAGCCGTGCAGACCACACCGCCGAACTCATGCATGAGGTCCTTGGGTCAGCCCCTGACCGCGAGGCCGTCCTGGCCCGCTTCATCGGGTCAGTCTCCGAAGGTGAAGCCGAGACACTGCGCAAACTGCTGGGTCACCTCTAACACACCATGTTCTGGGCCTCATACCTGCTGGCGGTCCTTGCGATAATCCTGGCCTGGCCGGTGCCAATCCTCCTGTCACGGGCCCAGTGGCCGGCCAGGTCGCCCTTCACGGCCATGCTGCTGTGGCAGGCGATCGCGCTCGCAGGTGGACTTTCCATGATCGGCGCCATGCTGGTCTACGGCCTGGAACCTGTGGGTGACAACCTCATCGCGGGGCTGCGCGCCCTTGCCAGCATGGTGCTTTTCAATGCCCCCACCACGGCACTGGGGTTCTGGCATATCTTTGCCCTGTCCGCTGCCGCCCTGCTCACGGCCCACCTGGTCTTCACACTGCTGCTGACGTATTACAAAATCCAGCGGCAGCGACGCCGGCACCGGGAACTGCTGGCCCTGCTGGCCTCGCCCTCGGCCCAGGGAGCGGGAACGCTCGTCATCAACCACGATTCCCCTGTCGCCTACTGCCTCCCGGGCGGCGCCCGTTCGGTGACCGTCCTGTCGGACGGCCTGATGGCGGCCCTTGAACCGGCCGAACTGCGTGCCGTCCTGATCCACGAAAACGCCCACCTGAGCCAGCGGCACCACCTGCTGCTCTGGGCCTTCGCAGCCTGGCGGCAGGCCCTTCCCTGGCTGCCCACCACCCGGCTGGCGCAGGAATCGGTGAATTCGCTGATCGAAATGCTGGCCGACGACGTCGCGCTCCGGACCGAGAGCAAAGCGACCCTGATCAAGGCCATCGCCATTGTGGCCAGCGGCTCCGCAGGCAATGCGGGCACCACGGACATCCGTCCGTCCTCTCCCACGCTGGCCCTGTCCGGCCTCGAGGCGGCATCGGGCGGGCCGGGCGCTGACGCCGTCCGGACCGCAGCGTCCAGGGTCAGCCGCCTCCTGACACCGCAGCCCCAGCTTCCAGCCGCCGTCCGCAGTGCGGTCATGGCCGGCTGCGCCCTGCTCCTGGCACTGCCCACCGCACTGCTTGTTGTCCCCGGGCTGCTCGGCTGAAGCCGGTCGCGAACGCCGGCCCGGCCACAAGGTGACGCCGTCGCCCGCAATCAGGCGTCGATGCGCTCCCGGTCCAGGCTGGATGCGCCGGCAATGATGAAGTCCTTGCGCGGGGAAACGTCCGAGCCCATCAGCAGGTCGAAGATCTCTTCCGCCTGCTGCGCGTTTTCGATTCCCACCTTGCGCAGGGTGCGGTGCCGCGGATCCATGGTGGTCTCGGCCAGCTGCTCGGCGTCCATCTCCCCCAGGCCCTTGTAGCGCTGGATCGGTTCCTTGTAACGCTTGCCCTCCTTGGCCAGGCGGGCCAGGAGCACGTGAAGCTCGGCCTCGGAGTAGGTGTAGATCATCTCGTTGGCCTTCTGACCGGCGTTGATGACTTCCACCCGGTGCAGCGGCGGAACCGCGGCGAACACCCTGCCTTCAAGGATCATGGGCCGCATGTACCGGAAGAAAAGGGTCAGCAGCAGCGTCCGGATGTGGGCACCGTCCACGTCGGCGTCGGTCATCAGGATGACCTTGCCGTAGCGCGCGGCGCTGATGTCGAAGCTGCGTCCGGAGCCTGCCCCAACCACCTGGATCAGGGCTGCGCACTCAGCGTTGGAGAGCATGTCCCCCACCGATGCCTTTTGGACGTTGAGGATCTTGCCGCGGATGGGCAGCAGGGCCTGGAAGTCCGAGGAGCGTGCCAGCTTGGCCGTGCCCAGCGCGGAGTCGCCTTCCACGATGAACAGTTCGGAACGTTCGACGTCGTCCGTCCGGCAGTCGGCAAGCTTGGTGGGCATCGAGGAGGTTTCCAGCGCGTTCTTGCGCCGTTGGGTCTCCTTGTGCACGCGGGCCGAGATGCGGGACTTCATCTCGTTGACGATCTTTTCCAGGAGCAGCGCCGACTGGGCCTTGTCGTTCCGGTTGCTGGAGGACAGCTTGGCGGAGATTTCGCGCTCCACCACCTTGGCCACGATGGCGCGTACGGCGCTGGTGCCCAGGATTTCCTTGGTCTGGCCCTCGAACTGCGGTTCAGCGAGCCGGACGGTCAGCACTGCGGTCAGGCCGGCGAAGATGTCGTCCTTTTCGATCTTGTCGTTGCCGGCCTTGAGCTTGCGGGCATTGGCCTCCACGGCTTTGCGGAAGGTCTTGATCAGGGCCTGTTCGAACCCTGACTGGTGCGTGCCGCCCTTCGGGGTGGCGATGATGTTCACGAAGCTCCGCACGGTGCTGTCGTAGCCGATCCCCCAGCGGAGCGCCACGTCCACCTCGCAGTCGCGCTCGACCTCGGCCAGCTGGCTGTGGCCCCGTTCGTCAAGGACCGGGACCGTTTCCTTGAACTTTCCTGCCCCGTGCAGCCGCCAGACGTCAGTGACGGCCGGGTCCGCTGCGAGGAACTCGACGAATTCGGAAATGCCGCCGTCGTGGTGGAAGACCTCTTCGTGGGGGCCGGCCTCGCCAGGGGTACCGGGGACCTTGCGCTCGTCCCGCACGGTGAGCTTAAGGCCAGGCACCAGGAAGGAGGTCTGGCGTGCACGGGCAGCGAGGTCCTCGTAGGAGAACTTGGCGTCCGGGGTGAAGATCTGCCGGTCCGCCCAGTAGCGGATCCTGGTCCCGGTGACGCCGCGCTTGGCCTTGCCCACCACGTCCAGGACGGAGTCGTTGACGAACGGCGTGAACGGTGCTGCCGGGTCCAGTCGGGAACCTGTGTCCTTGAAGCGGCCGGGTTCACCGCGGCGGAACGACATGCGGTACGTCTTGCCGCCGCGGTCCACCTCGACGTCCAGCCGCGAGGACAGTGCGTTGACCACGGATGCGCCCACGCCGTGCAGGCCGCCGGACGCGGTGTAGGAGCCGCCGCCGAACTTGCCACCGGCATGGAGCTTCGTGAACACCACTTCGACGCCGGTGAGGCCCGTCTTGGGCTCCTTGTCGATGGGGATGCCGCGGCCGTCGTCGTGGATTTCCACTGAGTTGTCCGCATGGAGGATGATGCGGATGTCGTGGCCGAATCCGGCCAGGGCCTCGTCCACGGAGTTGTCGATGATTTCCCAGAGGCAGTGCATGAGGCCGCGCGAGTCGGTCGAACCGATGTACATGCCCGGGCGCTTGCGGACGGCTTCAAGGCCTTCCAGGACGGAGAGGTGCCGGGCGGTGTACTCAGAGCTGGGTGCCACTGGTGATGAACTCCTTCAGGGACGTCGACGCGGCGCTGGGACCGCACCTTCCAGAGTAGTCGGCGGCAGCGGCCACAGGCGTCTGCCACACCCGCGGGCCGGTGTGCGGCGCGCCACGGGCCCCGGTGACGGGCGGAACTGGGCAGTTCTTGACCGAACCTTGCGGATACGCGCACAGCGAACTTGCCCCATCCTTGCGATGGTTTGGATACGAATGCTGGTTATATAGATGTACTGATCTACTAAGGAGGCCGATATGACAACAGCAGTGGCAGACCGCACGCTAAATGCACTGGACCGGTGCGACCGTTGCGGAGCTCAGGCATATGTCCGGGTTGTACTCGAGTCCTCCGGCGGTGAGCTGTTGTTCTGCGGCCACCACGCCCGTGCAGTCGAGGCGACGCTCAAGCCGTTGAGCTCCGACTGGCACGACGAGACGGGAAAGCTTCACGAGAAAGCTGCCGTTGAAATCGACTAGATGAGGCATCGGTAACACGAACCCTGCGGGACTCTTCCACACGGAAGGGTCCCGCAGGCGTTTAAGGACGCGCAGCCGGACTGGGCACGGCCGCATACGGAGCAGGGCACCTGCCGACCCGGAGACAACAGAGCGGGAAATAAACAGGGGCCGTCCCGGACCCACTTTTCAGTGGATCCGGGACGGCCCCTGTTTGGCCCTGCGAACGGTTTAGTCCAGGTAGTCCCGCAGCACCTGCGACCTGGACGGGTGGCGGAGCTTGGACATGGTCTTTGATTCGATCTGGCGGATCCGCTCGCGGGTGACGCCGTAGACCTTTCCGATTTCGTCTAAAGTCTTCGGCTGTCCGTCCGTCAGGCCGAACCGCATGGCGACGACGCCGGCCTCGCGCTCGGAAAGGGTATCCAGCACCGAGTGCAGCTGCTCCTGCAGGAGGGTGAAGCTCACGGCGTCAGCCGGGACAACGGCCTCAGAGTCCTCGATCAGGTCACCGAACTCGGAATCGCCGTCCTCACCGAGGGGGGTGTGCAGCGAAATCGGTTCGCGGCCGTACTTCTGGACTTCGACAACCTTTTCAGGGGTCATGTCCAGTTCCAGTGCCAGCTCCTCGGGCGTGGGTTCGCGGCCCAGGTCCTGCAGCATCTGGCGCTGGACACGTGCCAGCTTGTTGATGACCTCAACCATGTGCACCGGGATACGGATGGTGCGGGCCTGGTCGGCCATGGCGCGGGTAATGGCCTGGCGGATCCACCACGTGGCGTACGTGGAGAACTTGAAGCCCTTGGTGTAGTCGAACTTCTCAACGGCGCGGATCAGGCCAAGGTTGCCTTCCTGGATCAGGTCCAGGAAGAGCATGCCGCGGCCGGTGTAGCGCTTGGCCAGCGAGACCACCAGGCGCAGGTTGGCCTCCAGCAGGTGGTTCTTGGCGCGCTTGCCGTCGTGGATGATGAACTCAAGTTCCCGCTTGTACTTCGGATCCATGGATCCGTCGTCAGCGGCGATCTTCTCCTCGGCAAACAGCCCGGCTTCGATCCGCAGCGCAAGGTCCACTTCCTGCTCCGCGTTGAGCAGTGCCACCTTGCCGATCTGCTTCAGGTAGTCCTTGACGGGGTCAGCGGTGGCGCCGGCGGACATGACCTGCTGCACCGGGGCGTCATCGTCGTCGGCGTCGGAGTAAACGAAGCCCTTGCCGCTGCCGGCGGCACCCTTGACGGGTTCAGCGTCGGCATCCTCAACTGCCTCCGCACCTTCGAGGACGATGTCGTCGAGGTCTTCCTCGACTTCTTCGACCTCGTCCGGGTCAACGTCACCGGCGGACTTTCCAGCGGCCGCTGCTGCAGCCTTGGCGCCGGGCTTGGGCCCACGCTTCTTGGGCTCGCGCTTGCCGTCCGCTCCAGCCTCGCCGGCCGAAGCCTTGTTGGCAGCCCGCGTGGCTGCCCGCTTGGCGTTGGTCGCGGCCTGCTTCTCCTCAGGGGACAAGACGTCCTGGGCGGCGGAATCCTTCTTCGTGGAAGACGGGGTCACAGAAAACCTTTCTAGCGGTGGTCTGTGGAATCACCATACGGGCAACACCACTATGACCCTGTCAAGTCCGTGATGAAAACCAAGCGCCACCACGGCCGGCAGAGTCACTTAAGACAACTCCCGAAGCGGCTGTAATGTTCCCTCGCGGGGACGGTTACAAGCACTCGATACACGGACCCAACCGGGTCTCGGCATCCATTGTCTCATGATTTGCCCGGATCGGGCCTCCCCCGCCGCCATCAGCTCACAAAGGTTCCTTACCGCCCGCCTTCTCCCCCGGGCTTTCCTCCCGGAACTTCTGCCAGGCGGCATCCTTCCGCGCAGCCCAGCCGCACAGTGCTCCCCTGCCCACGAGGTCCAGCAACAGTTCAGCGAGCCGATAGCCCGGTTCAAGGTCAAGGGCCTGGCCCAGATAGGCAGCCGAATAGGATCCGCGGCCCCGGCACCATGAAACCCAGCCCTGAAGGGTCAGCGCGGCAACTGCCGGGCGGCCGCCCAGCACAGCCAATTGCCCAAGGACCCGGTCCAGCGCATCCAGGCCCTCCCAGTCGGGAACGTCCGGCGCCAGGCCCATCAGGACCTCGCCATAACCGGCAGGAGTGGAGCGGGAAAAGCCCCGGGCGCCACGCACCAGGCGCAACCGCCGGGGCCCGGCAGCCGGGTCCGGCGTGCCGCCGGATTCCTCCCGCATGCCTTTCCCCCGTGGCCGGAGGCCCGGGAAGTTCACAGGAGGCAACAGCGGCAGCGGCACCACAGAGGCTGCGCCGCCGTCCGCACTCACATCGTCAAGGACTCCAAACTGTTCGGCACCGGCTTCCGCAACGCTGCGGCCGGCCGCTGCCATCACCAGCACAGCATCGCGCCAGGTAGGACAGAGCAGCGTGGCACGGAGGAAAGCGTCGCGCTCAACGTCGGGCACCCACGGCCCTGCCTGCGACCGGTCCAGCAGCAGTTCCCAGAAGTCGAGCACGGCATTGAACTGCGCCCTGCATCCGTACCTGCCGCCAAGCTCCTCCTCCCAGCCGGCCTGGGCCTCAAGGACGGCGGCCAGATGCATGGCGGGGACCGCCGTCGCCGGGCCGCGGCCTGTCCGGGGAGCCGGGCCAACGCTGCTGCCCCGGTACACCATCTCAGCGTTCAGCATGCTGTCCCTGATCTGCTGTACGGGCCGTCCCGGAAGCGGGCAGCACGAAGGATCGGCGCACGACGCGTCGCGCCAGTATCGGTCTCCCACAAACCAGGCCTCGCGCACGGGCATTCCACCTTGGGCAAGGGCTGACTGCACCGCCGAGATCAGGTGGTCGTAGGAGGACGGCGGAACCATCCCGGCGTCGCTGGTGAAAACGGCCAGCAACGAGCCGTCAGCGTCCCGGTCTGCCTCGAGGTAGCGGCGGACGGCGCGGGCGAAACCGGCCGGGGCTGCCTGGATGTCCCGTCCGGGAAGGTCGAGCCGCAACGTGGCGCCGAGCCTGGTGCCGTGCAGCGTCATGGCCACCAGGCTGGAGACGGGCCAGTACCCCAGGGAGTGCGGGATGAAGCCAAGGATGTCTTCGGGACCGCGGACTGTTAATCGTTCTGAAGCTGTCATGGCTCCAGCTTTCGCCCGGACTCCGGCCTCCTGAAAGGGGATCCCGGCGTAAGTGGACAAGTCTGCCCCCGGCGATCAAAACCGGGCCTGTGCAGGAGCAGTCAGTCGTCCGTAGGCGTTGTCTGGCGGCGGCGCGCCAAACTTTCCCGGCGCTGCCGGGCCAGGGCGCTGCGCAGTGGCGGCACCACGATCCCCTGGTCGGCCATCTGCCGCCGTACCTTCCGCCGGGAGGCCAGAATGGCGGCCGCACCGAAGGCCAGGAGCAGGAACTGGACGCTCAGGGCCAGCCGGAAGGGATCCAGCCCATACAGCACCCCCTGCGAGAAGCCCGAGGCGTAGAGGACGTCGAGCACCAGGCCGATCAGGAAGATGGACACCAGGGCCGCGATGAAGCCGCCAACGTTGACGATCCCGGTGGCTGTGCCGATCCGGTGCGCCGGGTTGAAGGTCCGGGCGAAGTCGAAGCCGATCATCGATCCCGGGCCGCCGATTGCCAGCACCACCACCAGGCCGGCCAGCAGCCACAGCGGAGCGCGGCCGGGCAGCAGCAGCACCGCGGCCCAGGCTGCGGCGGTACCGCCGGCGATCAGCAGGACCATGGTGGAACGCCGCAGCGGGTGCCGCGAAACAAAACGCCCAATGAACGGGCCCACCGCCATGGCGGCAGCGACGTAGAGCGCCATCAGGGCGGCGACGGTTCCGGCGTCCAGGCCCTGGCCGGAGATCAGGAAGGGATAGCCCCAGGTCATGGCAAACACGGTGCCGGAAAACTGGATGGTGAAGTGGCTCCACATGCCCAGGCGGGTACCGGGCTGGCGCCACGCCCGGGCCAGCGACGCTCCCGTGGCCCGGAGGCCCTGCCGCGCGTGCGGCCGTTCGGTGCCCGGCGGAGCGTCCTGCAGCAGCAGGACGACCAGTACGACGGCGAGGGCGGACATCCCCGCCAGCATCAGGAACGCGGGGGTCCAGCCGGAGAGATGCAGGACCAGCGCGAAGGGCAGGACACTGAACAGTTGGCCCAACTGCCCGGACATGCCGGTCAGCTGAGTGACCAGGGGAACCCGGGAGGGAGCGAACCACAGCGGAATGAGCCGGATCACCGAAATGAAGGTCATGGCATCGCCGGCCCCCACCAGGACGCGGCCCAGGACGCCCCCGGGGATGCTTTCGGCAAAGGCCAGCTGCAGCTGCCCGAGTCCCATCAGGACCGCGCCGCCGGCGATCATGGCCCGCGATCCGAGCCTGTCCACCAGCAGGCCCACGGGGATCTGGAGACCTGCGTAGACCAGCAGCTGCAGGACGGTAAAGAAGGAAATGGCGGAAGCGCTGGCGTGGAACCGCTCCGTTGCCTCGAGTCCCACCACGCCGAATGAGGTCCGCTGCGCCACGGCCACCAGGTACCCGAAAATTCCAATGGTCCAGATAAGCCAGGCGCGGGGTGCAGTCACCACTTCATTATGCCCGGCGCGTGCGCGCACCCCGGAAGCTGTGACGCCGCGCTACTGCCCCGGGTTCTCCCTGGCCAGGTAGGCTTCCACGGCGGCACCGAGGTCGTCGGCGTCGGGAAGCTCGTCGTTCTCGTTGGCCAGCAGCGACCGGCGCACCATGCCGTCCGCCTTCTCGTCGTACCGGGTTTCGAGGCGGGAAACCACCTGCTGGACTTCCTCGGACGCCTCGATCTGTTCGGCGATCTGGCGGCTGACCTCGCGGCCCGATTCGCGGAGCCGGTCGGTGGGCAGCATGAGGGACGTCGCGGCACCCAGGTATTCCAGGCCGGCGACGGCGGCGGTGGGGTACTCGGCTTCGGCCAGGTAGTGCGGGACGTGGATGACGTACCCGGCAACGTTGCGTCCCGCCTCGACAAGGCGGAGTTCCAGGATGTGGCCCACAGCGGCAGGAACTTCAACGGTGGGCTTCCAAACGGAGATGCCTTCGATGAGCTCGGGCCGGTTTCCGTGAACCGTTACGCCTACCGGCCGGGTGTGCGGCACGGGCATGGGAATGGAGTGGATCCAGGTGACCAGGTTGACGTCGAGCTTCTCCACAATGTTCACGACGGCGCGGGCGAACCGTTCCCACTGCAGGTCGGGTTCGAAGCCGGCCAGGAGGAGGAAGGGTTTCCCCAGTCCGTCCACCAGCCGGTAGAGGGCCAGCCGTGGCTCCTGGTAGTCCTGGATGTGGTCTTCGACGAAGCTCAGGTGCGGCCGCCGGGACCGGTAGTCGATCAGCTGGTCAGCGTCGAAGACCGCAACGGGCTGCGCGTCGAGGGAGTCCAGCAGTTCGGCGTTGATCTGCTTCACCACGTGGCCGGCGTCGGCAAACCCGGTGAAACCCATGACCATGTTCAGTCCCTGGAGTTCAGGGCTGTGGAACAGCTCAATGTTGCTGGCATAGAGCGCGTCGGGGTCCAGCAGGGAGCCGGAAATCCGTTCAAGCACGGCATGTTCCTTTCAGGGGTGCGGGTGGACATCATTCGTAACGCGGGAGGCGTACCGGGCATTCCGCCGGCAGGTGTGGCGCACCTCTCAGGAAATTCTCCTGCGGCACCGGGGAAGGGCTACGATCGGAACTGGCCTGCCAGGCGGGCTTGCACCCACCCCGGGACCGTCCGGAACGGCCGGATCCGGGCCAACATGGCAGAGCGCCCAACATGCATCCCTGCCCGAACATTTCGAGAATTGAGGACTCATCCCTGTGGTCAAGAATACTGAAGTCAACCTTAGTACCGTCTCGCGGGACCTTAAGAAGAGCCCCAGCGACGCAGTGGTCATCGGGGTGGGGCAGGGAGCTGACGGCCCGGTCCTGCTGGACAACCCGTTGACGGCGAAGTCCGCGGAGGCACTCGCGGACTCGCTCAAGGCACTTGGGGTGACCGGTGCTGCCGACCAGCTGGTCCGCCTGCCGGGCCTGCCCGAAACCGGGGCAGGCATCCTGGTCCTCGCCGGCGTCGGCAAGGTTCCCGCCGCGGGGACGCTCACGGGTGAGTCGCTTCGCCGGGCAGCGGGGTCCGCAGTCCGGCAGCTGGCCGGACTGGCCACGGTTACCCTGGCCTTCCCCACCGCCAGCGTGCAGGACGTCGCGGCGGTTGCGGAGGGTGCCGCACTGGGCGCCTATTCCTTCACGGAGTTCCGTTCCTCGAATGACGGGCTGAAGGATCCTGTCCGCAACGCCGTGGTCTTCACCGAACTGGCGGCCAGCGCGGACCTCGACGCGGCCCTTAAGCGTGCCGGGCTGGTGGCCAAGGCCGTTAACCACACCCGTTCACTCGTCAACATGCCGCCCAGCCACCTCTACCCCGAATCTTTCGCAGAGGCCGCCAAGGAACTCGCCAAGGGCCTGCCCGTCAAGGTGACGGTCTGGGATGAGAAGCGCCTTGAAAAGGAAGGCTTTGGCGGCATCATGGGCGTGGGCAAGGGCTCCACCCGCCAGCCCCGCCTGGTCAAGGTCGAGTACGCCCCTGCCAAAGCTACCGCCAAGATCGCCCTCGTCGGCAAGGGCATCACGTTCGACACTGGCGGGATCTCCCTCAAGCCTGCCCTGAACATGGGTGACATGAAGAGCGACATGGCGGGCGCCGCCGTCGTCCTCAACACTGTCCTGGCCCTCGCCGGACTGGGGCTGCCGGTGAAGGCGACGGCCTGGCTCTGCATCGCGGAAAACATGCCCGGCGGTGGCGCCTCACGCCCCGCGGACGTGCTGACCATGTTCGGCGGCAAGACGGTTGAGGTCCTCAACACCGATGCGGAAGGCCGGCTGGTCATGGCGGACGGCATCGTCGCTGCCAGCCGCGAATACCCGGACGCCATCATCGACGTCGCCACCCTCACCGGCGCGCAGCTGATCGCACTGGGGAACCGCACCGCAGGAGTCATGGGGTCGGACAGCGTCACGGGCGCACTCAAGTCAGCGGCTGACCGTGCCGGTGAACTGGTGTGGCCCATGCCCCTGCCGGAAGAACTGCGCCCCACCCTCGATTCCCAGGTGGCAGACCTGGCCAACATCGGCGAACGGCACGGCGGCATGATGACCGCAGCGGTGTTCCTGCGCGAATTTGTGGGTAAGGACAAGGCAGGCGAACAGATCCCCTGGGCGCACATCGACATCGCAGGACCGTCCTTTAACAACGGCAGCCCGTACGGCTACACGCACAAGCAGGGCACCGGATGCACCGTCCGTACCCTCGTGGCCTACGTGGAGGACATCCTGGCTGCCGCCTGACAACGGCTGCAGCCCCGGTGGCACGCAGCTCTGTGGCCAGGTGATTCCTGTGCCACAGAGCCGCGTGACACTGGACACAAGCGCTCCACAAACGCATTGCCAAGGTGGAGCATGGATAGGTGGTTCGCTAAGGTGAACCACGGTAGTCACAAATGCAAGAGAGTTGCCCTGCTGACATAATCACGGCAGTGCAAGTTCCAAGACCAGATGATGCGCGCTGATCGCGTCATCGTTCACGCGAGGGAGCGTTTTAGTGGCCGATCAGGCAACTGCGCAAGAATTCGACATCCTGGTACTCGGTGGCGGCAGCGGCGGATACGCTGCGGCGCTGCGTGCGGTACAGCTCGGCCTCACCGTCGGCCTCGTGGAGAAGGGCAAGCTGGGCGGCACCTGCCTCCACAACGGCTGCATCCCCACCAAGGCCCTGCTGCACTCCGCAGAGCTGGCCGACCACGCCCGTGACTCCGCCAAGTACGGCGTGAACGTCACCCTCGACGGCATCGACATCAACGCCGTCAACGCGTACAAGGACGGCATCATCGCCGGCAAGTACAAGGGCCTGCAGGGTCTCATCAAGTCCAAGGGCATCACCGTCATCGAGGGTGAAGGCAAGCTCCAGGGCACCGACACCGTCGTGGTGAACGGCACCGCCTACAAGGGCAAGAACATCGTGCTGGCCACCGGCTCCTACTCGCGCACCCTTCCGGGCCTGGAAATCGGCGGCAAGGTCATCACCTCCGACCAGGCCCTGACCATGGACTACATCCCCAAGAGCGCCATTATCCTGGGCGGCGGCGTCATCGGCGTCGAGTTCGCCTCGGTCTGGAAGTCGTTCGGCGTGGACGTCACCATCGTCGAAGGCCTGCCCTCCCTCGTTCCCAACGAGGACGCCACCATCGTCAAGAACTTCGAGCGCGCCTTCAAGAAGCGCGGCATCAAGTTCTCCACCGGCATCTTCTTCCAGGGCGTGGAGCAGAACGACGACGGCGTCAAGGTCACCCTGGTGGACGGCAAGACGTTCGAAGCAGACCTGCTGCTCGTCGCCGTCGGCCGCGGCCCCGTCACCGCCAACCTGGGCTACGAGGAAGCCGGCGTCACCATCGACCGCGGCTTCGTCATCACCAACGAGCGCCTCCACACCGGCGTCGGCAACATCTACGCCGTCGGCGACATCGTCCCCGGCGTGCAGCTGGCCCACCGCGGCTACCAGCAGGGCATCTTCGTGGCCGAGGAAATCGCCGGCCTGAAGCCTGTAGTGGTCGAGGACATCAACATCCCCAAGGTCACCTACTCCGAACCCGAAATCGCCACCGTTGGCTACACCGAGAAGGCTGCCAAGGAAAAGTTCGGCGACGACCAGGTCCAGACCCAGGAATACAACCTGGCCGGCAACGGCAAGAGCTCCATCCTGGGCACCTCCGGCCTGGTCAAGCTGGTCCGCCAGAAGGACGGCCCCGTGGTGGGCGTCCACATGATCGGCGCCCGCATGGGCGAGCAGGTGGGCGAGGCCCAGCTGATCGTGAACTGGGAAGCATACCCCGAGGATGTGGCGCAGTTGCTGCACGCCCACCCCACCCAGAACGAAGCCCTCGGCGAAGCGCACCTGGCGCTGGCCGGCAAGCCGCTGCACGGCTAGTTCCCACCAGCATTACCAGGCCTGGTGCACCCGGTCGCGCAGACCGGGTGCACTAGGCTTCCAACAAGGCAGCAATCATTCGCACTAAAGATCAATAAGGAGAACGGGGACGACATGTCTGAATCCGTTAACTTGCCCGCCCTCGGTGAGAGTGTCACCGAAGGAACCGTCACCCGCTGGCTTAAGCAGGTAGGTGACCGGGTAGAGGTGGACGAGCCGCTGCTCGAAGTCTCCACCGACAAAGTAGACACTGAAATCCCCTCTCCTGTAGCTGGCGTGATTGAAGAAATCCTGGTCGCTGAAGACGAGACCGCCGAGGTAGGCGCACCGCTGGTGCGCATCGGTGACGGCTCCGGCGGCGGTTCCGCCCCGGCCGAAGAAGCTCCCGCGGCCGCTCCGGCACAGGAGGCTCCCGCACAGGAAGCCCCCGCTGAAGCAGCGCCCGCACAGGAAGCACCTGCCCAGCAAGCCCCTGCCCAGGAAGCTCCGGCTGCCGGCGGCGAAAGCCACGAAGTAACCCTCCCCGCACTGGGCGAGAGCGTCACCGAAGGCACCGTCACCCGCTGGCTCAAGGCCGTGGGCGACTCCGTCGAGGTCGACGAGCCCCTGCTCGAGGTTTCCACCGACAAGGTTGACACCGAGATCCCCTCCCCGGTTGCCGGCACACTGCAGGAAATCCGGGTCAACGAGGACGAGACCGCCGAGGTTGGTTCTGTGCTCGCCGTTATCGGCTCCGGCGCCCCCGCTGCCTCGGCTCCGCAGGCTGCGCCCGCAGCTCCCCAGCAGGAAGCCCCCCAGCAGGAAGCTCCCAAGCAGGAGGCCCCCAAGCAGGAGGCTCCCGCTCCGGCGGCAGCACCGGCCCCCGCCGCAGCTCCGGCGCCCGCCCCGCAGGCTGCCCCGGCAGCCCAGGAAGCCGCGCCGGCCGCGGGTTCTGAATCCGGCTACGTCACTCCCCTGGTCCGCAAGCTGGCAAACCAGCACGGCGTGGACATTTCCTCGCTGTCCGGCACCGGTGTCGGCGGCCGCATCCGCAAGCAGGACGTCATTGCCGCCGCCGAAGCCAAGGCCGCTCCCGCAGCGGCTCCGGCTGCAGCCCCTGCCGCTTCTGCCCCGGCCGCGTCGGGTGCAGCTGCCTCATCGCTGCGCGGAACCACCCAGAAGGCTCCCCGCATCCGCCAGGTCATCGCCCGCCGCATGCGCGAGTCCCTCGAGGTCTCCACGCAGCTCACGCAGGTGCACGAAGTGGACATGACCAAGGTCGCCAAGCTGCGCGCCCGTGCCAAGAACTCCTTCCAGGCACAGAACGGCACCAAGCTGACCTTCCTGCCCTTCATCGCCAAGGCAGTGGCCGAGGCCCTGAAGCAGCACCCCAAGCTCAACGCTGCATACGACGAAGACAAGCAGGAAATCACCTACCACAACGCCGAGCACCTGGCGATCGCCGTCGACACCGACAAGGGCCTGCTGGTTCCGGTCATCTCCGACGCCGGCAACCTGAACCTCGCCGGACTGGCCGGCAAGATCGCCGACGTTGCTTCGCGTACCCGCGATGGCAAGATCGGTCCGGACGAACTGTCCGGCGGCACCTTCAGCATCACCAACATCGGTTCGGTGGGCGCCCTGTTCGACACCCCGATCATCAACCAGCCTCAGGTGGGCATCCTGGGCACCGGCGCCATCGTCAAGCGCCCCGTTGTGGTTGCTGACGAAAACGGTGACGATTCCATCGCCATCCGCTCCATGATGTACCTGTCGCTGACCTACGACCACCGCCTGGTGGACGGTGCTGACGCAGGCCGGTTCCTCCAGACCCTGAAGGCACGCCTTGAAGAAGGCGCATTCGAAGCGGATCTGGGACTGTAGCAGCCAGCCACGAACGACGGCGGCGGGTGCCAACGGTGGGATAACCACCGGCGGCGAGCGCCGCCGTCGTTGTTTAACGCGCACCCGGCACAGGTTGGCAGCGTGGCTTTGCTACAGGCTGTAGAACTGACTGGCTAAGCTGGAGCCATGACTATCCTCTTTAACATCCTGGTTTTCCTGCATGTCGTGGGAGCCGCCATGATCGTGGGCTACTGGATCGCCACGATGCGGACCCCCACCGTGCACCCGCGCCAGCGTGATGGCGCCTTCCTGCAGCTGCTCACCGGCATCGCCATGATGGGCATCCTTCCGTTCCTGCCGGACAAGGATCCCAACTACGCCAAGCTGGGCATCAAGTTCGTCATCGCTGTCGTGGTTGCGGTCCTGGCCGTGATCGGAACCCGCAAGGTCAAGAACGGGCAGCCCGTCTCCACCGGGCTCGCCCACGGCGTCGGCGGCCTGGCACTGGTCAACATCGCCATCGCCACCATCTGGCAGTAACCCGCCCACATCCGGGCACCCGGTCATAATCCTCTGAGAGCGGACAATCCGTGCACCGGAGGGGCCGGGTCCCTAGGATGGGAAACGGTGGGCCCGGCCATGCTGCCGGACCCGGACCGAATCGACGTTGAGGAGAGACATGGCTACAACACGCAACGCCCACACCGTATGGACCGGAAGCCTGACCGAGGGCTCGGGGAACACCACCCTGGACAGCTCCGGCCTTGGCACCTTCGATGTCACCTGGAAGGCGCGCACCGAGGCTGCCGGCGGAAAGACCAGCCCGGAAGAGCTGATCGCCGCTGCCCACTCGGCATGCTTCTCCATGGCCTTCAGCCACGAGCTCAGCCAGGCAGGCTTCACTCCCGAAGAGGTCAACACGAAGTCAGAGGTCGGTTTCCAGCCGGGCACCGGCATCACCGGCAGCCACCTGACCCTCAATGCCCGCATTCCGGGCATCTCTGAAGAAGACTTCCAGCGCATTGCCGAGGCCGCCAAGAAGGGCTGCCCTGTGTCCCAGGCCCTGGCCGGAATCGAGATCACCCTCGACGCCACGCTGCAGTCCTAGGCCGCAAGCCCCGCACAACGCCAAAGGCCCTGCCCTTCCGGAACTCCGGAAGGGCAGGGCCTTTGTTGTTGCGGTGAGGTCAGCCGTCGTGCCGGCGCGCCGGCAGCGGAGCAGGCAACAGTTTCCGGTAGCCCGAGCGGGCCGGAGGCCGGTCAGTGGGCAGTTCCTGGATCATTTCCTTCAGTGCACCGATGCCGTACTCCAGCTGGGGATCCCGTCCGGCAGCATAGGCGTGCGGCGGGTAGGTCACCTCGATGTCCGGATCGACGCCGTAGTTTTCCACGCTCCAGCCCACGCCGCCGCTGAACCAGTTCGCGTAGCGGGGCTGCGTGACGCCGGTGCCGTCCGCCAGCGTAAAGCGGTTGTCGATGCCAACGACACCGCCCCAGGTGCGGGTTCCGATCACCGGGCCGATGCCGCGCAGCTTCGAGACCTGGGTGATGATGTCGCCGTCGGAGCCGGCGAATTCGTCTGCAAGGATGATCACCGGCCCCCTCGGCGCGTGGTGCGGGTAGGTGCGCGGCTTCTCCCCGCGCGGCATGCTCCAACCCGTGACCTTGCGGCCAATGAGCTCAGCGACAAGCTGCGAGGTGTGTCCCCCACGGTTGCGGCGCACGTCGACGATCAGGCCATCGAACGCGGTTTCCGTGTCCAGGTCCCGGTGCAGCTGGGCCCAGCCGTTGGCCATCATGTCCGGAATGTGCAGATAGCCGAAGGTTCCGTTCGACGCCTCCCGGACGGTCCGCCGGTTGCCCGCCACCCACTCCTGGTACCGCAGGCGCTCCTCATCCTTGACAGGCACGACGGCGACCCTGCGCTGGGTGCCTTCAGCAGTGCCGTGTCCGGGGCCGTTGAGGAGGGTGAGCTCCACGGCGCGGCCGGCCGCCCCGACCAGCTGCATGGCAGGAGTGACGTTTTCGGACAGCGGGACGCCGTCGACGGCCAGCAGGATGTCCCCCGCCTTGGCGCCGACGCCCGGCCTGGTGAGCGGGGAGGTGGCCAGCGGGTCTGAGGACTCGCCCGCCAGGATGCGGGTGATCTCCCAGCCGCGGGCGGTGTGCGTGAGGTCGGCGCCGAGCCTGCCTTGTCCGCGGCTGCCGCGTTCGGTGACGGCGGCCGGGCGCACGTACGCGTGGGAGGTTCCCAGTTCGCCGTGCAGTTCCCACAGCAGGTCCACCAGGTCGTCGTGGGACCCCAGCCGTTCCACCAGGGGGCGGTAGCGGGTGTGGATGGACTCCCAGTCCTGGCCGGCCATGTCCTCGGTCCAGAAGAAGTCGCGCTGCAGGCGCCAGGCCTCGTCGAACGCCTGTCCCCAGACGCTCAGCGGATCCATCAGGACACGGATCCGGCCCAGGTCCACTTTGACCACCTTGCCGGATTCCTCATCTGCCTTGGCGTCCGACGGAACCACGGTCACCTGCTTGTCGGCAACGAGCACCACTTTGCTGCGGTCGCCGGAGAGGCGGTAGCTGTCCACGGCGTCCACGAGGGTTGCCTGCTTGCGCCGCGCGATGTCGTACCGGATCAGGCTGGGACGGGCGTCCTGGTCCTCCTGGCTGGCCTTCCCGTCGCCGGTGACGCCTGCCAGGACGGAGTCGAGCCAGAGGAGTGCACCGTCAACGGCTTTCAGCGAGCTGTAGTTGCCCTGCGGCACGGGAACGCCGATCACGCGGTGGGCCAGGCCCTCCGCATCCACCGTAACGGCAGGCACGGCACTGTCCCCGGCCTCGTCTGCGTCCGTGGGTTTTGCGTCCGCGCCGGCGTCCGGTTCCCCGCCCGCGGGGTCAACCGAAGGGCCAAAGGGCGACGGCGTCTCAGCCGTCAGTGCCACCAGGTACGGCTTGATCGGGCTGGGGAAGGAGAGGTCGAACGAGTGCCCGTCATACACGGGGTCGAAGCTGCGGTTGGACAGGAAGGCAAGGAATTTCCCGTCCGGCGTGAAGGCCGGGGAGGCGTCGCGGAAGCGGCCGTCGGTGACGTCCACCGGTTCGGCGTCGAGCCGGTCCACGGTGGCCAGGCGCAGCCGGCTGCGCGAACCGAAGGAAGTGACAGGCTCCGACCATGCCAGCCAGCGGGAGTCCGCGGACCAGGCCAGTTCGGAAATGCTGCCTTCGCCGATGCTGGCTACCTGTGAGAGGTCACCGCTGCGGGTGTCCACGACGAACACGTCACCGAAGGAGGTCCCGAGGGCAACCCAGTGGCCGTTGGGGCTTGCCTCCAGCGAACTGGCCCGGGACGGTGTCGGGACGGTGATGGCTGGCTCCGCCGTGGTTGCCTGGGCGTCAGCCACGGGTGCTGCGGCCTGTGGCGCCACGTCCGCCTGCTGCTCATCGTCAGAGGGAACGTGGACCGTGGCGGCCGCCGGCGCCTTGGCGCCGGACGCCGGAACGGGTTGGGGAAGGCTGACCGCTTCCGCGTCCTCCCCGCCAGTTGCTGCCGCCTCCGCGGAAGCGTTGGCCGCAGCAGTCCGGGTGTTGGCCTGCCCGTCCACCTTCCCAGCGGTGTGCGGGAGGGGTGCGGCAATGTCCTTGATGTGCAGCGCTTCCACGCCGTCGTGGTCGGCGATGTAGGCAATGCGGCCGTCCCCGAGCGGCCTGGGCAGCCGGCCGCGGACGCCCGGGGTGGCCTCGATGATGCGGGACGGACCGTCTTTGTGGCGCAGCCAGTGGATGGTGCCATGGGACTCCACGGCACTGGCGGCGCCTGCCATATCCGGTGCCACCGCGCCCAGGTGCTTGACGGCGTCGAGCAATGCGGGGCGGCGGGTCTGTGAGGCGGAGCCGAGGGTGATGTCGAGCTTGACCGCGTCTGAAGCAAGGTCGTGGAGGACCCAGAGTTCGCCTGCGGATTCAAAGATGACCCGCTTGCCGTCCGTGGCTGCATGCCGGACGTAGAAGTCCTGGTGGTCGGTGTGCCGGCGCAGGTCCTTGCCGCTGGGAAGCACCGAATACAGGTTGCCGTAGCCTTCGTGGTCGGACAGGAAGGCGATCCGGCCCTCCACCCAGAGCGGATCAGTGAGGTTGCCGTCGAGGTCCGGCAGCAGGCGTTCGAACTCGCCGTTGCCGTCGCGGTCGATCCACAGCTTTCCGGCAGTTCCGCCGCGGTAGCGCTTCCACCATGCCGGCTCACGGGAGAGCACGCTGGCCAGCACCACAGGGCGTTCGTCGCCTACCTCGGGCCCGAAGGCAACGGACTCCACCGGCCCGTACGGGAGCTCCTGGGCCCAGCCGCCCTCAAGCGGAACGCTGTAGGCGTGGGTGTGCCGGCTCTCAGCCTGGCGGAAGGCACTGGTAACCACCACGGAACCACCGGTGGTGAATCCCTTGACCTTGGTGGTGCTGTGGCCAAAGTAGGTGAGCTGCCGGTACCCGCCCCCGTCCACCTGCGCGGACACAACCTCCGGCGCCGTTCCCTGGACTACGGTCCACACCAGGCGCTTGCCGTCCGGGGTGAAACGCGGGTTGCGGGCAGGAAGCTGGAGCGAGGAAACACGCCAGGCACGGCCGCCGTCCAGGGGCGCAATCCACACGTCATCCTCGGCCACGAAAGTGACCAGATCGCCGTGCAAATGCGGGAAACGGAAGTAGCTCGAAGAGGTCATCGTTCGATCATAGTCAACCCCCACGCGCCCCGCGGGAGATACACAACCTGCGCCGCCGTGGTGAGATGGACCATGCACATCGTCATGGCCGGCGCCTCGGGGCTCATCGGCACTTCCATGTCCGCGGCATTCCGCAATGCCGGCCATTCGGTGGTGACGCTGGTCCGCCGGCCCCCTGCCAGCGCCACCGAAGTCCGCTGGGACCCTGCGGCCGGCGTCCTGGATCCCGGCGCACTCGCGGGCGCTGACGCCGTCGTCAACCTTTCCGGCGCCGGAATCGGAGACAGGCCATGGACGCGCAGGCGGGTGGAGGAACTTTTCAGTTCTCGTCTGGGACCAACCAGGACCCTGGTGCAGGCCATGGCACGGGCCGATACGCCACCGGCCACCTTCATCAGCCAGTCAGGCTCGAACTACTACGGCGATGCGGGCAACACAGTACTTCGGGAGGACGCACCGGCCGGCTCCGGCACCTTGGCACAGATCTGCATGGAGTGGGAGCAGGCCGCCCTTGCGGCGCCGGCAGGCGTACGTGTGGTGACACCACGGACCGGGGTGGTGTTCAGCCGCTCAGGCGGCGCGTTGGGCAAGCTGCTCCCGCTCCTGCGCCTGGGACTGGGCGGCCCCTTCGGAAACGGCCGGCAGTTCTGGCCGTGGGTGACGCTGCCCGATGTCTCGGCCGCTTTCCTGTTCCTCCTGGGCTCCCCGGTCTCCGGCCCGGTCAACCTGGCCGCCCCGGGGCAAGCGGATGTCAATACCATCGTGGCGGCACTGGCCCACGCCCTGCACCGCCCCGCCCTCCTGCGGGTACCTGCCCCCGTGCTGCGCACCGTCATGCCAGGCCTGGCCGACGAGCTGCTGCTGTCCAGCCAGCGGATGGAGCCGGCGGTCCTTACCGCCGCAGGGTTCACGTGGCAGCACGGGCACCTGGCAGATGCTGCCCGCTGGGTGACTGGAAAGACCGGCGCCGCCTAGCCCTGCCCGGGACACCGGCCCGGTATGCCGGTTCATGGGCCCGGAAGGATGTCGGCCACCAGCCACCGGCCCTCCACGGAGACCAGCACCAACCGAAGCAGCTGCGGCCGGGTTGGTGCCCCCGTGGCGACTACTGTGTCCCCGGCGTCCACCAGCCGGTACCCGGAGGTAGCGGACACGGCCCGCACCACGGCACGGGCTTGGGTGCCCCCATCTTCGGCGGCTATCTCTGAAAGCGTGGTGGTGAACCCGGTGAGGCGCTGGCCGGACCCGGCAACCCGGCCGGCAACGCGCTGGTCAGCCGCGGCGGCGGCTGACCCGGGGGCGTTCACGTCCGCCAGCAGTTCCACGCCCCCGCTGCTGAAGGCGTAGTCGCGAAGTGCCGCCAGCCCCTGGACAGCTTCCACCGGATCAGCTGCTCCGGCCCGCCGGCGTGCGGTGTCCACGGGCAGAGGAAGCCCTTTACCGCCGTCTGAATCGGCATCCGCGCCGACACCTGCACCTGCACCTGCTGACGGCGCCGATGTTGGTGGCAGCCCCTGCGCGGCACCTCTAAGCCACATGCCGTCCCCTGCGGACGTCGACAGCCACCACGCCACTGCCGCCACCGCGGCAATCAGCGGCAGGACGGAGCGCAGCAGCACCCGCCGCGCCTGCCCACCAACGGGCCCGTCCGCGTGTTTTCCACGGGATTCCACCGCGGCTTTCACCCCAGGCCTGGTTCTGTCCCGTGCCGGTGACGGCGTTCCGTTTGATGCTGGTGACGGTCGTACCTGCGGCTGCCGTGCCGGTGTCGGTTGTTCCCGTGACCGCCGTGCCTGTGGCTGCCGTGCGGACCAGCGGGAAGTCGCCGCCCGGCGGCGCAGGCCCTGGACTTTCGTTCGGAGTGCGCTGCGCTTTGACTCCGCGGGAACCGGGCGCCGCGTCAACAGCTCGGGCAGGACGGTGGGGTGGACTGCGTCGGAAAGATCCACGGGTTGCGGTTCGGCGCTGCGGTATACGGCCGTGGCCAGCGCCAGCGCGTCAGGGCGCAGCCGCCGCTCATCGTTCAGTCCTGCTTCCAGCGCGGCCGCGAGGTCTCTGGGAACCCCGGGAACCAGCAGGGACAACGGTGGACGGTCGACCGTGCGTCCCGGCGCTTCACCGGTCAGGCAAAACCACCCCAGGGCAGCCACCGAGTACACATCGCGTTCGGGCTGCAGGCCGGCACGGACCGCGTCCACCGGGGCGGGATCAAGGAATCCGCCCGTTCCCGCGGTCCCGGCGCAGCCCGGGTCCCCGATCATCCGGGCGACGCCGAGATCGGACAGCATCGGTTTTCCCTGCCCGGTGAAGAGGACGTTTCCGGGCGAGACGTCGGAATGCGTGAAGCCTTTGCCGTGCAGGTACGCCAGGGCCTGGGCGATCGGCGTCAATACCGTGACCGTCTCCCCCACGCTGAGCCTGCCGCGGGCGGACACCAACTGGGCCAGGGAACCGCCGGCAGCATAATCCATGGCCAGTGCCGTACCACTGCCCGGTTCCGTCCCCTGTACCGCGTCGTGGACCCGGATCAAGTGCTGGTGGTCCAGGACTGACAGGATGCGGATCTCCCGCTGCACCTCCTCCTCGGTGATGCCCGGGCTGCTGCGCGTCCCGCTCCCGGCGGGGCGGAAGCTCTTCAGGGCATATTCCTGTCCCGTCCGTTGCTCCCTGGCCAGCCACACGTCCGCGCTGCCGCCGCGGCCCAGCAGCCTGCCGACCTCGTACCCGGGTACGTCGGGTGCCTGTGCATCGTCCATGGTCCATGTCTAGCCGAGTTCCGTCCGGCGTGCAGAAGTTATCCACAGCCCTCGAAGTTGCAGTCACAAAGAGCAGGGCCGGTGAGCTTGGACACTAAACCGGGCCGGTGCGGCTGCGGGGTCTAAGCTGGATGCCATGACTCTTGAGTTTTCACAGCTGGGTCTTGCCCCCGACTTCGTTGATTACATGGAAGGCTGGGATGCCCAGCGCGAACTCCATGACAAAGTTGTCGCCGGAAGTGCGCCCAGCACAGTCCTTCTTTTGGAGCACGCCGCTGTTTATACGGCAGGCAAGCTTACCGAGGACCACGAGCGGCCCTTTGACGGTACGCCGGTCGTCGCAGTGGACCGCGGCGGCAAACTGACCTGGCACGGCCCCGGCCAGCTGGTGGCCTACCCCATCCTGAAGCTGAAGAACCGCTCCGGGATCAGGGACTATGTGGAGCGGCTGGAAGAAATCATGATCACCGTCATGGCGGACTACGGCATCAAGGCTGAACGCATCAAAGGCCGCGCCGGCGTATGGATCAAGGCCGATTCCAAAGGCCCCGACCGCAAGATCGCGGCTATCGGCATCCGCGTCCTGAACGGCGTCACCATGCACGGCGTCGCCATCAACTGCAGCAACGACCTGGCGCCCTACGGCCAGATCATTGCCTGCGGCATCACCGACGCCGGAGTCACCACCATGTCCCTTGAAACGGGCAGGGAGATCCATCCCGCGGACATCGCGGAGCGGTTCGTGGGGGAATTCCGCAAGCACGAAGAAGCATTGGTTTCGAGCCCTGAAGGAGCTCTACTGTGACATTGGCACCTGAAGGCCGGAAGATGCTGCGGATCGAGCAGCGCAACGCTGCGGTCCCGGTGGAGCGCAAGCCGGAGTGGATCAAGGCCAAGGTCCAGATGGGCCCGGAGTTCGTCGGGCTGAAGAACCTGGTCAAAAAAGAAGGCCTGCACACCGTCTGCGAAGAGGCTGGCTGCCCCAACATCTTCGAATGCTGGGAAGACAAGGAAGCCACCTTCCTGATCGGCGGCTCCGAATGCACCCGGCGCTGCGACTTCTGCCAAATCGACACCGGCAAACCCTCCCCCGTGGACAGGTTCGAACCCACCAAGGTGGCCCGCTCCGTCCAATCCATGCAGCTGCGCTACGCCACCGTCACCGGCGTGGCCCGCGATGACCTCGAAGACGAAGGCGTCTGGCTCTACGCCGAAACCGTCCGCAAAATCCACGAACTGAACCCCGGCACCGGCGTGGAACTGCTCATCCCCGACTTCTCTGGCAACCCCGACCACATCAAGGCGATCTGCGACTCAGCGCCCGAAGTCTTCGCGCACAACGTCGAAACCGTGCCCCGGATCTTCAAAAGGATCCGCCCCGCCTTCCGCTACGAACGCTCCCTGGACG